>CAYOVE010000075.1:0-13725 GCA_964407295.1 uncultured Occallatibacter sp.
ACACGAATCGCATGGTGAACATCTGGAACGCGTACCAGTGCATGGCCACATTCAACATGTCGCGCTCGGCGTCGTCGTTCGAGTCAGGCATTGGGCGAGGCCTGGGTTTTCGCGACTCGAACCAGGACCTGCTGGGTTTTGTGCACATGGTTCCGGCGCGCGCGCGGGAACGGATCCTCGATCTGGCGTCGACGCAACTGGAAAGCGGCGGGGCTTATCACCAGTACCAGCCGCTGACAAAGCGAGGTAACAACGACATTGGAAGCGGATTCAACGACGATCCGCATTGGCTCATTCTCGGCGTCGCGGCCTATCTGAAGGAGACCGGCGACTGGAGCATCCTCGATGAACTGGCTCCTTACGACAACAAACCGGGCACCGAGGAGCCGCTCTACGAGCATTTGCATCGCAGCTTCCGCTATACGCTGGAGCGGCTAGGGCAACACGGGCTGCCACTGATCGGTCGCGCGGACTGGAACGACTGCCTCAACCTGAACTGTTTTTCAGACACGCCGGGCAATTCATTCCAGACCACGACAAATAAGGACGGCAAAGTGGCGGAGTCGGTGTTTATCGCCGGACTCTTTGTGCATGCGTCGCACGAGCTTGCGGCGATCGCCAGCCGTCACGGTAAGCCGAATGACGCATCGTGTTTTCTGACTGCGGCCGACAGAATGGAAAAAGCGGTGAAGGAGCACGCTTGGGACGGCGAGTGGTTTCTGCGCGCCTACGACAGCTTTGGAGAAAAAGTCGGATCGAAGGAGTGCGAGGAAGGCAAGATCTTTATCGAGTCCAACGGATTCTGCGTGCTGGCGGGCATTGGTCTCGATGATGGCAGAGCTCAGAAAGCTCTGACATCGGTGCGCGAACATCTGGCGACCAAGCACGGGCTGGTGGTGCATCAGCCGGCCTACACTCGCTACTATCTGCACCTGGGCGAGATTTCATCGTATCCGCCGGGCTACAAGGAGAACGCGGGCGTGTTTTGCCACGTGAATCCATGGGTGATGATTGCCGAGACGCGGCTGGGCAATGGCAACGAGGCTTACGACTACTACCTGCGCATCAATCCATCGGCGCGCGAAGAGATCAGCGAAGTGCATCGCTGCGAACCTTATGTGTATGCGCAGATGATTGCCGGCAAGGACGCGCCGACGTTCGGTGAGGCGAAGAACTCGTGGCTGACGGGAACGGCGGCGTGGAATTATTACGCCATTACTCAGTGGATTCTGGGCGTGCGGCCCACCTATGATGGCCTGGAAATTGCTCCGGTGATTCCCGCAGGCTGGCAGGGATTTACCGCAACGCGCATCTTTCGCGGAGTCACTTACAAGATCGCTGTCGAGCGCAAGGGCGCGGGGAGCACCGTCGCGCTGAGCGTGGACGGCGCGCCGATCGAAGGCAACATCGTGGCGCCTCCGGCGGACGGCCGGAAGGAAGTGTCGATAACGGCGGTTATAAGCTAGAGAGAGCGATTCAGCGCCTGGTCCCGCTTCGAGCGCGGAGGAACAACCTTGTATCTAGCCAACGAAAAGCGCTACGACACGATGCAATATCGCCGGTGCGGACGCAGCGGGATTCGGCTGCCTGCAATTTCTTTGGGGTTGTGGCACAACTTCGGTGGCGTGGACGACTTCGAAAACTCGCGCGCCATGGTGCGGCGGGCCTTCGACCTGGGCATTACGCACTTTGACCTGGCCAACAACTACGGCCCTCCGCCGGGAAGCGCGGAAAGCAACTTCGGCGAGATTCTGCGCCTGGATCTCAAACCCTATCGCGACGAGTTGATCATCAGCACCAAGGCCGGGTACCTCATGTGGCCTGGACCGTACGGCGAGTGGGGATCGAGGAAGTATCTGCTGGCGAGCCTGGACCAGAGCCTGAAGCGCATGGGCCTGGAGTATGTTGATATTTTTTACTCGCATCGCCCCGATCCCGAGACTCCGCTGGAAGAAACGATGGCGGCGCTCGATCAGGCGGTACGCTCGGGCAGAGCGATCTACGCGGGTATCTCCAACTACAATTCCGAGCAAGCCGCAGCGGCCATCAGAATTCTGCGTGAGCTCGGGACTCCGTGCCTCATTCATCAGCCGAAATACTCGATGTTCGAGAGAACGCCGGAACGCGGACTGCTCGACGTGTTGGGCAAGGAAGGTGTAGGCGGGATTGCTTTCTGCCCGCTGGCGCAAGGACTGCTCACCGACCGCTATCTGAGCGGCATTCCTGCCGATGCGCGCGCATCGAAGCCGCACGGCTTTTTGAAAAAGCGCGACATTGACGAAGACAAGCTGGCCAAGGTCAGGGCTTTGAACGAACTGGCGCGAGAGCGCGGGCAATCGCTGGCGCAGATGGCTCTGGCGTGGGTGCTACGCGATGGGCGCATCACCTCAGCACTGATCGGCGCCAGCCGCGTGGAACAGATTGAGCAGAACGTCGCCGCACTCTCCGTCCTTGCCTTTACGGACAAAGACCTCGCTCGCATCGACGCCATTCTGGGCAACGCCTGACACAGATCGGAAACGAGGAGCAGGTTGCTTCAGAACCCGCAATCCGAAACCATCACCCGGCGGGAGGGTGCCTCACCGCCTCATCGAGGAGGGGCGATAATCATAAAATGCGGGAATGAACTCGGTGACTACCATCACCACCTTTTTCCCAGACCAGACTCTATATCGGCGCTCGATCAATAATGAGGCACTATCGCCATCAAAGTACGCAGAGATTTCACCTGCCTTGCGGTATTCGACCTCTACCATTTCTTTAAAGGTTTCCAGCTTATGCTCAAGCCAAAGTCGGCCCAGTGGAATTTCAGAGTTCAGGAGTTCATCGCACAGCGCTGAACCTAGCCTGTCGACCGCAACGAGTGATTCCGCGTAGACGTAGTTCCTCCCGGACTCCGCGCCATGCAGGAGAATCTTGCGCTCCATCACAGCTTCATCATCTATCGGCTCCAAGTAAGAATGTTCTTTGTTCGCGTGTACCACCTGCTGCCTAACCTTGATCAACTGGATACGCTCGAGGAAAGAAGCCTCCAGAATTTCTGTCAGCGTTCCATCGGTCACCAGGAGCACTCGCTGAGTGGGACCAAGGCCACTGGCACTAATCTTGGCGAGACTGTTAAGGACATCGAGAGCTGACATGCTCCTCCCACTTCAAGTGCATTGTCAATAACATGATGGACCATACGAGCCGTTGAGAGCCATAAGGGGACTCACACTTTGCCCGCACCAGAGCATTTGGATAGTCAATCTACCAAAAGCTTGCGCAGTACTTTTCCCATTTTATTGCGAGGGAGCTCACTTACAAACTCCACTCTTCGCGGAATCTTAAAGTCGGACATCCTTTCCCGGCAGTACTCAATGATCTCCTGCGCGCGACAGGCTTCGCGCGGAACGACGACTGCCTTCAGCGTCCGTTCGCCATGAGAATCACGAATCCCGACAACAGCCACCTCTTGCACCTTGGCAAACGAGCTAATTACATGTTCGACCTCGAAAAGGTCAACCTTCTTCCCTGACGGCATAATCAGCCAGTCCGTGCGACCCTCGAGGTAAATAAATCCACGACCGTCTTGTCTTCCAAAATCGCCGGGGCAGAACCATCCCTGCCGAAACCGCTGGAGGGTCAATTCCGGCTGACCCAGATAACCAAGTGTCAGGGCGGCGCTCTGAATCGCAATTTCGCCACTTTCACCCTCCGGAGCTAATTCCCCGCTTTCCTGAAGGATGACGATCCGAGTATTCCGCAGCGGCGGGCCCACAGATTCCAGAGTCTCCAGTGGTGCAGTATCGATGTTGATTGCTGCGGCCCCCGACTCCGTCGTACCGTACAGTTGGCGGACGTAGACTCCGAATGCGTCCTTGAAGTCGCTTGCCACCTTTGAAGAAAGCGGAGCGCCGGCGGAAAATACAAGACGAAGAGAGTTCTCGCGCTGGTGCGCGCCCAGCCTTCGCTGAGAAAGCAACTCAAACATCAGCGGCACCGCGGGAAAAACCGTAATCTTTTCGCGTTCCACGATCTCCGCCACTTCCGAGCGGTTAAACTCTTCCATCAACACCAGTGTTGCCCCGGCATAAAGGGCCCCCAGGAGCGCATTGCCAAAGCCGTGGGAGTGATAGAGCGGAATGGTGCAGAGGATGCGGTCCTCCGCGGAGATTCGGGTCGTCTCATTGAAATTCCTGGCCTCACAAAAGAGATTCCGATGAGACCGAACGATGCATTTCGGAATCCCGGTAGTGCCCGATGTGTACTGAACGATCGCAGTTTCGCTGTCGTATCGTTGCGTCGCGGGCGGTTCGCTCAACGGATCAGGCGCGCTCACAAAGCCCGAGTTCCGGATCACAATTACAAAGTGCTGGTGGGTTTCATCTCTGACTCGTTCCAAAGTAAGTTGTTGGCTTGGCTCACAGATCGCGATCGCTATGCTTGCCTCGGAAAATATCCTATGTAACTCACTTTGCGTCGATCCGGGATCCAGCAGGAATGCGGGTACGCCAAGACGCGATGCCGCAAGGTAAGCGGTAATAAACAATGGGCAGTTTTTCAAGATCAACGCTACGCCCTTGTCGCCGCTGACTCCGTGCCGCTTGAGGGCAGCTGCAGAGTGAGCCACCTGTTCTTCCAGTTGCTCATATGTGTGGCGCTCATTCCCAAACACCAGCGCTGTCCGCTGACCAGCCGATCGACACGTCTCTTCAAACACCTGATTCAACACGTCGCCAAGTCCTTAGTATTTGAATCGTATCGTCGACACGTGGGAAATGTTTTTCGATTCTGGTTCACTCGTGAGTGTATGCAACATCGAGCGATTCGTCCGAAGGTGCTGACAGCCTTTGCGCCTAGTCTTTCGCCACATACTGCCGTTCGCAGCGTTTGTATCATCTTGAGCACTGTTCGAAGATAGGCACGAAATCAACGGCGTCCTGAGCTATGAATCAGTTTCGCCGGCAATCTTTCTCTCGATCAAATCAGTGATAGCATCGATTGTGTCGAAGTTCTCTATGCTGGTATCGTGAGCTTTGATTTCGATTCCGTACTGGCTTTCGACAAAACCAACCAGGCGCAGCAACCCCATCGAATCCATCAGCCCACTCGTCCGCAGCGGCGTATCATCCTTCAGATTTTCTGGCGAATCGCCGGGAAGGAAAGCCGACAAGATATATGTCCGAAGTTCCTCTTTCATTACGCTCTTATCGCTCATTCTGCTAGTCCACCTCGTTTGCCACGAAAAACTTCTTGCCACAATTCCTAAACGCCTGAGTGCCCCGACTTGATGTTGAGAAGTGTCCCCGGGGCGCCATCACAGGCGCGTTCCCACGGCGCATCGGTATGACCCAGAATCATTTTCGGCGCGCGATTTGAGCGTCATTTCTGACAGTTGGCCCAACCAGTTTAGACCAGGCCTCCGGATTCGCGCGCAGCTTCGAGTAAAGAGCTTCGTAAATCATCTCGTCGCCCCGCGGGTTGGGATGGGTGTCGACCCGACTCAGGCGAATAGATTGTCTGTCCAACATTCCTGTAAATGTATCGGAGAGATCGATATATGTAATATTCATCGACGACAACAATTCGGGAATTCCGGCAAATCGCTGCCTTGATATATCGGCATCCTCGACTCCGGGCACCAGGACGACCAGAAACTGGGCGTGATGTTGTTCGGCATTATCTTTCATTTTCAAAATGTTCTGTCTAATCATCGACATTCGGTAGGGCGCGAATTTCGCATTCAACGTGGTCACGTCGTCGGTTTGTCTCGCGTTTGACTCACTGATGATTTTTCGCACGAAGTCATATTTTGGATCGACTCCGGTCTGAGTCAAATACACCAAATGATTGTCCCAGGACCTATAGACAGACAGTTCCGTCAGCATCAAGACATACACGTCGGGTTGAAATTGAGGTGCATCCTGAAGCGCGACATCCATTATCCCTGGGAATTGATATGCCGGAACCGCAAAATTGAGGAACTCGAATTGTTGCCGGTCCGGCGCGCGATCCGCATTGAGCCGACCGGCGAGCAAACTGACGAAAGTCTGGTCCGAACTCAGGCCAAGGCCCTGAGTGATTGAATCGCCAAAAACCGCTATTCGACGCGTGCCCGGTGGCTTGATGAGCTGCCAATCGGGACCGGTATATCCAAACCTGTTAGTTGGTGAGATTATTCTGGGTGAATCTGCCACGGTGGTCAGGTTCGGCCTGAATCGCCTAATGCGAAAGGCATCGGGCAAATACTTGGCGCCTCCGATCCTTCCCCAGTCAGGCCGGCTTGCCCTGTTGAGATCCTCGTAATACCCCGCCGGCGCCCGGAAGATGAGAAGGGTCCGACTCGCCATGACCTCGATCATCATCGCCGGAAAACGTCCAGTTGCAGTCGAGTACATAGGGGTTGACAGGCCTTTGAGTATCACGAGCACGATGATCGTGATTACTGGGAGCAGGGCCTGACGCCAGCGAAAGACGCTCTTTTCCATCCTGGTCATTGTGCGGCCCCCTGGGTCCATCTCGTCATCAGGTAGATCCAGGAAGATAGGGTCGGAGACGTCCACAGCGACCACAGAATAGTGATCGTTGCGAAGGTACCTGCCGTTCGCATCGCAAGAAAAGCGCGACTCCGCCAACCGAGGGAGGTTCGCGGGCGCTTGTGTTGCGCTTCGTAGACCACATTGGCGACTACCAATGCGCCCAGAATGGTCCAAAAAATAGTATCCGTCCAACTGAAGGAAAGTCTGCCCGCGAGCCAAAGTGATTGGTACGAATGCGCGGCCCATGAGACTACAAATACAGCTGCACTGCCTAATATCTGTGCGCGAAGATCTCCCCGTTTTCGAAGCTTGAAGTACACCGGCATGTAAACGATCTTCACCATGAAATCTTTCCAGTAAATGTTGATCCTGCGCCAGTAATCCAAAAAGCTGCTGGCGAGAAGATAGCGCCGGTTAGTTTCGGGAAGATCGTACCCAAACAAGTGCAGCATGCCGACAACGATGTGAAACTTACCCGAGACGTTCAGGTATAGCAAATAGGTCAAGATCATCGCGGTGATCAGTTTCGGCAAGCTCGTGACGCGATCCGGGAGGTAAGGATCGTCCAGGTACACTACCACTCGGTAGAGCATCAACTGCACGCCGCCGCGCACGATCCAGTGAATTCCCTGCTGTGCGATGCTGTGAATATCCCGCCGATAATAGGTGGTGCGCATGGTCTGAAAGTCGATTACCGGGAAGAGAGTGAATAGATAGTTTGGCAGGATAAAGAAATAACTGAGGAACGGGAGCAGCGAGGGAGGTTCCTTGGTATTCGCCAGATCGTAGGCATAAATGATAATCCGGAACATGAAGATCCCGCCAAAAACTGCATAGAATGGGTGCGGAATCCCAAGGCGTCCAGTGACACATCCGTAGATGAGCGCGGAGAAGACTGCTGTTATAGCGGCGAGCCGCCAACGCAATTTGATAGGAATGCGGAAGATGAGGTAGATCGCGAGCCCTGTCGCAAGAACGAGTGCTGCTACTTTGGGGTCCAATAGAAAGAACGAGCCGGCGATTGAGACAGCGACCCAGAATATCTCTTTGAAGCGAAATGGAAGCCAGTAGTGAACGAGAAACGCGGCACATACGACGGCCGTCATCTCGAGAAACGGGAAGGATTCAAGGTGATAGATGTAAAACAGGGAAAGCAGACCCGCGATTTGAGCGGCCAGCAATAGAAACCCGCTCAGGTCTGTTGCAGCATGGGTCTCCTGCAAGGCACGGCGTTGGTCAACCTTCGATTGAAGCCGGCCGGAATCGACATCAGTCATCTTGGTCGCAGTAGACATAAGTCAAAATATGAAACCGATCGTGCTCAATGGCTATTTATGCAGTTCAGATTGTTTTCGGTTGGGGCAGAACACCAAGCGCGTCGCGGACTTCCGATCTAACGTGCTTTTTATTGTAATCGGACAGCGAAATTCATTGGCACCGATCTTGTCGAAATTTGCTTGAGCAGATTACCAACGGATGCACGAATTGTGTATTGATTAAATGGGAGCAATCCTGATTGGCGTTCGGCTGTCGCGCCATCCCTTGCATGTAAATCCTGCTCTTAGATCAAGACGGCCGTGGTCACGCGATTATATGGAGGAAGGAACGGCAGCTTCTCTTTTAGAGCGCGGGTGGCAGCTCCTTTCGCGGCTCCACGTCAAGAAACTTGTGCTGTTCGGCCGCTACCATCGCCATGGTGAAGCCGGCCTGGAATTTCCTCTGCGGTTCATGATGGCACAAGGACTACTCACCAACCGCTATTTGAGCGGCATTCCTGCCGATGCGCGCGCATCGAAGCCGCACGGCTTTTTGAAAAAGCGCGACATTGACGAAGACAAGCTGGCCAAGGTCAGGGCTTTGAACGAACTGGCGCGAGAGCGCGGGCAATCGCTGGCGCAGATGGCTCTGGCGTGGGTGCTACGCGATGGGCGCATCACCTCAGCACTGATCGGCGCCAGCCGCGTGGAACAGATTGAGCAGAACGTCGCCGCACTCTCCGTCCTTGCCTTTACGGACAAAGACCTCGCTCGCATCGACGCCATTCTGGGCAACGCCTGACCGGATTCTGCCCGAGTCCCACGCAGCTTGTCTGGCCAAATAACCCGCCTGTGGCACCCATCCAACACTTTCGTAATGACTATTTATGGGCATCCAGGGTCCTTTTGTGACTCAAAAATGGTTACCATCGTCCAACAACGACTTGTTTGGCAGCCAGTCGTAAGTTGATGCTCGCATTGAGAAATCTTCCCCGTAGACGCGCGATTTTTGGCCGTTGATGGCGGAAGAAACCTGCGAGTTCAGCTCCCGGAAAAACTGTCGAACTTGAGATTTGAACGGAAAGACCGTTGGTGTCTCCATGAGCATTTCATCACAAAAAGCGCCTCAAGCAATGGGCCAGACTGTCGCACCGCGGCTGTTCGACTGGAAACCGGCCGACACCGCTGCGCCTCCGCCCTTATCGGTTGCGTTGATAGGCCCCGACCAACGAACCCGCACATCGGCTTCAAGGGCCTTTGCCGATACGCGCAGGACCGTGATCAGGGAGTTCAACTCCTATCCGCCGGAACCAGAGCATTTGCGCAGATTGTTGATGTCGTTCGACGTCGTCGTTCTTGACCTGGACAGCGACCCGGATCTGGTTCTGGAACTTGTGGAGCAAACAGGCGCAACTGAACGAGCGGCCATCATGGTCTTTTCAGAGAGGAACGACCCTAAGCTCGCAATCCGGTTAATGCGGGCGGGAACACGTGAGTACCTTCTGCTGCCTTTGGAGCGAGGTGTAGTAGCCCAGGCTCTGGCTCGAATCACAGCTGGTTTCGACGAGAGAGCCGGTGAAACAAAGCAGCCCCAGGGAAAGAAAGCCCTTGGAGGTTTACATGTTTTTCTCGGATCCAAGGGAGGATCGGGGGTCACGACCGTCGCGTGCAATGTGGCGATCGCCCTGGCTCAAAGGCCCGAGCACCGCATCCTTCTCATCGACCTGGCTCTTCCCATTGGCGACTGCGCACTTTGCCTGGGAATCTCGGCGGGTTACTCGACCGAAGATGCCCTGAGGAACAGTGACCGTTTGGACACGAGCCTGCTTCACAACCTGCTGGTCAAGCACCGGTCCGGGGTATTCGTGCTGGCGGCTCCCACGAAGGTTCCCGACATTGAGGTTTCAAAAGACGCGATCGATAAGCTGATCGCGATCGCAAGGCAAGAATTCGATTATGTGATCGTCGATGTGGGATCGAGGATCGACGTGGCGGCCAAGGTGCTGTTCGAAGATGCGTCGACGATTTATCTGGTGACCCAAACCGGAATCTCCGAACTACGGAATTCAAATCGCCTTATCTCACAGTTCTTCGCGGACGGAAGCGAAAATCTGGAAATCGTGATCAACCGATTCGAATCGCGCTTTCTGGAACCGGCAAACGAAGACGTCATCACCAAAGCACTTGGAAGGCCGGTACGCTGGAAGATCCCCGACGACCAGGACGCCGCACGCGCGCTTCAGCACGGCGACAGCGGGCTAGCGGAAACGCGCACTTCGCGCGTCAGCCTGGAGATGGCCAGCTCAATTAACGGACTTCCGATTCCACAGGAGAGGCACAGGGATATCGATCCCGGAGGTCCCAATATGGATTTTGCCCGTGCGGGTTCCGTACTTTACGAGCCAACGATCCAGACGGTTCTGCCTTCGACCGAGGCGCCATCGGCCTCGACCATCAAGTGGCCGACACCGGATCCTATTACCTACGGCAACAGGCTCACGTTTGCGCAACTTAACGCCACAGCGTCGGCTGAGGGAACGCTGGTGTACACGCCGGGCCCCGGCTATGTACTGCCGGTTGGCACGCACTCGCTGTGGGTTACGTTCACTCCGGCAGACTCCAATGGCCACGCTCCGCAGCAAGCGTCCGTGACGATTGTTGTGTCCAAAGGAACACCGGCCATCTCCTGGCCAACGCCAGCCAAGATTGTCTACGGCACGGCATTAGACGGAACGCATCTGAATGCTTCTGCGCAGGTACCCGGCAAGTTCGAATATTCGCCGGCCGCGGGCGAGATGCTTCCACCGGGGATTCACACGCTTTCCGTCACCTTCACCCCCGCGGACACCGCGAACTATGCCGCGGCACGAGCAACGGTGTCAATTTCTGTCGCCAAGGCAAAATCGGCCATTCATTGGCTGGCGCCGGCTCCCATTATGTACGGCACGCAGCTCAGCAACGCGCAACTTTGTGCGCGGGCTTCGGTTCCGGGATCGTTTGAGTACAAGCCTGACATGGGCGCGGTGCTTGCCGCGGGAGAGCATGAACTCACGGTAGTTTTCACCCCGGCGGATACTTTGGGCTACTCCATATCGCAAAGCGTGGTCTCGCTCAGGGTGACCAAGGCAACGCCTGCCGTTCGATGGCCAACACCGGATCCGATCGCTCACGACGTTGCTCTCGGCGCCGCTCAACTCAACGCATTAGCGCCGGTGCCGGGATCTTTTGCGTACACGCCGGCGGCGGGTGAAAAACTCGCACCCGGAGTGCATGAGCTGTCGGCAATCTTTACGCCTGCGGACACGTTGAACTACGCAACGGTGAGCGCGACCGTTTCGCTCACGGTTACCGAGAAGTTGCCTGCGCTCATCAACTGGCCAGCTCCCGCGACGATTTCGTATGGCACTGCGCTGAGCGCCGCACAATTGAACGCCGCGGCATCAGTCCCCGGGACATTTGTCTACACGCCATCGGCCGGTCACGTTCTGGCGCCGGGCAGGTATACCCTCTCCGCATTCTTCACTCCGTCGGAGACTGACAAATACGCGAAGGCGCAAGCCACGGTCGAGCTTGAGGTAGAAGGTTCTCCTTACGCCTCGTCACAGCCGAGCCCAGCTGCCGAGGCCCCCGCGCCGCGGGCCATCCCAATGACCGATTTTGCCGCTGTGGAACCGATACCGGCAGATCGGCCGCATGAGCACATTGCCGCCGAGACAAGGCCGCGAGAAACACGCACCTATAAAGGTGCTGTCTACGAGAAAGGTGAGGACGGTCAATGGCATCTCCAGAAGAACTAACACCGCTGCTACCGGATACGCTTCCCGACGACTTCGGTGAGTGGGATAGCGAGGCCTCCCCAGAGCCATCGCCGATTAAGCCTGGCGAATGGGAGGCATGGGAAGCGACTCATTCATTCGGCGAGAGCAAAGGCCCGCAGGGGCAATCCAATGACCGTGGTTCCACGGTGACGCCGCCGGTGGAAAAGCCGCGCGCATCGAGTTTGGCCCCGTCCGCACCCGTCATTGTTGCTCAACAAAAGCACTTCGTGGAGTGGGATACCGAAACGACTCCTACGCCCAAGCCCGCGGATCTGAGCGAATGGGAAGCCTGGGAAGCCGCCCATTCCTTTGGCAAGAGTCCAAATCCGGCGAAGCAATCTGCCGACCGCGAACCAAGCGTGGCCCCCGTCGTCGAAAAGCCGCGTGTTTCCACTCCAGTCCCGCCCGCACCCTTCCCAGCGAAGCTGCAGGAGCTGACGGCCAAGCCGGCGAATGGCTCGAACGGCCACGCATCCTACAAGCCGGAGGCGAGCCGGTCGACGAAAGATATTGCGGTTACGCCGGCCCCGCAGAAGCCCGCCGCGGTCAATGGAAAGCTCCACTCGCCGGAAATCGCGGGCAGCTCGCAAACCGCGGATAACCAGGCTCTGTTCCAACTGTTTTCAGAGAAGAGCGCAGAAGTTGAGGAAAAGCCGAACACAGCAAAAAAGAAGTGGATGATCATTGCGCCCGTAAGCGCCGCATCGGTTCTGCTTCTGGGCGCCCTGCTGTTCATGCTTTCGCATCATGGGGCAAAACCGGCGGCGAAACCCGCCGAACAGGCGCCTTCGCAAGTGACCGATACCCAGCCGGAGACGGACATCTCGAATCCGCCGGGCAGTGCACCCGCGACTCAGACCCAGCCCGCGGCAACGAACGAAAAGCAACCGGTAACTACCGCTCCGGTGACAAACGGGCCGAACGGCGTAAAGCCAGCGCCAGGGCTGACGAAGCAGCAGACAAAAATGATGGACGATCAACTGACAGCACCGACCGTGATTCCGCAGGGCGCCGGCAAGCAAGCAGAGAATGCACCACCGCCGGTGAGCTTTGGCTCGGGCGGTGCGGATGGTCTGGGCGGCGCGAGCGCGAGCGACAGCGTGCTGAACGGGCGCATACAGCCTGCGGTTAAGGTTGTGGCGGCCAAGCCGCTTGCCATTTCATCGGGCGTTGCATCGGGAATGCTGGTTCAGCAGACGCAGCCCGTTTACCCGAGCATTGCGAAAGCGGCCGGCGTTTCAGGGACCGTTGTGCTGCACGCAACGATTACCAAGAACGGAACGATTAAGGATCTGAAGGTTGTGAGCGGCTCGCCCATGTTGCAGCAGGCCGCGCTCGATGCCGTGCGGAGCTGGCGCTACAAGCCATACAAGCTGAGCAACCAGCCGGTCGAAGTCGAAACGGCGATCAGCGTCGTCTTCTCGCTGAACAAATAACTGACCGGGGCGCGGATTTCGTTCGTTTGAACCGGCTTGCCTACGAGCAGGTCCAGGTGACCTGACCGGAGATCGTGACGCTGCCAGGATCCTGCAAACCCTGGAACTGGAACGAACCCGAAGCGTCAGGATTCACGACCAGAGTCCCCACACCCGTTGGAAACGCAAAGATATGGGTCTCCTGATCGCCCGGCAGGGTGTCCACGTCCATCTGCGTCGCGTTCAAGGCCGAGCCCGTGTATGTGCCTGGGCCGTTATAGGGCCAGGCCGCAACATCGGTGGCGAAGTTGTGTCCACTGCCAACCGGACCGGGACTGCCATCGGGATTCAACGGCGGCACCGGCACATAAAACGTCTGAACTTCCGATACGCCCGGCGTGCCTGTTCCGTTTTTGGCCAGGTCGGCACACGTGGCGGCTGTCTGGCGATCGTCATAGGATCCCGTGAACGACAAGCCTCCGGTGATGGTGATGGTCGCATGCAGAACAGCCGTCGCCGGCGCGTTTGCGCCAGGCGTTCCCTGCGCGGGCGCGGTCGCCGGCATCAGTAGAACCAAAACCGCTGACAAAGTTCCAACCGCCAGCATTTTCCATACAAGCGCGAGGTTCATATCTGCTTCCTCATACCAACGCGGGCTAAGCCGCCGCGTTTTCTCTGGTACAAGACTATCGTTTCAGGCGATCGGCGGGCGCGG
>CAYOVE010000076.1:0-13641 GCA_964407295.1 uncultured Occallatibacter sp.
ATTTCGGTGAGAGGGCTTTTCTCATTGCTGATGATGACGGCGGCCTTTGAGATCTGCTCAAAGCGGCAGTCCTTGGCCCACATCTCGTCGGAGTAGTTCGGATCGATATCGATGGCGATGGGGACATTGCGGAAGGTGTCGTGGATGAGGGTGAGGCCCACCTCGTGCTCGCGCACCGCGGCGTCTCTCTGGCCATCGAAGACCGAATCGATGAGCGTGAACTGCCAGGCGGGCGAGGTTTTGTCGGTGAGAATGCCGTAGCGGCCGCCGTAGAAATGGAGATCCTCGGCTTCGTTGCCGACTTCAGTGAGCGCGGCCAGGCCCGAGCCGATGTGAAAATCCATGTGGCTCAGATAGGCGTGCTGGGCGACGTGAAAGCGGATGGCTATCGCCGCCGGGTTGCCGGCGCCGATCTCGAAGTTGATGTTGCTCATCGCCGAATAGAATGTGTCTTCGTCGGCGTCAGCTATGTTGTCATTCGGCGGCACGCTGCCCGGAGGCGGAAACGGGACGCGCTTGCTGGAATGCAGAATGGTGGCGGGGCTCGCACCCGTAAACATGACCATGACACCTTCGCCCGTTTGAAATCCCGGTGCATTGTCAGCTAACACGAAGACTGGACGCGTGGCGCCATAGCCGATGAGACGCACGCCCGGCCAAAGATAGACGGTGCGCGTGAGCCGGTAGCGGCCCGAGGGAATGAAGACGATTCCCTCGCGAACGCCGCCCTCTGCTTTGTCAATGGCCGCCTGAATCGCCGTGGTGTCATCGGTAACCCCGTCTCCTTGTACGCCGAATTCCTGCGCCGTGAGATACACCGCTTTAGGATCGTCAAGCCGCGCGGTGAAAACGGATGAAGCTGAAGCAAGCGAGGAAGAGGCGCCAAACAGCATGGCGCAAAGCAGGAACTTTTTCATAAGAATAATCCTTGCGAGTCTCCTGGCCCACGTACAGCGCTAGGCGCGCTCGGCGGCGTGGTATTCACGTCGAATCTTTTCAATGTTGACCGTAGGCTTTGGATACTTCATGTGCAGCGATTCCAGGTGCTCGACGACAATGCGCGCGATGGCCAGATCGCGGAACCATTTGTGATTGGATGGAATGACGAACCATGGCGCGTGCGCCGTGCTGCAGCGGGAGAGCGCTTCTTCGTAGCCGGCCACGTAGTCTTTCCAGAAGGCGCGCTCCTTATAGTCGGCCTCGCTGATCTTCCAGTGCTTGGTTGGGTCATCGAGGCGGTCTTTGAAGCGCTTCAGTTGCTCTTCCTTTGAGATGTGCAGAAAGAACTTAAGAATGTGGGTTTCGTGGGCGACGAGCTCCTTCTCGAAGTTGTTGATCTGGTCGTAGCGGCGAGACCAAACATCTTTGGGGACGAGATTGTGCACGCGGACGACAAGGACGTCTTCGTAGTGCGAGCGGTTGAAGATAACGACCTCACCGCAGGCGGGCGCGGCCTTGTGTGCGCGCCACAAAAAGTCGTGCGCCGCCTCTTCAGCGGACGGCTGCTTGAACGCGGCCACACGGCAGCCCTGCGGATTCATTGCGCCAAGAACGTGATTGATCACGCCGTCTTTGCCGCCTGTATCGACGGCCTGGAGACAGATGAGGAGCGAATGCCGATGCTCGGCGTAGAGCAGATCCTGCAACTCCCTGAGTTTCTTTTGATAATGCTCGATTTCATCGACCGCGGACTTAGGACTTTTGTGGCCGTCGGTGAAAGATGGGTCGAATTTCTTGAGCCGGACTTTACTTCCGTGCTCAATTTTGAATTTCTTCAGGTAGCTCATTTCGATTCTCCGCTCAGCGAATCCGATTTTGATTGGACAAAACCGTAAACTTGCGTGCGAGGCAGATTCGTTCCGGCAGACGCACGTGGCAGGCCCGTGGTGGCAACAGAAGAAATGCTATCAGGCTTGGAAGGAGAGCGGTCTTTTCGCGCTGTCAGCGATTACTGAGCAAGACAGTACACTCGCGTTAACAAAACTGGATTATAGTTGGGGGCGGATGCTCACCGCATTTGCGCCGCCCGTAAGGTCGTATTCGCTGCGACGCGATCTTTAAGGGCGCGGGAAAGGGAGATGGACCATGGAAGCGACACTATCGCCGGACTTGTTGCGAAAAATGGATGCCTACTGGAGAGCCTCGAATTATCTCTCGGTTGGCCAGATTTATCTCTATGACAACCCGCTACTCAAGCGCCCGCTTGAGATCGGGGACATAAAACATATGCTTCTTGGGCATTGGGGAACGACGCCGGGGCAGAACTTTATTTATACGCACTTGAATCGGGTCATCAAGAAATACGACCTGGACATGATTTATGTTTCCGGCCCTGGGCACGGAGGTCCGGCCGTAGTGAGCCACACATACTTAGAGGGAACTTATAGCGAAATTTATACCAATATCACTCAGGACGAAGAGGGCCTTAGAAAATTATTCATTCAGTTTTCATTTCCGGGCGGCATTCCAAGTCACGCGTCACCGGAGACTCCGGGCTCGATCCACGAAGGCGGTGAGCTGGGCTACTCGCTCAGCCACTCATTCGGGGCGGTGATGGACAATCCAGGGTTGATTGTGGCGTGCTGTGTGGGAGACGGGGAGGCGGAGACCGGACCGCTGGCGACGGCGTGGCACTCGAACAAGTTTATCGACGCGGCGACCGATGGCGCAGTGCTGCCGATTCTGCATTTGAATGGGTACAAGATTGCCAATCCTACCGTGCTTGCGCGCATTACCCATGAGGAGCTGGAGCAACTGCTCCATGGCTACGGTTGGAAGCCGTATTTTGTTGAGGGGCACGAACCGGATCTGATGCACGAGGCGATGGCCGCGACGCTCGACCGCGCGGTGGAGGAGATCAAGAAGATTCAGTTGGAGGCTCGGACGCGCGGGAAAACAGAACGTCCGCGCTGGCCGATGATCGTTCTCAACTCTCCCAAGGGCTGGACGGGGCCGAAAGTCGTCGATGGACTACAGGTGGAGGGCACGTTTCGTTCGCATCAGGTACCGCTTTCCGATCCCAGAACAAATTCAAAGCACCTGAAGCAGTTGGAAGAGTGGCTGAAGAGCTACCGGGCGGAAGAGCTCTTTGACGAAAAAGGCCACCTGCGACCAGAACTGTCCGAGCTTGCGCCCGCGGGCACCAGGCGGATGGGGTCCAATCCGCATGCTAACGGTGGCATTTTTCTGCGTGACTTGAGGATGCCTGATTTCCGGGACTATGCCGCAGCAGTGCCTTCGCCTGGAGCGCCGGGTATTGGGGACACGCACGTTCTGGGGCCGTTTCTGCGCGATGTAGTGAAGTTGAACGCGGAGCCGAGGAACTTCAGAATCTTCGGGCCTGACGAGACGATCTCCAACGGCCTAACCGCCGTATTCGAAGCGACCAATCGGCAATGGGATGCGGCGAAAGTAGCCAATGACGAATTTCTCTCTCCCGAGGGGCGCGTGATGGAGATGCTCAGCGAGCATCAATGCGAAGGGTGGCTGGAAGGCTACCTGCTCACGGGGCGCCACGGGCTATTCAACTGCTATGAGGCGTTCATTCACATTGTCGATTCGATGTTCAACCAGCATGCCAAATGGTTAAAGGTCACAAACGGCTTGCCATGGAGACGCAAGATCTCTTCTCTTAACTATTTGCTCGCGTCGCACGTTTGGCGGCAGGATCACAACGGCTTTACACACCAGGACCCGGGATTTATCGATCATGTAGTGAATAAAAAGGCCGAAGTTGTGCGCGTGTATCTTCCGCCTGACGCCAACTGCCTGCTCTCCGTAATGGATCACTGCCTGCGCAGCCGGCAGTATGTCAACGTCGTGGTCGCGGGCAAACATCCCGCGCCGCAGTGGCTGACGATGGATGCGGCGATCAAACACTGCACCGAGGGGATCGGTATCTGGCAATGGGCAAGCAACGATCAGGGTGGTGCGCCCGACGCGGTGATGGCATGTTGCGGAGATGTGCCCACGCTGGAGACGCTGGCCGCGGTGAGCATTCTGCGCGAGTATTTGCCGGAGTTGAAACTACGGGTGGTCAACGTCGTCGATCTGATGAAGCTGCAGCCGCAGACGGAACATCCGCATGGGCTGAGCGACGCGGATTTCGACACGCTCTTCACAAAGGACAAGCCCGTCATCTTCGCATTCCACGCGTATCCCTGGTTGATCCATCGCCTCACTTACCGCCGGACCAACCATAACAACATTCATGTGCGCGGCTACAAAGAAGAGGGGACCATCACCACGCCGTTCGACATGACGGTGATGAACGAGCTCGATCGCTTCCATTTGGCGATGGACACCATCGACCGGATTCCGCGTATCTGGGAGAAGGGCGCGTATCTGAAACAAACACTCAAAGACAAATTGGTCGAGCACGGCCAATACATCCGGAAAGAGGGAAGAGACTTGCCGGAGATTCGGGACTGGAAGTGGAAGAGCGTTTAGGATCAGGCGGGGCGCGGATCGTAGCGGTCAGTCACAGAATGAACGATTGATTCTAGACGGCCGACGATTCGACGAAGTGTTCTTCGACCTTTTCCTGTGTGTCGAAGTCGAAGCGGGCGAAGATGTGCGCAAACTCGCGGACGATCTGCTCTCGGGTGAAGCCCATGGCTTCGTAGCTATATCTGTGCGAACTCGAGTGAGCCTGAGCCATGGCGACGGCATCGCGCAAAATCGTCTCGAGCCCTTCACTCTCTGGATAACCAAAGCGGCTGTAGATGGAACGGAAGACGGCGTCCGGCGACTGCATCAAGTCTTCGTACCTCACGATCATGCACTGTTCGGGCGAACTCCTGTCAATGACCTCGAGCGGATGATCGTACCAGTACTTTGTCCATGTCAAAATCTCATCGCAGTTGGGATATTTTTGCGGAGGATTGCTGAATAGACGGCCCATGTAGCTGAAAAGCGAAATCGTCGACGGCAGCATCTCCAGCGGACTGCGGACGAGATAGAGGATGCGCGCATCGGGAAATGTTTCGAGAATGGACTCGATTCTGGCGCTGAAGAGCGGATTCTTGGCCATGTAATGGCGGCCGCCCGTAGAAAAAAGATGGCGCTTTATGCAGTTCCGATAGAACGACATGACGCGCTGCCGCTCAACGCGCGGAGTCTCCGTATCGAAATATTGGTAGGGCGGCAGTTCATCGAGATAAGGAAATACGAAGCTGGCGAAAAATGTTGACCATATATAGAACAGCAGGTGCTCGTCCTCTTCAGGATCGAACAAGCCGAAGGAGTGGATCTTGAGTTTGCCGAGTGAAAGGGTGTCGAGCTTTCGCAGCATTCTTTCGCAGATGTGGCCAAACACCGCGTCCAATCGGAAGAACAGGCCGAAGACTCGCCGCTGCGTGATGGAGGGCGTCAGATAGATGTCGCCCGTGCGCAAGCAGGTAAAGGTGGATTCGTCGCGCGCCAGCGTCCGCTGCACAAAGGTCGAGCCGCTGCGAAAGTTCGAAACAATGAAGAGCGGCTTCTCGACCTTCTGTTTCCGGTAGGCGGGGAAGAAGATTTCATCGGCGATGAAGCCCATCCAGGCTGCTAGCAGGACGCATCCCCAGATTGGATAAAAGAGCAAAAGGAAGATGAACCGGTCGCGGTTGAGGGGCCCATTCGTTCCGGTGCTCCGATAGAAGGAACGTACCGTCTGGCGCCAGAACAAACGAAAGTTGAAGGTCATCGGACGGCGGAAACTCCCCAGGCAAAAATGGAATGCTAATTCGGCATCTGCGTGCAAGCGATCAAGCTGCCTGAATGCGCCGCCCACGATCTCTGCTGGTCCTGAATGCCGTTTCCCCCACGATCAAGGAGAGTGCGACTGCTGTCAAGAGGAAGTTAGCGAATCAAGGCCCGGCAAATGCAGTCAACACAGTCATCGGGAGTCTGGAGCGTCGTGTGGAGATGAACTTCAGGGGCAAGAGGCGGCTCGTAAGGGCCATCGATTCCGGTGAAGTTCTTCAGTTCTCCGCGCCTCGCTTTGGCATAGAGGCCTTTCGGATCGCGCCGCTCACACTCCGTCAATGGCGTGTCAACAAAGACTTCATAGAACTCGCCGGACTCGAAGAGCGAGCGGGCGTGATCGCGCTGAGCACGGTAGGGGCTGATGAACGAGACGATCGTGACGAGGCCGGCGTCGACAAGCAGGCGCGCGACTTCTGACACCCGGCGAATGTTTTCATTGCGATCGGCTTCAGAGAACCCGAGGTCCTTATTCAGGCCAAGGCGAACTTCGTCACCGTCGAGCAGATAAGTGTGACGCCCGGCTGCGTACAGGCGTTTTTCGAGCGCGTTCGCGATCGTGGATTTACCGGCCGCGGGAAGACCGGTGAGCCACAGGCACAGCGGCTGCTGGAGCTTGAGCTTGGCGCGGGCGTTCTTGTCAACGTTCATCGGCATTCGAGCAGAGGCGTGGCTCGATGCTCAGCGAGCGAATCGATCCCGGATCGGGCCGCGTGTGTGGGCGTCTCAGACTTGCTCCCCAGTATAAAGGTGAGCGGGTCGTGTAGCGCGACGAGAATCGCTGTTCTGGCTTCGGTCAGTGTGCCGGTGTTCTACGCGGGGCATGGAACATGCAAATGCGCGGCTCGCGGCTTGGAATCCGGCCGAAGTAGCCGGGCATCTACATGCAGGAATGCCGGCGAAGCCCGAGGCCAGTGCGATTCGTTTGATCATGCCGTGTTCCCGCCCGCGCGCTCAAAATCGGCGGCAACGCCTGTATTGTTCTATCCGGAAAGGCGATCGAATAGAAAAAGAACCCGCCCATTGCCCAGTTGGACGCGGTCAGCGACGGCGAAATGCGGTGCGAATGCGCGCGTCAGGTCATCCTCAGTCAAATGACCGTAGAGATCATCGCGGCCACGCAGCCATTCCTGAAACATGGGGTCAGAGGGTGGCACCCACTCCAGCAGGAGCCAGCGTTGTGTAAGGGCTGCGCAGAGACCGGCGATGCGATCCAGTGGCAACTGATGACGCAGGATGAGATGATGCACGACTGCGAGCATCAGCACCAGGTCAAATCTGCCGGTGAGGCGGTCAAGCAGGGAAAAGTGTTCGCGGTTGCGCCATCCTGCCGCGGGCGTGGGGCGGGCAATGTCCGCGATCAGGGCTGTGATGGGCTGGTTGCGGTGCAGGGCAGCGCGCCAAAGTTGTTCGAGAGCGGCGGCATCACTGTCGAGGGCGACGACACGCGCGCCGGCATCGGCGGCCAGCAACGAATAAGTGCCCGTGTTGGCGCCGATGTCGAGAACCTGCTCGGGTCGACATCGTGCCAAAACGCTCTTGACGAATTGCTGCTTTTCTTCGACGTCGGCGGGGCGATAGTGTCCGGCTGTTTGTTCGTAGCGGCTCCATTGGCTATGGCCGCGCTCGCCGGCCGCGTACCGGACTTGCATATCAAGGCGCGCGATGCGCTTTTGCAGGACGTGCCGGGCGAGATCGGGATCGGTGGTGGATGGAGCTTTTTTCGAGGCGGCTCCTGGTTTCCCCGGCCGCTCAAAGACGGTGGCCAGTGTGATGACATCAAGCAGCTTGGGATTCATCCGGCGCCAGCGCGGCAGCGCCTTGTAAATCTGGCGCGGCTCATAGCCATCGCGCGCAAACAGAGTTGCCTGGAGCGGCCAGCTCAAATACTTTGCCGCCAACAGAGGCAGCAGGAAGGTGCGCACAAACTGCCCGTAGGCCAGCCAGACACTGGAATGAGGATCGCGGCGCTCGAAGGATAAAACGTCCACGAGGATGGGGTGCGGGCCG
This sequence comes from uncultured Occallatibacter sp., assembly GCA_964407295.1. Lineage (GTDB taxonomy): Bacteria > Acidobacteriota > Terriglobia > Terriglobales > Acidobacteriaceae > Telmatobacter. Next base: position 7,756 of record CAYOVE010000076.1, read on the forward strand.
GAAAAGAGAATGTTGAGAGGAGTGGCGTCTTTCAGAGTCCACCCCGCGTCGATGGCGTGGCTGGCCACGCGCAGCGTGAGTTCCGCGGCGGCTTGCCACTGAGCGGTAGTCCACTCCCATGGGTAGCTGATGGGATCGATGCGCGGATGTTCAAGCCAGAACTCGCCGGAAGAAATGCAGGGATGGGAACCGGGCTCGGCAACGCGGCTGGATATCAGGTCGCCACTTTGTTCGAGAGTTTTGCGCAGCGGTGATGCGAGAAACGCCCGAGTCTCTTTCTCAGCCGCGGGGCGAATCCGCCGCAAGGCGCAACCTTCCGCGAGCCGGAGTTCGCCTGCCGGATCGCGAAAAGTCAATTCCAATTCAGTGTTTACGGGCGGGGGCGCTGCCACTCGACCAGAATACTACTCTTCTGGACCATTACGAGTTTTGCAGGTCGTCGCCTTCCATGGCAACGGACTGCTTGTCCGATTCGGACAAAGGAGCATCGCCGGAGCGGAAGAGGGAGTAAATCTTCCGGCGCAAGTACCAACCAGTGGCGACGAGCGCGGACCCGGCGGCCTGAACGGCTAAAAGACCCGTGCCCGGATCGGCGTAGGCGTATGCAGGGCGCTCGAATACCAGGACGGCACCCACGAGAATCAAGACAACCGGAAAGATCTGAAGTAGTTTCAAGCGGCTCACAGGCGGCTCCTGGACGGATGGCAATTTTCGTTCGGAAGCGCAACCAATTCAATCCGAAGTCGAACTCGAGCAGCCATCTGTTATGGTGTAGACGGCAAACCGGCCGTCGGTGTTTACAGAATTGCAGACATTCTCCGGTGAAAGAAATAGGACTTTCGAGTGTCGTACCTCAGGATTCAATACAACTTTCGCGCCAAAGAACTCCTACTAGAGGCAACCCTCCACGGGGCAGCCGCATCATCTTCAGTTCTTGATTGACAACTATGCTTGCGCTGGCGCTGCGGAATCCGGTTTGGACTTGGGTGGATCTTTTCGCCCTGGGGCGAGGATGGCGTGCAGGATGGTGCCTTCCATGCGGGGCATGAACTCGACTATGCCGGCAGCGCCGATATCCTGGATCAGCCGATTAATGATCTTGTACCCGAGATCGCGGTGGGCCATCTGCCGGCCTCGGAAACGAAGGCTCGCCTTCACCTTGTCGCCTTCGGTGAGAAAGCGGACCGCCTGATTCTTCTTGGTCTGGTAATCGTGCTCGTCGACGGTCACCGAGAACTTGACTTCCTTGACGGTGATGACTTTCTGGCGCTTGCGCGCCGCTCGCTCGCTCTTTTCCTTTTCGTAAAGAAAACGGCCATAATCCTGAATCCTGCAAACGGGCGGAACCGCATTGGGCGACACTTCAACCAGGTCAAGGCCGCGTTCGCGGGCGATGCGGAGGGCCTCAAAAGGCTGAAGGATGCCAAGCTGTTCGCCGTTCTCGTCGATGACGCGGATTTCGCGCGCGCGAATTCGGTCGTTGATGCGAATGAAGGACTTTGCCGCTCGTTTATCGAATGCGATGGTACTCCTCCGAAGGCGCGCCGGGCGGGCCGGGGCAGGGCGCCCCATTGGGCCGCAGAGCAGCGACGCAACCTGAGTATAGCATTGGCTCGGCCCTCAGAAAAAAGAGGTTAATGGCTGGGAATGCCGGCTAGCGAGCTGTCGGAGTGAAGGCCGGTGACGCGCACATCGAGCAGCTGATTGGCAGGGAAACGGGCGTCGAGATTTATCGGCAGAAAGTTCTCAGAAAGTGCCGCGGTGTGGCCGAGCGCGGCGACCGCTTCCGGCGTGTGGAGCGTGATGGCGGCGAGGTCGCGGCTGACGAAGCGGGTGCGATGAGCCGCGGTCTTTTCGGCAGCGACAGCGCGGAGCGCGGCCGTACGCTCTTCAACGGCGCCCGGCGGAACCGGCGAAGCTTGGTGGAGGGCCCACCCAGGAGTGCCGGGTCGCGGTGAAAAGGGGAAAAGGTGCAGGTAGCCGAAGGGCAATGCGCGCACGAAGTTCAGCGTTTCTTCAAACTCTCGATCCGTCTCGCCGGGAAAGCCGACCATGACGTCAGCGCCGAGAGTGAGGTCGGGGCCGGCTGCGGAAAAAAGCGCGGAGACCTTGTCGGCATAGTGCCAGGGGCGGTACCGGCGGTGCATGCGGCGGAGCACAGCGTCGGAGCCCGACTGCAGCGGGAGGTGGGCGTGGCGGGCGAGGCGGACCCCGCCAAACTCGCGCAGCAGATCGATCAGATCGCTGTCCCAATCCATCGGCTCGATGGAACTGAGTCTGAGGCGCGGCAAGGCAGTCCGCGTGAGGATTTCGCGCACCAGCGTTGCAAGTGAATCTTGTCCAAGACCAGAAGAAGAATCCCGGCCCCAGCGGCCGAGGTTAATCCCCGAGAGCACGAGCTCCTTGCCGCCGGCGGCGACGAATTCCTCAACTTGGCGAAGGACCACTGCGCGGGGCAGGCTCCTGGAGGGGCCGCGCGTCTGAGGGATCACGCAGAAGGTGCAGCGATTGCCGCAGCCCTCCTGAATTTTCAGGTTGGGGCGCGTCTGCGTACCCGGCATGAGCTGCGCGTCTTCAAGGAAGGAGTGAGCGAAACGGTCGTCAGCCCAAATGGGAGCAGCTTGCGGAGTTCTCGCGGACATGAGCGATGACACCGGGACAAGCGAGGGCGGAAGGGTTTCGGCTGCGCCAATCGCCAGGTTGAAGATGATCTCCGGCGCAAGGGCCTTGTGGCTGTTGCCAACGACGGCGGCGACACCGGGCATGCAGGCGAGTTCCTGAGGCGCGCGCTGGGCGTAGCAGCCGGTGACGACGATTCTGGCCGCGGGATTTTGGCGATGCGTACGGCGGATAAAGGCACGAGCCGCGCGGTCGGCCTCGGCGGTCACGCTGCAAGTGTTCACGACGACCACGTCGGAAGCAAAGGGCTGGTGTTCAGCAAGGGATCGCAGATGCCCGGCGATGGCCTCGCCATCAGCGCGTGCCGCTCTGCAACCGAAGTTCTCGATGAAAAAGCCCGCCATCGTCCCAGTCTAATGAATCCAGGGCCGCGCGGCGACTCGCGAGGATCAGGCCAGACGATTTAGGCTTGGAGCGGATTTCAGCCGAGGAGAAACAAATGCGCCACACTCTTCACTTCTCTCGAATCGCCAGTATCGGAGCCTGTCTCGCCGGGGCATTGAGTCTGATCTCGTCCTTGCCGGCGCAGGTCGCGCCGAAGCCCCGCATTTTGGTTTATACGCGCAACTACACGCCGGACGGCAAAGGCTACGTGCACGACAATATTGCGGCCAGCGTGGCGGCGATTCGAAAGATGGGCGACGAGGCTGGGTTCGAGGTCGATGAGGTGGACGCTCCGGGCGTCTTCACCGATGCCAACCTCCGCCAGTATGCCGCGCTGGTGTTCGCGAACAGCAACAACGAGGCATTCAGCGACGACACGCAGCGCGATGCATTCAAACGCTACATCGAAGCCGGCGGTGGATTTGTCGGCATCCACTCGGCCTCCGGCTCGGAGAGGGACTGGCCTTACTTCTGGTCGGTGCTGGGCGGAAAATTCGCGGCTCATCCCCGCCAGCAGCCGTTCACCGTTCGGGTCGTCGATCGAGACTTTGCCGCAGCTAAGGGGCTGCCCGCGCAGTTTACATGGACCGACGAGTGCTACTTCCTCGATCACTTGAATCCTGATATCCATCCAGTTCTGGTGACAGACCGGACAAAGCTTGCCACGCTCGAGCCGATGACCATTGACGCAGCGAAGTTCCCTATCGACTTGCCGCTCGCGTGGTACCACGAATTCGACGGCGGGCGCGAGTTTTACCTGGCGCTTGGCCACAACAAGGAAGACTACGGGAATCCCATCCTCTACGGGATCATCAAGAACGGGATCCTTTGGGCGATGAAGGCCGGCAAGTAGGAAGTTGCGGAGCGAGGGTATTTTTCAAGGCGCGCGGAGTGGGGCTTAGTCAAGCTGTTCTCCGGTATACTGAGGGTGAACAGACATTCTTTGTTTCATTTGTTTGCGCCTATGTCGTACTCCTCGACTGCCTATGTTCCGGTTCCTGTCCGGTCTGCCGCGCGGGGCGGGACGTGGCGCCTTGCCGGATACGTCTACTTCACTTTCATCTGCTATGTTTCCATAGGCTTGCCGCTGGCGGTCCTGCCGCCGTTCGTGCACCTGCGCATGGGCTACAGCGCGGTGCTTGCAGGCCTCGCCATCAGCATCCAGTACATTGCTACATTGCTGAGCCGGCCGTGGGCGGGGCGTATCTCCGACCACATGGGCGCCAAGGTCTCAGTGATGTGGGGGATGGCCTGCTGCACGGCGAGCGGCGCATTGCTGATGGGCACGGCGGCTCTGCATGGAGTGCACTGGCTCAGTTTTGCCGTCCTGATTGTGAGCCGGCTGACGCTGGGAGTGGGCGAGAGCCTTGGATCGACGGGATCGACGCTGTGGGGCATCACCAGCGCGGGCCAGGAACACACAGCCAAGGTGATCGGGCTGAACGGCATCAGCACCTATGGCGGCATGGCGCTGGCTGCGCCGCTGGGAGTGATTCTGGATCAGCAGTGGGGCCTGGGTTCAATCGGTTTGGTGACGATTCTGATTGGTGCCGTCAGCTTTGTCCTCGCATGGCGCAAGGAGCCGGCGGCGGTGGTACATGGCGAGCATATGCCGTTCGCTCACGTGCTGGGGCGCGTGGCTCCGCACGGCATGGGACTCGCGTTGGGGGGCGTCGGCTACAGCGTGCTGGCCACTTTCGTCACGCTGTTTTATGTCAGCCGTCATTGGAGCGGCGCGGCTCTCTGCCTCACCGCGTTCGGCGTCGGGTTCATCGCCGTGCGCCTGCTGTTTATTAAGACCATCAGCCGCTTCGGCGGCTACCCGGTAGCGATTGCGTCACTGTTGACCGAAGCCGTGGGGATGATTTTGCTGTGGCAATCGACGACGCCATGGATGGCCATGGCGGGCGCGGCCGTGGGCGGGCTAGGACTGTCGCTCATCTTTCCGGCAATCGGCGTGGAAGCAGTCAAGCGGGTTCCGGAGTTTAATCGCGGAACGGCGCTGGGCGTCTATACCGCATTCTCAGACGTGTCCTTCTTTCTTGTCGGGCCGATTGCTGGAGCCATCATTGGCTGGTATAGCTACGCCAGCGTGTTCCTGTTCGCGCTGATCAGCGTGCTGGCGGCGTTGGGGATTGTGATGGTGTTGAAAGCCGCCAGTCGCCAGCAGCCAATTAGCCGGTAGCCCTCAGCAAACAGCAGACGGTGGCGGCCTCCATGGTTTGTCTGTAGGTAGTACCCCCCTCCCCCCCTATGTCTTGCCGCTAAGTTATTTCGAATGAGCGACTTATACCCTCGATCACTTGCTCTAGTCCCATGAAAACAAAGGGGTTAGAATGCAAAATATCTGCAATCAACGACTTAGAGGTGCTTTATTGGGCTTTGTGCCGGTTCCGGCGGCAAACTCTCCGCGAAAAAAGGATGGCGACCGCAGAGATCGGCTCGCGAAAGCCTGCCTCTGGGCCGCCCGGTCCTTTGAAAGGAGATTCTCTTCTTTGACTCTGATATAAGGATAGCGATTTCGGAGAAATAATCGGCAAACTTGGGAAAGAATATCTTGCGCGGAGATGAGATTTGGAATCAGCGAGTTGGCGAGCTGGTGAGGCGACGAGATGCCCGGCGGGGGGCTTGACAGCGCAGCGGAGCTGGCGGAGTTGGCGGTGCTAGCGGAGCTACAAGGGACCGGAGGTTGTCGGAGGGGCGGCACGGGTCCGGATACTGAGGCGGGGTGGGAACGTCCCGACTGTCCCCAGGTTTCCCGGGTTTGATTTCTGCGCCATCGGTCTACGTCGATGGCGAGGCGTACCGGGGCAGTGTTTGTTG
>CAYOVE010000077.1:0-13554 GCA_964407295.1 uncultured Occallatibacter sp.
CTTCTTCTGGCTCGGCGGGCGCGAGGCGGCCATTCGCCAACTTGTAATAACGCTTGAGGAACTGGCCCGTATAGGAGCCGGGCGTGGCGGCAATCGTTGCGGGGCGGCCTTCGCCAACGATGTGTCCGCCGTCTTCGCCGCCCTCGGGCCCGAGATCGATGACCCAATCGGCATTGCGGATCACGTCGAGATTGTGCTCAATGATGATGACGGAGTTGCCGAGATCGACGAGGCGGTGCAGGACCTCAAGCAGCTTGCGCACATCGTCGAAGTGCAGGCCGGTGGTGGGCTCGTCGAGCAGGTAGAGCGTCTTGCCGGTCTGGCGCTTGGAAAGCTCGCGAGCCAGCTTCATGCGTTGCGCCTCGCCGCCGGAAAGTGTGGTCGCGCTTTGGCCAAGGTGTACATAGCCGAGGCCGACGTCGACCAGCGTTTGCAGCTTCTGGCGCACCTGCGGCACGTCAGTGAGCAAGGGCAGAGCGTCTTCAATGGTGAGGTCGAGAACGTCGGCGATCGAGTGGCCGTGGAATTTCACAGCCAGCGTCTCCTGGTTGTAGCGGCGGCCGTTGCATACCTCGCATTGCACGTAGACGTCGGGCATGAAGTTCATCTCGATGCGGCGCTGGCCGTCGCCCTGGCAGGCCTCGCAGCGGCCGCCGGGAACGTTGAAGCTGAAGCGGCCGGGCTTATAGCCGCGCTCGCGCGCCTCGGGCAGCATGGCAAATAGATCGCGGATGGGCGAGAAGACCTGCGTGTAGGTTGCCGGGTTGGAGCGTGGCGTGCGGCCAATCGGCGACTGATCGATGCGAATGACCTTGTCGATCTGCTCTACGCCGGTAAGGTCGTCGTGCGCGCCGGGTTCTTCGCGGGAGCCGTAGAGGTTTTTGGCGAGCGATCGATAGAGAATATCGTTGACCAGCGTGCTTTTTCCGCTGCCGCTGACGCCGGTGACAACGGTCATGAGCCCCAGCGGAAGACGCAGATTCAGATCGTGCAGGTTGTGCTCGCGCGCGCCGGTGATGGAGAGCCACTTACCGGTAAGCGGCCTTGGCTTGGCGCGTTGCAGCATGGTTTCGGCCCCGCTTAAATAGCGGCCTGTGAGCGATGCGGGCGAAGCCATAATCTGCTCCGGTGTCCCTTCGGCAACAATGTTGCCTCCCAGCCGGCCAGCCCCCGGTCCGAGATCGAGAACAAAATCGGCGTGGCGGATGGTCTCTTCGTCGTGCTCGACGACGAGGACCGTGTTGCCGAGATCGCGAAGCCGTTCAAGCGCCTCGATCAGGCGATTGTTGTCGCGCTGATGGAGGCCGATGGAAGGCTCGTCGAGGACATAAAGAACGCCGCGCAGGCGCGAGCCGATCTGCGTGGCAAGCCGGATGCGCTGGCCCTCGCCGCCGGAGAGCGTGGCAGCATTTCTGTTGAGCGAAAGATAGTTGAGGCCGACGGCGCACAGGAATTCGAGACGCTCGGCGATCTCGCGGCGGATGCGCTCGGCGACCAGCGCTTCGCGCTCAGTGAACTGGAGGTTGATGGCCGCCGAGAGAGCGCGATTGAGCGGCAACGCAGTAAAGTCGGCGATGGAGAGGCCGCCGATTTTGACGGCGAGCGACTCCGGGCGCAGTCGCTTGCCGCGGCAGACGGGGCAGGGCGCTGCCGACATGAAGCTCATCATGTACTCGCGATAGCCCTCGCTACGCGCTTCTTCCACGTTGTCACGAAGGTAGGCGAGGATGCCGTGGAAGCCGGTACGGGGAGCTTCGCCCTTGGGCGGCCCGTATACGAGGATGTGCTGCTGTTTCGGCGGCAGATCTTCAAACGGCACCTTGAGGTCGATCTTGTAGCGGTCGGCGGCAAGTTGAATGAGCTTGATGAGGTACTGCGACGAGGAGCCGGGACCGAGCCCGCCGTCGAGCAGCGGCTTGGACCAATCTGTAATCACTTTGGCGGGGTCGAAATCGTAGAGCGAGCCCAGGCCGTGGCAGTTGGGGCAGGCGCCGAAGGTCGAGTTGAACGAAAAGCTGCGCGGTTCGAGCTTGGGCACGTCCAGGCCGCAATCGGGGCAGGCCATGGAGGAAGAAAACAACTGCTCATCGCCGGCATTGAAACCGACCAGGACGAGTCCGTTGGCGAGCTGGAGGGCTTTGGCAACTGCCTGCTCGAGGCGCTTTTCGGTCGAGGCTTTTGTAGGGGCGGTTGCTGGCTTTGCTTCATTGCTTCCCACCTTCGTTGACGAGGCAGACGTCGACGAGAATGGGGCAACCTCGGGCTTAAGGAGCACGCGATCGACGATGGCCTCGATGCTGTGGTTCTTACGTCTGTCGAGGGCGGGCGGCTCGGAGAGGTCGGTGACCTCACCATCGATGCGTGCGCGAAATCCTTGCTGGTCAATCTGATCCAGCAAGTCCTTAAACTCTCCCTTTCGACCTCTGACGATCGGCGCCATGATGGTGGCGCGCTCTCCGCGTCCGAGTTCCATGATCCGCTGAACGATTTGATCGGCGGTCTGGCGTGCGATGGGACGACCGCAATTGGGGCAGTGCGGCGTCCCTATCGAAGCATAAAGAAGACGGAGATAGTCGTAGATTTCGGTGATGGTTCCGACCGTGGATCGCGGGCTGCGGCTGGTGGTCTTCTGCTCGATGGAGATGGCCGGACTGAGCCCCTCGATGGAGTCGACGTCGGGGCGCTCGATCTGGTCGAGAAACTGGCGCGCGTAGGCCGAAAGCGTTTCAACGTAGCGGCGCTGGCCCTCAGCATAAATGGTGTCAAAGGCAAGTGAGCTTTTGCCGGAGCCGGAGAGACCGGTGACCACGGTCAGGGAGTTGCGGGGAATGCGCACATTGATGTCGCGCAGGTTATGCTGGCGTGCTCCCCGCACCGAGATGTGAGTAATGGCCATGGATGGAATCGATGAAGACAGCAGGTACTTTCGTGTTTAGAGTGGCGCCGGCGCTCAACTGAAAACAAAGCGCTGGAGGTATTCTATTTGCCAATAGAAATGAGGGTCAACGCGGCTCAAATTCTGCGACAATCGCAGAGACGCGCGCAAGGGTCAAGGCAAGCTTCAGCGGGCCGTGCTGCACGCGCCGCCGCAGACGATCGCGAGTTTCCACCGAAGGGTTCTAGGGCGTTTTGAATGGCAGATTTGTTGAATCTGGCAATGTTGATTTCGGCCACCGTCGGAGCTATGGCGTTTGGCATTCTCGCCGCCTATGCGGTCTTAAGGGTGGTGTTTGCGTTGATGCGCCCGCGGAAGGCCCTGGCACAAGTGAAGGCGCAAACCGAAGCTGCGCGCACTTTATAAGAACCAGCCATCAGTCCTCAATTCTCAGAAAATTCACTTAGTCCAGCGACACTTTATTTGATGCGCGGTCAGTTCGGTGGATTCTGCTGCCCGTTTTGCTGCTCGCGCTGCCGCTCCTGAATTTCCTGCGGCATTTGTTGCGGAGTGCGTACGGGAACCGGAGGCGCGGCGCCGTTTTGAATGGGCTGCGGCGGCTCCTGCTCAGGCTGCGGCTCCTGAGGCGGCTGGTCTGCGTCTGTGTCCTCGTCGCTGGTCGGCTGCGGATTGTTACTTGCCGTGTTTTTTGCGGCGCTTCCGGAATGGCCGGTCAGCACAATCCGGCGCGGCGTGCCCTCACCCCGGTCGCCGATCATCAGGACATCGTATCCGGAGCCGTCGAGAAGCTGCGCAATCACATCGCGCGCGGGTCCCGGGCCATAGGTGCCGAAGACCCTCTGATCTGCATCCATGCCTTCAATCTTGGCGCCGGTATCGAGAGAAACTTCCTTGAGTATCTGCACCAGGCTCGAATTGGACGCGACGACCCGCAGTCCACGGCTGTCAAAGACGACGGATGCCGCGCCGGGCATGTCATTGGCGGGCCAATTCGGCGGCGGAGGCGCAACCGGGACCGGGGGCGGAGCCGGCTGGGGCGCAGGCGTGGCCGCTGCCGGTTTCTTACGCGGATGAACATGCTTATGCGCAGTCGCGGGGGCTGGAGCCTGCGCTGGACTGCTTTGGAGCGAAGTTGCCTGAGCCCAAGCTTTTTGAGAATCGATGAGCGCGCCAGAGGCCAGCATCGAGAGGGCCCACACCGCAGGCAGAGACAGGGCCAATTTGCTTGGCCTGCGACGCGATTGCCGGAAAGAGACGCAATCACGCCGGAACTCCGCCTGCTTCATCGGCTGTGAACGCATCGGAATCGCCTCCTTTCGGCCCTTTTTCGAGTCTATTCAAGAGCGCGTCGCGGCCAGTCGATGGCTCGTTGGGCCGTCGAGCTTAAGCGTTGTGGGCCTAAGCGCGCCCCGGCGCTCGATTGCTGCTCTACTGTACTAGACTAGCAGTGGTCGTTGGACGCTCGAAAGAGAGCTTGATAAGAAGTCGTGCGGAGAGGATTCTGGCGGAGATGCGGATCGTTTGGAGAGTTTTGACGGCATCGGTCATGCTGCTGACGCCGCTGGCGAGCTGGGCAACGAACTGCACCGCGCAAGCCGAACTCGGCTCGCTGGATCGCGACGCGCTGTCTGCGGCTTCTGGCCGGGTGACGGCGGCCGTCCTGGCGCAGGATTTCAACGCGCTGCAGGCCAATTTGCTGCCGCAGGAGGCCTCGGATTGGGACGGCATTCGCGCCACGGTTGAACAGGCTGCGCCGCTCGTCAAGGGCGGAAGTTTCACGTTGCGCGATGTGTATCTTTTGGATGCTACCGACCAGACGGCAACGCAGGATACGCAATTCTTCTGTTCCAATGCCACTGGATCGCTCACCGTAACCATCACCATGAATGCGCTACCGCCGGGGCGATACGCGGTGGTGCTGGCTGATGCGGCGGGTGCGCCACTGGCCGGGCAAATGGGCCTGATCCTGGCATGGGATGGCGCTGCGACGCAATGGAAGCTCGCCGGGCTAACGGTGCGGCCTGGAGTCTTCGACGGGCATGACGGAGTGTGGTACTGGCAGCGCGCGCGGGGGTTGGCTGCGACCGACCCGAAATCCGATTCTTGGTCGGCGTGGTTCAGCTACGACGCGGCGCGCTACCTTCTGCTGCCTGTCGACTTTCTCTCTTCGCCGAATCTGCAAAAGCTGCACCAGGAACAGTCGCTGATTTCGCCGACTCCTGAGAGCCAGTTTCCGTTGTCGCTGCCTGACGGCGATCGCACATGGAAGATTGACGCCGTGGGACTCGACGCTTCGCTGCACGAGCCGGACTTGGGCGTGGCTTATGAGTCGACCGGGGTGACCGATGCGGCGGCTCTGCGGACGGAGGCAACTGCGGTGATGAGCGCGTTCCTCAAGGCGCATCCCGATCTTCGCGCCAACTTTCATGGGCTGTGGGCGTATGCCGAGAAGGATGGCAAGCGGACGCCGGTGATGGAGCTGCCAATGAAGGAGATTCCGTAGGGACAGGGAACAAGGGACCAAGGGAAAGAGGGAACAAGAAAGCAGGATGTATGCCCATCAACTACGCATTGCTGTTATGCATACCAATTGGGCTCCTGTTCTACTTCACAGCCGTCGGGCTTCTCCATTTGTTCCTTGGCCGCTACGAGCAAAAAGAGCGCAGGGCCGCATACTGTTTTGCGGCTTTTGGAGTTCTGTCAGTTCCCTTAATCTATGTCTCTGGAATCGTTGGCAACGCGATTTCCGGAGCAGTTGGAACGGTAGTGTCCGGAGTGTTATTCGGGGTCATCGCAATGCTCCTGATGGGCCCGCTGCTTCGGCTTCTGCTGGAAGGAAAGTGGAGAACCTTTGGCAAGAATCATTGACTTAAGATCCGACACTGTCACCAAGCCCACGCTCGAGATGCGCGCGGCGATGGCTGCGGCCGAAGTGGGCGACGACGTTTACGGCGAGGATCCCACGGTCAATTTGTTGGAGCGACGCGCGGCGGAGATGTTTGGCCGCGAGGCGGCGCTCTTTGTGCCCACCGGCACCATGGGCAACCAGATCGCCATTCGCACGCTGACGCAGCCCGGCCAGGAAGTGATTGCCGAATCCCGAGCGCACATCCTCGACTATGAGATGGCGACGACGGCCGTCTTTTCCGGCTGCCTGATTCGCGCTGTACCGGCCGACGGCGGCATTCTGACCTGGAAGCACATCGAGCCGGCCATTCAACCCTACGGCGGTTTTCGCGCGGCGACGGGACTGATTGAGATTGAGAACACGGCGAATCTTGCCGGCGGCGTGGTCTCCAACCTTCAAGTCTTGGATGAGATTGTCGCTGGGGCAAAGGCACATAAGCTTCCGTTACACCTCGACGGCGCACGCATCTTTAACGCAGCTGTGGCGCTGGGCGTGGATGTGAAGGCGCTGACGCGCGGATTTGACACGGTGATGTTTTGTTTGTCGAAAGGGCTTGGCGCACCGGTGGGATCGATGCTGGTGGCGTCGGCGGAGTTGATCGCGCGTGCGCGGGTTTACCGTAAAGCATTGGGCGGCGGCATGAGGCAGGCTGGAGTGCTGGCCGCAGCGGGATTGATCGCGCTCGAAGAGGGACCAAAGCGGCTCGCGGAGGATCATGCCAACGCGCACCTGCTAGCCGAAGCTCTGGCTCATACCGAGGGCGTTGTGGTCGATCTCGCCTCAGTTGAAACCAACATCGTCATTTTCCGCCTGGCGGCAGGGAAGGGTGCGGGCGAGTTGGCGGCGCGGCTAAAGAAGCGCGGCGTTCTGGTGGGCGCATTCGGGTCAGACGCAGTTCGCGTGGTGACGCATCGCGACGTTAGCCGCAAAGACTGCATCGATGCGGCCGAGGCGTTGACCGAAGAGATTGAAGCGGGAATTAAAACGGCAAACGTGTGAGAACACGGATGGCATGTCTTTATCTCTTGGTAACCCCAAAATGTTGTCATCCTGAGCGACGGAGCGCGTAGCGCGAGGGAGTCGAAGGACCTGCTTCTAATGCTGCCCCGGCGACAACTGCTCGGCGGAGTACCAACCCTCGCTCAAATCCTCCCAGGTTGGATTAGCTTTCTCGATGAGGGCGATCTTCTTCGAGCGCCTCCATCCCTTCGGCTGCTTCTCCCGTGCAATCGCGTTGCTTATCTGAACAAATCCTTCGAACCAAACGAGTCGGTTGCATCGGAATGTCGAGGAGAACCCTTCATACCATTTGCACTTATGCTCAAGAACTCGTTTGTGCAAATCGCCGGTGACTCCGATGTACAGTGTCCGGCTGCGGCTTGCGACCATGTACGCGTAGTAGCCCCCCTCATGCATGCGGAAACTCTAAAACAAGAGCATGGGGACTATAAGTGACGTAAATCAGCTTCTTCGACTCCCCCTTAGTCCGCGCTGCCGTCTCAGGTTCGCTCAGGATGACAACATTTGATTTGAGCGCAAAATCAAAACGGCCAGCTTGAAATGAGTCGGTTGCGAGGATTCGTGCGATCCCAGGTCCCCCGCCGCGGCGGACGAGGAACCTGGGGCACCCGGCAATTTGCTCAGAACAAATTCCACAGCGACTGGTTGTAGACCGAGTGGTGGAACTGCACTTCAGAGGATTTGACGATCGTGCCCAACTCGCGCGGTGAGCGGTTGGCGGCGGTCTCTTTCAGGTCGGCATAGCGGCCTTGCACGTCGGAGCCGAGCACTTCGGCAATCCACTTTGATGATTTGAAGTCCTTGATAGCCTGCTGAATGTTGTCGGGCAAGTAGCGGCCGCCGGCGCGCAGATCCTTGGCCTTCGAGATGTCGCCGTCGATGCCGGTCTTGAAGATTCCGTAGAGCGACAGATAGGGGTTGGCGTCGGGCGCTACGGCGCGGACCTCGGTCCGCATGGAACGATGGTTGCCGATGGGCACGCGGACCATTGCCCCGCGATCCACCGCCGAAGCTCGAATCTGGTTGGGCGCTTCGAAGTGCGGATCAAGCCGCCGGTACGCGTTCACGCTGGAGTTGAACACCAGGCAAAGATCGAGCGCATGCGTCAGGATGCGGTCGAGGAAATCCCAGCCGAACTTGGAGAGCTGTTCTTCTCCCTTTTCGTCCCAGAATAAATTCGTCTTGCCCTTGGAGACCGAGACGTTGGTGTGCATGCCGCTGCCGTTTACGCCTACGATCGGCTTGGGCAGGAAGCAAGCTGTGAATCCCATGTTGTTGGCGATCTGCCGGCAGAGCAGCTTGTAGAGCTGGATTTGATCAGCCGCGGCCACGACTTCGGCATAGCTGAAGTTGATTTCGAACTGGCTGGGCGCAACTTCAGGGTGGTCTTTCTCGTTCTGGAAGCCCATGGCGCGCTGCACTTCGGCCGCAGTATCGATGAACTGGCGCAGCGGATCGAGCGGCATCACATGGTAATAGCCACCGGTATTAATGAACTCGAATTTACCCGTCTCGATGTATTTCTGCTCCGCATCCTTACCCGCGAACAGAAAGCCCTCGATCTCGGCGGAAGCGTTCAGCGTGTAGTTCTTGTCTTTGAAAAGCTTGTCAGAGTAATTCTTGAGCACACCGCGTAGATCGCCTGAGTAGGGCGTGCCGTCCTTGTCGATCACATTGCCGAAGACGAGTACTTTGCCATTACCGAAGACGTCGGCTGGCACCCAGTAGAAAGCGCTCCAGTCAATGCCTAAACGAAGGTCGCTCTCCTTTTGCGCCGTGAATCCGCGAATTGACGATCCGTCGAACGTCAGGTTCTCGTAGGAGCCGAGCAGGAATTTCTTGTCGTAGTCGAGCAGGTGCAGACGCCCCTCGAGATCGGAGAATAGAACCGTAACCGCTTTAATGCGCTTCTCATCGGTCAAATACTTCAGGCGTTTGTCGCGGACCTCGCCGGCGGGCGCGCGCTTGAGGCGGTCGCTCTTGGCTTGCAGGTTCAGCGTTTCGAGCTCTTCATAGGAGAGGGCAAGAAAATTCCGATACTCGTTTGACATGGAACTCCTTTCGTCCGTGCGCAGGATGCAGGTGGATTGGCGCAAACCCTGGCGCAAACAGCATAAAGAATCCATGAGGAATTGTGGATTTTAGTGTGTGGAAAACCCGCTCAGCGGGAGCGCGAGATGAGGACCATGATGAGCAGAATCACCACGGGAATGAGCGCGAGGCCTGAATAATAAAGAATTTTGCGGGAAAGCTGAGATTTGCGCTTTTGCCAGTGCAGAAGTTCAGGGCGCTCCTCGATCCCAACCTGGTCTGGATGCTCGAGGTCGTGAATGAACTCCTGGGCGGTCGCGTACCGATTTTTCGGATCGCGCTCCAGGGCCCGGTACAGGATCTCCTGCAACTGGGGGGAAACCGAAGGATCGGCGACGCGCGGGGGAAGGGGATGATTCAATAAGCGATCGTTCATGGCTGCCATCGGCGTGGGCCCGGAGAAGGGCAGCTTGCCGGTAAGCATCTCGTAGAGGATCACGCCCATGGAGTAGAGATCGGTACGGCCGTCGCCACGCTTGCCCTTCACCTGTTCCGGAGCAATGTAATTGGGCGTGCCCAGCATGGCGGTGAAGTTGGCGTAAGTCAGGCGCCGCGAGGCCGTGTCACCGGCGATTCCGAAATCGATCAGCTTGATGTGGTCGTTTTCGTCGACCATGATGTTTTCGGGCTTGAGGTCGCGGTGAACGACGCCATTGGCATGGATGTAGTCGAGCGCCTTGAGCACTTCAATGGCGATGCGGATTGCGCGATCCTCGGGAAGACGGCCTTCGTCGAGGATGTTCCGCAGCAGGCGGCCTGGGCACCACTCCATGACCATGTAAATGCGGGAGCGGTGATCGTCAGCGAAGACGCGCATGACGTTGGGGTGAATAAGGCGCTCGCCAATCGCCGCTTCGCGCTTGAAGCGGTCGAACAGAATGGGATCGGCCTCCATATCGGGGTGAGGGATCTTGAGGGCCACTGTGCGGCCGTCACGCGTATCGGTGGCACGAAAAATCGTGGCCATGCCGCTTTTTGCAACGGGCGCGTCGATGCGGTAGGAATCCAGTTGCGTTCCGGGCTCAAGGACATCGAAAAAACTCATCGCGACTGACGCTCCAATCGTGCTGTCTCTACTCTATCGGGTGAATCGCCAGACGGAATAAGGAATCTGCAAGGCGGGGAACAAGGAGGCAAACGATCGTTTGTAATTCCAACGGCCGCCATGCGGCTGTACGGCTCATATGGGCAGCCTGTAGGGGCGGCCGCGGTACATGCCGACTTGCTCCACTGAGCGCACCCGAATCACCTGCGCGGTGGTGTTGTCGCCGCCGTCGATCTCGACTGCACGGTGAACAAGTTCCTGGGCGATCTGCGAAGCATCCTTTTTTTGTGAAGCAATCGACGCGATCTCGGCCTCTCCCATCTCGTCATGCAAGCCGTCGGTGCAGAGCACTAAAACATCGCCTGGCTGCAAGGAAACAGCGGTGGTATCAGGAGAGACAAACATCTCCGGTCCCACCGAGCGGATGAGAACGTGGCGCGCGTCGGAAGAGGAGATGTCGCCGGCAGAGATCAGGCCCATCTTGCGCTGCTCGTTGACGAGGGTGTGGTCCTGGGTGATTTGTCGGGCCTGGCCGTTGCGAACGAGGTAACAACGAGAATCGCCCACATGCGAGACCACGGCCTGATCGTAGCGCAGGGCACAGGCGACCAGAGTAGTGGCCATGTTTTTGCCGCGATATTCGGGCTGAAGCCTGCGATCGTGAACAGCGGAGTTGGCCTGCTCGATGAGCCGCGGCATCAAGCTGATGAGCATGGCTCCCGATTGTGCCTTGGCAAACTGCTCGGTCATGACGGTGACCGCTGTGGCAGAGGCAATCTCGCCCAGGTCCATCCCGCCCACTCCATCCGCAACCACAAAGAGAAAGCCGTGCGAGCGTCCCTGCTGGCGGGTGGAAGGGATAAAGGAACCCATGGCGTCTTCGTTGTTGGTCCGGACTTTGCCGAAGTCGCTTGCCTGGCCGAACTGTACGTCCAACATATGCGCCGCCGCTTAAAGCATCCCGCGCATTGACATAGGGGAGATGCCGTTCTTTAAGAGGTAACAGGTAACAGGGCTGAAAAACAATGATGGGTGGTTCGCTCTCCCCAGCCTCGTCGATCGAGGCCGGGGAGAGATTCCACCCTGATTTTTAACCGGGTTGACTTGTTAATTAGATTGCATCTTTTGAGGTCAGCAGGACCGACTTGCCCTTGGCCTTGGAAGATCGCAGGAAGTAGATCGCTCCGTAGATGCCCCAGATTCCCGCGATACCCAATGCTGTAAGGGGTTCCATCTTTGTGCCGAGGTTGAAGAACGGCCCGGCGACATAGAACGCCATGCAGATAAGGTTTGCAATCAAACCGAATCCAGGAATCAGCGTATGCCTCAGGAAGCTGTGATCCGGCCGCTTGTTGTACGCCACCATGCACAGGAAGCAGCTGAGTGCATAAAGGATGAACGTGCCAAAGTTGGAGGTGAGTGTAATCGCCAGCAGCGAGTTGGGCAGCTTGGCCAGGGTGTCGTGCGGCAGGTAGCCGAAGGTAGAGAATATGCCATGAGGCAGAGCGGCGATGGTAGCATCAGACGGCGCGCTGGCGTCGCCGAAGACCAGTGAAACAGCCACAACGCCGATGATCGCGGAGATCCAGGCCAGCGTCCAGATGGCCTTGCGCGGCGATAGCGACTCGGCGTGCAGCATGCCGAAGTGCTCTGGGGCCTCGTCATCTTTGCCCATGGCGTAGGTGACGCGAGCGCCGGTATTCATGCAGGCCAGCGTCGTGCCGATGAGGGCGAGAAATACCGTGAAGGCCTCAATCAGCATGAAGTACTTTCCATGGCCCTGGCCGAGCAATTGATCGCCGACAATGATCATCATGTCGCCGATGGGCGCGGCCGAGCCCACTGCGCTTTGCATGGTATACCCCGAGTTTAGGAAGTAGTTTGCGCAGAAGTACTCAAAGAGGTAGCAGAACAACCCCTGGATCAACAGCGATGCAATGACGGCTATAGGTATATGCTTGGTCGGATTTTTTGCCTCGCCTCCCATCGAGGTGACCGATTCAAATCCGACGAGGATTAGAATGGCGACCGTTGCCTGAATGAACATGTAGCTGAACTTGTGCACGCCAATCACCGAAGCGGCATTGGGATGGGTGAGGAAGTTGCCGGTCGAGTCAGTGGTAGGATACGTGATCACGTAAGGAACGGGCTTGCCGGCCGCGTCGAGCAGGGGCAGCGGAGTGCCGCTCGAGTCGCGCATCGTGGTGCCGTCCTTGGCCGTCGCGAACTGGTAGGTGTAAGTGGCCAGCGTTTGCGAGTCGTACTGGAAGCCGGCCGCGCCGTCGGGATGGTTGGCGCGATAGCCGAGAGCCAGAACGCTGAAGACGATCAGGGCGGAAATCTGAACAATGTTGATGGCAATGTTCACTGCCGTCGACGCGCCCGCGCCCTTGGCGGCGATCCAAGCCACAAAGAAGGAGAAGACAACGGCGACCAGAGCCATGAAGAGTGGTCCTGGGTTTGAGCCGCTCATGAAGTTGGGAAAGAGGAAGCCCACGACGTAGCCGACGAAAATGCCTGTGACCGCCACCATCACACCGGGATAGACCCAGTAATAGAGGTGCGAGCCCCAGCCGACAATGAACTTGGAGATGCGGGCATACTTGAAGGCCTTGTCTTTGGAGAGCATGGCTTGCTCAGCGTAGTAATAGCTGGAGCCGGTGCCGGGGTAGAGCTTGGAGATCTCGGCGTAGGCTACCGCAGTCGCCAGACAAAGCAGCAGCGCGGCGAAGATGCCGATCCACATCGCGGGAGCGGTCGATGGCTGGCCGGCGACGCCGGTACCGGCCTGGATGACGAAGGTGAGCCAGAGGAAGGCGCCGGGGGCGATGAGCGCCATTGCATTGCTGGTCAGCCCGGTTAGGCCCAGGGTGGCCTGCATCTGAGGTGCTTTCTGATCTGCCATGAGCATTCTCCTGAGATTTGAAGTTCGTTTCGCGGCTCCCGGCGGTTGACCCCCGGGATTGTTAACATTCAAATTCGGCGGCGCGCTCGTCTGCGGCGGGAAACAAATCGAGCAACGAAGCTGATTGCTGCGGGACCGGCCTGCTGCCTGGTTAGGCTTGAGCCAGCCCCGATTTGTTTGCTGTAGCTGGAGTCTATCTGTCGTTCCATCAGGACCATATAAAGTCCCATCAGGACGAAATGAAGAAACTCAGCCTGGTTAACGTTTCGGTCCGAAGAAGGCGACAAAGGATATTGTGGCCGTCTGCTGCTGCCACGAAGATTGACTGGCCAGCTTGTTAAAGTACGTTCCGTCGGAGGAAGCGTCGAAGCGGTATTCAGCCCGCATCAGCAGACCTTCAACCCACTTGTACTCGTAGGTGAAAGTCCCTTCGATGATGTCCTGCTTGAAGCCGGTCTGAAAGCCGTCCGGATCGTCGAAGTACTCACCGCGAAGGGCGATGGCGCTCTTGGCGTTCGCCTGGATGTGTACAGCGCCGGCCGCGCCCCACCAGTCATGCAGCAATGTGTCGCCGCAGGTTCCGTCGCAGCTGTAGGTGGCGTCTCTGTTCGAGCCGTAATCGTAGTTGATGTAAGCGTTGACTTTTCCGGGCGGCGTGAGCAGCAGCGTGGCGTCGATCAAGTTGCGAA
>CAYOVE010000078.1:0-12966 GCA_964407295.1 uncultured Occallatibacter sp.
TTAAAAGGGCGTTGCTCTACCAACTGAGCTACGGGCTCGCTGAAGGTCGCTATCTTCAAACTAACACAGGGTCACTCGCACCACTTGTGGCCTTGGGACAGGGAATTCACACTTCCGGCAGGTGCCCTTTTTCGGCTTCCCGGCCTGACGCGAATCGCAACACTTCAACCATCAGCTCGTCATCGAAAACATTTCCCGTCACGGTAATCAAAGCCGCGTGTACGATGGTACCCATAGGGCACGCGGAAAGCGATTACGAACGAGGGATAAATGCCCGCATCGCTCACAAAATGAGGCAGTTCTGCCGTTTTCGATGGCTTGAAAGTGTTAGCGTCGTGGCCGTGCAAGTGTTATTGTCCTCGGCCCCGTGCGGACACTACGATTACCCCTAAGGATTCATCCGCCACCCGGGTTCGGGTTCCCGGTGTTCCGTATCGCAACAGCCGGCATCTCGGGCTCACTATCAATTTTGAAAAACGTGCGTGGCGGAGTTGCACTTCTAGACCTTGGTATAGATTATGACGGAGCAAAAAGGGCAGTCCGATCCAAACGAGCCCCCTGAAGACGTAGCTTCGCTCTACTCCTGGGCGAACCTGCACGGCGCGAGGTACCGCGACTTTTCTGCCTCGCGTGCGCAAACTCGCGAAAAGGCGCGTCAGCGCGTTGAACAGGCGATGGAGCAGGAGCATCTGCGCACGCAGCAGCCCCTGGAGCCAAAGCGAGGCAATGGCGACACGCGGCAAGAGGAATCTGCACCGCAGTCAACCGCGACCGAGCCGCCCTTCCAACCGCTGCGCCCGGCGCCGCCACCCGACCGTCCGAATCCGGAACGTCCGAGCACCGATCGCCCGCATACCGAGCATCCCATTCGCGAAGATCTTGCCTCCGCGCTCCGCGGTTTAGCTGTTCCTTCGTCGTACCGCCAGCCGGCCCATACGCCGTACGCTCCCATGCGCGAAGAAAGCTATTTGCCGCCGCGCAACTCGTGGTCAGCCGACGCAGCCGAAAATGCCGGCCGTCCCGCATGGCTCATGCCTGAGCGGTCTGAAGTCTCAAGCCCGTCCGGCTTGCCCCCGGCGCCTGAAGACACCTTGCAAGGTTCGCGCGAACGTCTCGCAACGCGCTGGTTTGCGCTCCGCGGAGTCGTCGAAGGAAGCGTGCCCCCTGCTCAGGCAGCTCCGGCCCCCGTGGCCGCGCGCGCTCCGGTCATGGCCATCTTCTCGCTTGCCGGCGGCGTGGGAAAAACCAGTCTCGTCGCCACGCTGGGCCGCGCGTTATCCGCCCGTGGCGAACGCGTTCTGCTCGTCGATACCGCAGCCTACGGCTTACTGCCATTCTTCTTTGGCGCTGGCGATCAGCGTCCCGGAATGTTGCGCACCTTCAGCCCTCCATCCGCGAGCGGCGACGCGCCCATTCAAATGATCACGCTCGACCCCGAAAATTTTGGCGCTGAAACCGCGCCCCAGGAAGCTCTCACCGCCGAGATCTCCAAGCACGCGCGCGGCGTCGGCCGCGTCATCATCGACCTGGCTACTGCTTCCGGCGCAACCACGCGCCGCATCATGCGCCTTGCCCCGCAGATTCTTGTTCCGCTCATGCCCGACATGAACTCCGTGGTCAGTGTCAGCTCCATTGACGCCTTCTTCGATCACAACGGAAATGCAGCCGCCATTCATTCGCTGCCCAACTACGTGCTCAACCAATTCGACTCATCTCTTCCGCTTCATCTCGACGTGCGCGAAGTGCTCCGCGAGCAACTGGGCGATCGCTTGCTCCCATTTGTGATACGCCGTGCGCCCGCCGTCAGTGAGGCACTTGCCGAGGGCATGACCACCATTGATTACGCGCCCAACTCCGGCGTGGCTGAGGATTTCGCCAGCCTGGCCAGTTGGGTCAAGAGCCTGTCCGCAGCCGCCACCACCACCTTCCGCGGAGTTCGCTGGAGCGAACGATGACTGCGTCCACAATCTGGCAGGATATTGGTGCCGGCGAAAATCTCTTCACCAAGCTTCTTCGCCTCCTTTTTCTCATTGTTGCCGCGGTCATCTTCTGTTTCCTCGCAATCGTCCCGCTCACCTGGCCGCAGCAGGCGGTTCTCGGGCTGCTCAGCCTCCTCATGGCTCTGGCCCTTGCGCGTGGCTCGGATTCCTATCTCGTCACGCTCACCCTCATGATGCTGTCCATGTTCTGTACCTTCCGCTACGGATACTGGCGCATCGATCAGGTTGTTCGCTTTTTTCGCGATCCCGCCAATCACTGGGGCGCGCTGGACGCTTTCTTCATCCTCTGCCTGCTTCTCGCTGAGGCCTACGCATTTGTCATTCTCTTTCTCGGCTACTTCCAGACTCTGTGGCCCTTGCGCCGTGCTCCTGTTTCGCTGCCCGAGAATCCTGAAGACTGGCCCGACGTTGACGTGCTCATTCCCACCTTCAACGAGCCGCTCGACGTCGTTCGCTTTACCGCTCTCGGCGCGCTAAATATGGATTGGCCCGCCGACAAGCTCCACGTCTACATCCTCGACGACGGTCGCCGTAAGGAATTTGAGGAGTTTGCCTTCGAGGCCGGCGTTGGCTATCGCACGCGCCCCGACAATAAATTCGCCAAGGCCGGCAACATCAACACCGCGCTCGAAACAATGGCCTCACCGCTCGTGGCTGTCTTTGACAGCGACCACGTGCCCACGCGCAGTTTCCTCCAGATGACCGTCGGCTGGTTCATGCGCGATCCCAGGCTGGCCGTGATGCAAACGCCGCATCACTTTTATTCGCCCGACCCTTTTGAGCGCAATCTCCGCCAGTTCCACGTCATTCCCAACGAAGGCGAGCTCTTCTACGGTGTGGTCCAGGATGGCAACGATTTTTGGAACGCATCGTTCTTTTGCGGCTCCTGCGCGGTTCTGCGCCGCTCAGCACTCAACGAGGTCGGCGGCATCGCGAAAGAGACCGTCACCGAAGACGCGCACACATCGCTGCGCATGCAGATGGCCGGCTGGAATACCGCCTACATCAACATTCCTCAGGCTGCTGGCCTCGCCACCGAGCGCCTCTCCGCTCACGTAGGCCAGCGCATTCGCTGGGCGCGCGGCATGGTCCAGGTTCTCCGCACTGACAATCCTCTTTTTGCCCGCGGCCTCACATTTCCTCAGCGCCTTTGCTACTTCAACGCCGTCGGCCATTTTCTCTATGCTGTCCCGCGCCTCATCTTTCTCACCGCGCCGCTCATTTATTTACTTCTGAATCACACCAACATTCCCGGTTTCTGGGCTGCGATTCTGGCCTACGCGTTGCCTCACCTCGTCCTCTCCAACCTCACCAACTCGCGCATTCAGGGCGATCACCGTCATTCTTTCTGGAATGAAATCTACGAAACAGTCCTCTCTCCCTACATTCTGCTGCCCACCATGATGGCGCTCATCAGCCCCAAGCTGGGCAAGTTCAACGTCACAGCCAAGGGCGGAGTCGTCCGGCGCACCTTCTTCGATTCGCGCATCGCCCAACCATTCCTGGTCATGCTCATCTTCAACATCGCCGGCCTTCTTGTCGCTATCCCGCGCTTCTTCATCTGGGATACGACGCGCCGAGGCACGGTTCTGATGAACGTGATGTGGTGCTGCTTCAACGTCATCATTCTCGGCGTCTGTACCGCCGTCGCGCGCGAACTTATGCAGCGCCGCACCACCGTGCGTCTCAAGATCTCCGCGCCCCTCCTCGTTAAGCTGCCAAATGGAAGTTCCATCTCCGGCGAAACCGTCGACATGTCCAATGGCGGAGCTGGCATTCAACTCGGTGAAGCCGTCGAAATCGCGCCCGATTCCATCGTTCAACTCCAGTTCCATCAAACGCCGGGGACAAATGATCTGCACGCCACAGTCGTCTCTCTCGAGAACTCGGAACTTCGCGTTCGCTTCGACAATTTGTCGATCGCCGAACAGGAGGTACTCACCGTTCAGCTCTACTCTCGCGCCGATTCGTGGCTCGGCTGGGGCGAGGGCCGCGAAAGCGACAACGTCCTGCGCAGCCTCGGACGCATCTTCACTATCTCCATGCGCGGCCTCAAGGCCACGGCACTCAGTCTGGCCGGCCGCGACGCGCAGAAGCCTCGCAGCAAATCCGCGCCGCTTTCCATCGCTCAATCGAGCGTGATCCTGCTCCTCGCGTCGCTACTCATTGCCGGCTCGCCAAAGTCCCTTGCCCAACCCGCGTCTGGCTCCGCGAACCCCGCTATCTCAGCTAGTACCGCTGTCCTTCCCGGCCAGTATCATGACACCTTCACTCTCGCCGAGGCCGGCTCGCCGCAAATCGAGCTCCACTCCATCGATCGTCAGCACACCATCTATTTCACGCTGCCGCAAACGCACGTCGTCCGCACCGCCACCATCCATTTCTCCTACGCGTTTTCTCCCGCTCTCATCCCACAGCTCAGCCAACTCAAGCTCATTCTGAACGGCACGCTCTTCGCCACCGTCCAGCCCACGGCAGGGAAGTATGGCGGCTCAGACGGCAGTGACTCCGAAGCCGACTTCAACATTCCGCCCGAGCTGCTCGTCCATAACAACGCGCTTACCGTCGAGTTCATCGGCCACTACACCATGAACTGCGAAGATCCAGCCAATACAGCGCTCTGGGCGCGCGTTCATCCGAATACATGGCTCGATATCCGCGGCGACCTGCTTCCTCTCGCCGACGATCTCAAGCAGCTTCCCATCCCCTTTGTCGACCCGGCCGTCGTTCAGCCCGTCAGCATTTCCGTCGTCTTTCCCGCGCAGCCTTCCTTCAAAGCCATTCAGGCAGCGGGCATTGTCGCCAGCTACTTCGGCCTCGTCTCCGCCGACCGCCCCGTGCGTTTTCCGGTCCACATCGGCGCCATTCCGCAGGGCAACGCCATCGTCGTCGCTGAAAATGCGGCAAGCCTTCCAGCCGGCTTCAACCTTTCTTCCGTCAGCGGGCCTACTGTGGCCATTCGCACCAACCCCAACGATCCCTACGGCAAAATTCTCATCGTCACCGGCCCCAGCGCCGACGACGCGCTCGTTGCCGCAGAGGCCGTCGCGTTGCATAGCGACATGCTCACCGGCACGCAGGCGCCCATCAGCAATCTCACGCTCCCTGCAAAGCAAGCCCCCGACGCCGCTCCACGATGGGCGCGCACCGATCAGACCATTTCTCTCTGGGACTACGCGACCGCAGGCCAGCTTCAGGGCGATGGGACCGCTCCGCTCAATGTCTACTTTCGTATCCCGCCTGATCTTTATTACGAAACCGGCGACGAAAACACGCGCCTGCATCTCGCCTATCGCTACAACTCCATTCCCATCGGTCCCATCTCCAGCCTGCAGGTGCGCATCAACAGCGCATTCCTCGGCTCAACTCCGCTCACTCCAGGCCAGGATGCATCGCGCACCACCGCGACCGATGTTCCCCTCCCCGTTGTGAATCTTCGCCCATTCTCGAACACGCTCTCGTTTGACTACACCTTCCAACTTGCGCGCAAGGAAAACTGCGACAACACTACGCCCATCAATCTCCAGGGCTCGATTCTCCGCGACTCCTATCTCGATCTGCGCGGCTATCCGCACTGGACGCCGCTGCCCAATCTCGAGATCTTTTCGAACGCCGGTTTTCCCTTCACGCGTCTTGCCGATCTGAGCGGCACCACAGTTGTTCTGCCGTCCGCGCCCACGGAGCAGGAGATCGAGACCTTTGTCACTCTCATGGGCCACTTCGGCCGCCAGACTGGTTTCCCCGGTCTGCGTGTCACCGTCGCCGGGCCCGACGCTCTTCACGACGGCGCCGCAACCGATTTCCTCATCATTGGCTCGGGCGACGATCAGCCCGCCTTCTCTAAACTCGGCGCGCATCTTCCTGTCTCGCTCGGTAGCGGTCAGATTCAGGTACACGATACGGAGGGCTTCTTCGTCTCGCTCCTTCACAACGCATGGTGGAAGCTCCGCCCCAACGATCACACTGAGTCCGGCGAGCTCACCGCCGGTGGCACGCCCGACGCGGTCATCGAGGGAATCGAATCTCCTTACGACATCGCCGGCAGCCGCAGCATCGTTGCGATTCACCTAAAAGACTCGTCCACCTTCGAGCCGTTCATGAGCACGTTCCTCAACGTTCCGCAGTCAAGCGACGTCTCTGGCTCCGTTTCCGTCCTCCACGGTAGCGAGTTTCAATCCTTCCGTGTCGGCTCCGAGGTCTATTACGTCGGCGCGCTGCCGTGGTTCACGCAGTTGCGCCTGTGGGCCGCGGAGTATCCATGGCTGATCGCTGTCATCGTTGTCGTCCTTGCCTTTCTGCTCGCCATCTGGACGCGTCAATGGTTGCGCTCGAAAGCCCGCACGCGCCTCACGATGATGGAGACTTAGCTTCCTGTCTCTCAACTTCATTCAAGAAATGAGCCTGTCATCCTGAGCAGAGCGAAAGCCTGCCCTGAGCGAGGCTCGCCAAACGAGCCGAGTCGAACGGGGATCGGCGGTTGCCTTTCGGCGATCTGAACCCATCACGAAGAACGGCTGCCCTAGGTCCCTCGTCCGCCGCGGCGGAGGGACCGGGGACACCACGCTCTCGCGCCGTAGGCGCAGTGTTCATTAGCCCCGCGCTTCAGCGTGGAGAACGAGGCGCGTTGAACAAAGTGGAGTCCCGCAGGGACGGCGCTCTACGAAGCGCATCCGGGCAAGCGAGACCAATGCTAGCTGGCATTGCAGCGAATTCATCGCCGAGTTTCTGCCTTCTTTTCCACACCTATTTCCAGTCCGTCTCACTCCGGCCTTCGCAAATCGCGCAAATAGCTAAAAGCTAATAGCTAACGGCTCGATTTCGTGATGGTCCGCGCAGAGAATAAAACGTAGAATGGAAACGCGAATGAGGGTGGCTTGGGGAGTTTGGAAAGCGGGTTTGATCGGTGCGGCCTGCCTCGTGCTGACGCTCCCACTAGCCCACGCTCAAAACTCCTCCGTCGCCGGCTCCACTGAAGCTGCTCGCGCCAGCATCGCTCAAAAAGCACTCGCACTCGAATCGCGCGGACGGCCCGACATGGCCATCCAGCTCTGGCAGCAGATTCTTCTCTCTGACCCTCGAAACATCAGCGCTCTCGCTGGCCTTGCCAAAGATTACAAACTCATCGGCTCCGACGCGCTTGCCAATCAGGCCCTCGATCGTTTGCGCGCCATCAATCCCAACGACCCCGAAATCGCCCGCATTCAATCGATGTCGAGCTCGAGCCAGGAGAGTGAGCAGCTTCGTCAGGCTGGTGAGCTCACGCGCCAGGGTCGCAACGATGACGCCATGCACATTTATCGCCAACTTTATGGCGATCAGCCTCCCAATGGCGACATTGCGCTTGCCTACTATCAAACGCTCTACGGCGTCGTAAGCGGCAAGCAGCAGGCAATCGCCGGCATGCGCGCTCTGGCCGACCGCAATCCAACCGACCCGCGCTACGCCGTCGCGCTCGGCGTCATGCTCACGTACGATCAGCACACCCGCGCTGAAGGCATGCGCATCTTGCAGACACATCCTTCCGATCCTGGCGCGCAGTCCGCGTTGCGCCAGGCGCTCATCTGGGACTCCGCGAATCCCGCCTCCGCCGCAGAGCTCCGCGAATATCTCAAGTCCCACCCCAGCGACACTGAACTCACCTCTGCCCTCATCCAAAACCAGAAAAAACTGGCGCAATTGAACTCGGGGATCGCACGCACTCCTGCCGAGCGCGCTGCCTTCGCGGCTCTCAACGCCGGCCACCTCGATGAGGCCAACCAGCTCTTCACTGCGCTCCTCCAGAAAGATCCAACCAACAACCGCGCCGCCGCCGGAATGGGCTTCCTGCGGATGCGCCAGCAGGACTTCGCCTCCGCCATCACCTACTTCACGCAAGCCGAGCAAAACGGATACAGAACAAAAATCGTTGAAGATGCTCTAGCCAACTCACGTTTCTGGCTCATCATGAACCAGGCCACGCAGGCTTTCAGCCAGAATCAGTTCGACGTCGCCGACCAGAAATTCCGCGCCGCGCTCGCCATCGACCCCCGCAACTCCGCGGCCCTCAACGGTCTCGCCGGCCTTTACATCAGGGAGCAGCAGTACACCACCGCCGCCTCGGTCTACGAGCTCCTCATCAAGGTCCAGCCTACTTCGTTCGACGGCTGGCGCGGCCTCTTCCTCGCCGATGCGCGCGCCGATCAAAACGATCAGGCCCTCGCCATCGTTGCCCGCTTCCCGCCGAGCGTCCGCGTCGCGCTCGAAAAAGATCCCGAGTACCTTCGCACTCTTGCCGCAATTTATCAGGCTGGAGGGCGCACCGCCGACGCCGAGCGCACTCTCTCGCTCGCCCTCGCTCTCCCGTTTCCTGGCAACGGCAGCACGCTTAAAAACGACACGAAGCTCCAATACGCAGGAATTCTCATGGAGGCGAAGCGATTCTCCCAGGCCATCGCGCTCTATGAACAAGTCGTCAGTGCCGACCCAGCAAACATCTCTGCCTGGATGGGTCTCGTCAGCGCGCATCACGAGCTGGGCCAGGACGCGCAAGCCATCAGTGACGTCCAACGCATTCCCGCCGCCACTTACGAAGCCGCTCTCGGCGATCCCGGCTTCCTCGCCGAGCTCGGCGCCATTTATCAGCAGGCAAATCAACTTGACGTGGCTCAGGGAATGCTCGAGCGCGCCGAGAAACTTGAGATCGCCGCAGGCCATCAGCCCTCCATCGCCCTCGTATTGCAACTTGCAGCCATCGATCTCGAGCGCGGCAACACCGATCAGGCTTTCGCCATCTACCAGCAGGTCCTCGCTGCGCACCGCGATAACGCTGCCGCATGGAAGGGTCTCATCTCCACGCTCGCCGCCACCAACCGTAACTCGCAGGCGCTTCAGCAACTCACGCAAATTCCCACGCCCGTTCGCAGCCAGCTTGAATCCGACATCGACTTTATCCAGACTGAAGCCGGCCTCTACGCCGCCACAAGCGATATCAACACCGCCGTCGCTTACATGGATCGTGTCCTCGCGTACTACTCCAGGCTCAAGCAGCAGCCGCCGCCCGCCATCGACATTCAGAACGCCTGGCTGCTTTACAACATTGGCAACGACCGCGCACTTTACGCTTCGCTCATGCGCATCGGCGGCCGCGGCGATCTGACACTCGCCCAGCGCCAGACCGTGCAGAACATCTGGGCTGAATGGAGTGTGCGCCGCGCTGCTGCTGCAATGGAAAACGGCAACGCTCGCCGCGCCGTCGATATTCTTGACGCCGCATCGCAAGCCTTCCCCAACAACCTCACCGTCACCAAAGCCGTTGCCGGCGGATATGCACGCGTTGGCCGCGCGAAAGAAGCTCTCGCCATCTACAGAACCATTCCCATGCAGGACGCATCAGCCGGCGACTTCGAGGGAGCCGTCGGCGCAGCCCTCGCCGACAACGACAAAAATCAGGCTGAGCTCTGGCTCCGTCAGGCGCTTGAGCGTTTCCCCCGCGATCCCGCCATCCTTTCGCTCGCCGCGCGTTACGAACAGGCTCGCGGAGACAATGAGCGCGCCGCCGACTACTATCGCGCCTCCATCGCTGCCATGCCCGCTGTTTCTCCTGCCGATCGTCTCGCCCATGTGCTCGACTATTCCGATACCGATACTCAACCGCATCGCGTCGTCACCGCCGCCGATCTCCAACGCCTCCTTGATCCGGACGAAACGCCTTTCGACAAAACCACCAAGCTGCCGCCTCTTCCCGCCTACGGTCCCGATCCCGATGAAGGCGCCGCGCCCGTCGTGCTTCCGCAATCGCAGCCGGCCTCGCAGGCTCCATCTCCCGTCAACACGCAGCCCGACTCGCACGATCTGCCACCCCCACCCCCGCAATCCTTCATCGAATCCGATCGCTCGCCGCGCAATCGAGCGCCGGCTCACTCTGCTTTTGTAGCGCCGGTCTCCAGACCGGCTGTCGTGCGGGCGTCCTCGCCCGCACACTTCGATCCGAGTTTCACCCCCGCCACTTTTACCTTTACCCACATCGCGAATTGGCGCGCCTCCATTCGCAGCGATTTCTCTCCGCTCGCCGCCGTCCAATCCTCCTCCGATCTCGCTGCTCCGCCCGATCTCACGCTCAACCCTCCGCACTCGCTTGCCTCCGACGCGTGGAAGGGTCTCGTTTTTTCCCTCATGGCCGCCAATCGCAACGCTGAAGCTCTCGGCGAGCTCAACAAAATCCCCGCCGAGCCGCGCCAACTCCTCGAGGCCGACATCGAATGGGTACAGGCCATCGCCAGCCTCTATGTTGCCGTGGGCGATGAGCCTCACGCCAACGCCTACGTCCATCGTGTCGAAACTTTCTATCTCCTTCACCGCGCCGCCGTCCCCGCCGCTCTTGAAATCCAGCACGCCTGGCTGCTCTACAACCTCCATAGCGACGCCGCGCTTTATCCGCTCCTCATCGCACTCGACGCGCGCACTGACCTCGCCGCCGACCAGCGTCATCAACTCCAAACCCTCTGGGCCAACTGGGCCGTCCGCCGCGCCAATCAGGATCTCGCCGCCAGCCAACCTTCCCACGCCATCCAGATTCTCGAAGCCGCCGCGCAATCCTATCCCGCGAATCTCGACATTCGCTTCGCACTCGCCGGAGCCCATGCGCGCATCGGCCGCGCGCAAGACGCGCTCGCCCTCTACAAATCCCTCCCCATGGATCAGGCTGCATCGGGCGATTTTCAGGGAGCCATATGGTCTGCCATCTCCGCCAAGGACATGGCCCAGGCCGAAATCTGGCTCCGCGCCGCGCTCGACCGCTTTCCCTCCGACCCCAACGTCCTTTCGCTCGCTGCCCGCTTTGAGCAGGCCCGCGGCAACAAGCAACGCGCTGCGCAGTTCTGGCGCGCCGCTATCGCCGCCGCGCCTCCGGGTTCGTCCATCAACAATCCCGGCGGCAATGCCTCATACCCTTCAAGTTCGGGATCGAATCCCGGCGACATCGAACGCCTTCTCAATCCAAATCTCGATCCGGGACTCAGCGTCGAGCCATCTCCTGATCAACTCGCGCCGCTTCCCTCCTACAAGTCGCAGTCGCCGCAGGCTTCTGTTCCTCCGTTACCCTCCGCAACTGAAACAGCCACCGCGCCCTCCAACAGTCCGCTGCCGCTCCCATTTGCCGCCCGCGATGAATCGGCAGGGCAGGGAACTCAGCCCCCCACGCCGCCTGTCTTCGTCTCGCCGCGCAACGCTCGCAACGACAATCCCTCCAACGCGCAGTCTCCGTCGTTCACCAGTCGCGTCCAACTCCCGCCCACCGAAGCGAACATGAGTTCCGTCGGTCGAACCGACGTGGATGTCGAAACCGGGATCGCCGCTTCAACTCAGCCAACACTGGACGCGTCGGCGCCTGCGCCTACTTCACCGCCTGACGATCTCCGCATCAGCCCCGAACCCATGAACGTGCTCGCCGCTCAGGCTCGGGCCCGCTTCGCCGCCCAACCTGACAACCAGTCCGCGCAAAGCTCCGCCGCGCTCATTCACTCCATTCCCAACGCCATGTCCCCTGCGGAGACCCCAAACACAGCGCCTGCGCAAGCCAACGCGCCCACTACGCCGCCTGCTGCTCCAGCCGCCGCGTTCGCTCCGTCCAACGCCACGCCCGCCCAAGCGACCGCGCAGACACCCGTACCTCCCGTCGCCGCCGCGCCGAAATCCTCTTCTCACGCCGATCACGGCGTCGACACCGTTGCGCAGAACACGCCTTCCGCGCAGGACGCAGCCTCCGGCGCTTACTCCGCACCGCAGCAACAGCAGCCCGCGCCGCAAACTCCGGCGCAACAGTCGGCTCCTTCCGCCGCTTGCCAGACCACCGTGCCGGCTTGCCTGCCGGCCAAGCCCACACCTAAAGCCGCGCCCATCCTTACAGTCGAGCCGAACGGCAAGCCTCGCAAGCGCCCGCGCAAACCCGTTGCTCAACCCGCTGCCGAATCCGCGCAGCCCACGCAAACTCTCGGCAACGCTCCCCTCGGCACGACTGAAAACGGCGCCACGCCCGAAACGTCTCCATCCACCGCGCCCGCCGAATCCCAAACGCAACCCGGATCCAATACCAACCCCGGCGCCTCCGACCAGGATCTCCAGCAGCAAAATCTTCCGCCGCTCCGTGGCCCCTGGATTCGCATTCAGCGCCAGGCTGCTCCGCCCAGCCCGCGCGATCTGGCCGAGCAGCAGCTTCAGGCCATCGAGAGCGGCTACAGCGGCTGGCTCGGCGGCACTTCGCTGCTCAACTACCGCAGCGGCGCTCCCGGCTACTCGCAACTCGCCGCCATCGAGTCGCCCTTCGAGGCCTCGGCCCCGCTCGGCGTCCACGCGCGAATCACCGCCATCGCCCGCCCCGTCTTTCTCGATTCCGGCCAGGCCGACGGCACCGCCACCACATCGGTCCTCGAATCCCAATCCGGCGCCACCTGTCTTATCGCCATTCCCGAGCCCATCGGCACCTACACCGCCGGCCAGAACTTCACGCCCTGCACCTCACCCACGATCAGCGCGCTTATTCCCCCGGCGCAGCAAAACGCCTTCGGCCTCGGCGGCGAGTTGCAGCTCACCTTCCCGCATCTCACCATCGCCGGCGGCTCCACGCCCTTCGACTTCCTCGTCTCCACCGTCACCGGGCGCTTTCAATGGAACCCCAACGGCGGTCCCGTCACCATCAGCCTGGTCCGCGACTCAGAGAAAGATTCGCAGCTCTCCTACGCCGGCCTGCGCGATCCCGCCGGCAACACGCTCTCCACGCAGGGCCAAATCTGGGGCGGAGTCGTCGCCAACCAGGGCACCGTTCAGGTCGCCCACGGCGACGCCGAATCAGGCTTCTACTTCTCCGGCTCCGGCCAATACCTCACTGGCTACCACACGCGCTCCAACACCCGCGTCGACGGCACCGGCGGCGCATATTGGCGCGTCATGGCCTCGCCTGAGTTCGGCAACCTCACTCTCGGCGCAAACTTCT
>CAYOVE010000079.1:0-11721 GCA_964407295.1 uncultured Occallatibacter sp.
CCGTGCGCATTCATCATTGCCGGCGGCAGCCAGTGCGCTTGATTGGCCACGGTCATGAGCTCGTTGACCATGCCGGTGATGTATTGGCCGGCAGAGACGCCGGAGATCGGCCCGGTAAGAATGTAGTCGAACATCAGCGCGGAAACGCTAAGCTTGGCGAATCCGCCGCCGAGGGCTTCCTTGACCACGCGGTAAACGCCGCCGCGGGTGAACATGGAGCAGCTCTCGACATACACCGCGCGCACGGCGAAGCTGAACAGCATGATGCCGAGGATGAACCACGGAGCGGCGGCGCCCACCGCCTGTTCGGCGATGCCGCCGGCGTAGAAAGCGGAGGAGCCCAGATCATTGAGGACGATGGCGGCAGCGCGCCAGAAGGAGATGAACGTGAGCATCACCGACGAGGCGACGATGAGTCGCACACGGTCAGTCGGAGGGGCTACGGTCGTTCGAGTAGAGGCCATCGCGAAGGGTCCGGCGAGGCGCAGCCGGTGGTTAGAATCGTTTGAGCGAAACCACCGCTCTGCGACGAGTCTAATTTTCAATCAACGCAGTGTCAATGAGAAATAAAGATTCGCTGATCGCCACGCGGATTTAGCGCGCTTCCGCGCGATCGAAGGCGGCGGCAAGCAGCAGAGCAAGTCTTTGAATCCAGAAGCTTACGATTGAAGCGGGCGGCCGGAATCTTCGCGCGGACGGTTTTGGTCCAATTGGATTCGCTGGCCGGACGAAGGCCAGAGTCAACGGCTCATGTTCGAGGGATTCAGTCTTTGCCGAAAAGCTCTTTGCCGTCTTCGACGAAGCTGATCAGCACGACGACCGCCGACCCGATCATCCCCAAGAAGAACATCGCTTCCAGCACGCGGATTGCTGCGACGGCCAGGATCATGGGTAGATTCTATCGCAACCCGAATGTTTTACACTCGCCGCAGTATGCAATCGTCTTTTTTGGTTCGGAGATGGAGACCGTGGGCCGCTGCGGGGCTTTCCGCGGGCTTGCTCGAGTTGCCCTTCCCGTTCGCCGGGCCGCTGCCTCCATGGCGCTCTGTGTTTGCGTGGTTTGCGCTGGTTCCGCTGCTTTGGGCGCTGCTCTCTGACATGGAACCGGAGCAGCGGCAACCGCTGCGCCGCGCGTTCCTGATCTCTTATCTCTGCGGCGTGCTCTGGTACGTGGGCAATTGCTACTGGATTCGCGACACGATGATGCACTACGGCGACATGCCGCCTTTGGCGCCGGAGTTACTGACGCTGGGATTCAGTTTGGTGCTCGGACTTTATTTTGGCCTGTTCGGGCTGGGGCTTGCGGTGGTTCGGCGGGCGACGGGTTCCACGCGCATGGCTCTTACCGTTGCGCCGTTCCTTTGGACCGGCCTCGACCTTGCTGCTGCGCGCATCACCAGCGTTCCATGGGATCAACTTGGCTACTCGCAGATCGATAACGCTCTGATCAATCAACTGGCGCCGTTCACTGGCACTTACGGAATCACCTTCGTCCTGGTCGCGGTGAACGCGCTGCTTGCAGGTGGATTGATCGTCGAGCGCAGGTCCAAAAGGCGCTTTGCGGGCCGCTGGGGCTGGGCGGTTTGCGGCGCTGTTCTGCTTATCTCCGGTTATGCCGGCGTCTTTGTTCCGGCTCCGAACACAGAGCCCACCGCGACCGCAGTCCTTATTCAACCGAATCTGGATGTGGGCGCGGGCAACAACTGGCCGGGCCCGGAGTGGGACCGTCACATCGCCGAATTCACGCGCCTGGCAGAAGAGGAATGCAAGACGTATATCGCCGGTATTCCGCAGACTGGGGCGCCCACCGGCGAAATCATCTGCCCGCCCTATCCCACGCATCCCGATCTGGTTGTTTGGCCGGAGTCCCCCGCGCCCTTTATCGAAGACGACGTCAGCTTCAAACTTGCCATGCGTTCGATCGCTCTGGCCACGCAAGCGCCGCTCGTGGTCGGAGGAATCGGCGTGGATTTCTCGCGAGAAGAGAATGCCTGGAACGAATACAACTCCGCGTTCATCTTCGACACAGAGGGGAAGCCGGCCGGCCGCTACGACAAGATTCACCTTGTCCCGTTCGGCGAATACATCCCATTCCAGAACCTGCTTACGTTTGCGCACAAACTGACGGGGCGCGTTTCGTCATTCACGCGTGGTACTGACCACAGGGTCTTTCTGCTCGATACGCAAAACGGCGGGCGGCATCGCTATGGCGTCTTCATCTGCTATGAAGCAGTTTTCGCGGACGAGGTTCGACAGCTTGCGCGCAATGGCGCAGAAGTGCTCGTCAACATCAGTGACGACGGATGGTACGGCGACACCAGCGCGCCCTGGCAGCACTTGAACATGGCTCGCATGCGCGCGGTGGAGAATCGCCGATGGCTGTTGCGCGATACCAACACCGGGGTTACGGCTGTGATCGATCCGTACGGCCGGGTGCGCGAGAGCATTCCGCGGCACCAGGTGGATGCTTTGCCCGCGGAGTTCGGCTTCCGCGATGGCATCACGTTCTACACGACTCATGGGGATGTGTTTGGGTGGCTGTGTGCCATCGTTTCGTTAGCGGTCGTCGGCTGGTCGGGAATGAGAGTCGCGGGCAGTAGAGCTTCTCCAAGTTCAGGAATCATCAGGGACGGGGCTTGATCCAAGGATGGACGTATCGCAGAAAGAACGGCTTCTGACTCTATGTGAGCGTCTGCTCGCAAGGGATCGTTACGGCTGGCGTGCAATTCAAAAGGTTTGGCAACCCTTGCTTGATCAGGGCGATTTGGATGCGAAGGCATGTTTCGGTTTTTTGATTTTGTGGTACATGAGCGCACCGGACTGCGTAAACGATCGTGCGCGCAAATACCTTCAAGAGGCGG
Organism: uncultured Occallatibacter sp.; assembly: GCA_964407295.1. Classification (GTDB taxonomy): domain Bacteria; phylum Acidobacteriota; class Terriglobia; order Terriglobales; family Acidobacteriaceae; genus Telmatobacter. Next base: position 2,862 of record CAYOVE010000079.1, read on the forward strand.
CCCAGGCCGGTCATGCTGATGCCATGTATTGGATGACCAGGGGAGGCCGTGGGGAGGGCCGCGAGGCTGACGAACTCCTTATGAGAGCGGCCGAACTGGGAAGCCGCGGAGCGCAGCGCGATCTGGGCGCGCTTTACGCAACCGGCGATTGGACCGGACCAAAGGACCCTGCCCGCGGTCTTTATTGGTATCGACGCGCAGCTGAGCGCGGTCACCGCGATGCCCAATACAACTTGGGATTTATGTGCATCCTGGGCGAGGGAACAGATGCCGATGTAGACGGGGGGCTCCATTGGATTCATCGCGCAGCCATGCAGGGAGATTGGGCTGCGAGGCACCTGCTGGCAGACCTGTATCGAAATGGCTATTACGGAGTACCAAAGAGCATCGAAGAGGCAAAGCGTTGGGAACATCTACGATCCGTCGCCAAATTGAAACTTCGAAATAGGAAGAAAAGAATCCGATTGGATGAACTGCGCGAATCGTACTGAAGCAAAGTGATACTCTGAAACCTGTGGAATAGCGCTCCACAAGTTCAAAATCAAAGCCAGGTCATAAGAGCAGAATGTCACTGAACGATCTCGAATTCGCTTACGCTCCCGTGCGCAATCAAGTGCGCGACCTGCGGGAGTATCTTTGACCCTGCCCGCATCCGCAGGGAACTCTCAGAAATAGAAACCAAGCTCGCCAATCCGGCGTTGTGGTCCGATCCCACAGCGTCGAAGCCGTTGATGCGCGACCGCAAGCGGCTTGAAAGCCTGGTTCGCGACGACGACGAGCTTGTCCGGCGCACCGGCGACATCGACGCGTACTTCGAGCTGGGGCGCGAGGGCGAAGATGTACTTCTGGATTTGGAGAAGAGCATCAAGGAGCTGGGGACCTTCGCCGAAGACCTCGAGGCCCGCACCATGCTTTCCGGCGAGGCCGACGGGCTGAACGCGATTGTGACGGTGCATCCCGGCGCGGGCGGCACTGAGAGCCAGGACTGGGCGGAGATGCTGCTGCGCATGTATCTGCGCTGGGCCGAGCAGCAGGGCTTTAAAACCGAGATGAACGACTACCAGGACGGCGAAGAGGCGGGCATCAAGTCCGCAACCTTCACGATCATTGGAGAAAATGCGTTCGGCCAGCTTGCCGGGGAAAGCGGAGTTCACCGTCTGGTGCGCATCTCGCCGTTTGACTCCGCCAAGCGGCGCCATACTTCGTTTGCCTCGGTCTACGTTTCGCCGGAGATCGACGAGACGATCCATGTTGATTTGAAACTTGAAGACCTGCGGATCGACACGTATCGTTCCGGCGGCAAGGGCGGCCAGCACGTGAACACGACCGACTCCGCCGTGCGCATGACGCATCTGCCGACGGGGATTGTGGTGCAGTGCCAGAACGAGCGCTCGCAGCACAAGAACCGCGAGAAGGCGATGAAGATGCTGCGATCGCGCCTCTACGAATACGAGCTTGAAAAGAAGCGGGCTATTTCAAAGAAGCTCGAAGACTCCAAGCTTGAAATCAATTTTGGGTCGCAGATTCGCTCGTATGTGCTGCAGCCGTATCGCATGGCCAAGGATCATCGCACGAAAGTTGAGGTTGGTGATGTAGATAAGGTGCTCGACGGGTACCTCGAGCCGTTTCTGCGCGGATATCTGCTGGCCAAACGGCGAGGGACGGCGGTAGCGGCGAGTGCTGAGGATGAGATGGATGTATAGAGGCACTCGCGAACGGGGAGCTTTCAGCCGTCAGCCCTCAGCCGTCAGCCCGGTTCGCGCCGCGGTGAGCGTTCGCCGGTTTGGGGCCATCGATTCTCTGACAACGGCTCACTCTGGGAAAGAATCATGAGCAACGATCCTAAAGTCATCGACGAGATGCTGCGCAACGCGAAGACGATTGCGATTGTCGGCATGAGCGACAAGCCCTGGCGCGCCAGCCACAACATCGGCCGCTACCTTGCCGAAACTGGCTTTCAGGTATACCCAGTCAACCCCGCGCTGACTGAGGCGTTGGGAGGGCCGTGCTACGCGGACCTTGACGCGGCGGACGAGGCAGCCCGAGAGCAGACGGGGAAGGGAATCGATCTCGTTGATGTGTTTCGAGCGTCAGAGAACGTTCCGCCGATCGTCGACGACGTGATTCGCCTGCGGATTCCTTATCTGTGGCTGCAAGACGAAGTGATTCACGACGAAGCTGTTGCTCGCGCCTGGGAAGCCGGAGTGAAGTGCGTGCAGAACGACTGCATCTATCGCGAGCATGCGAAAAGGGCCAGCGAGCCAGCGTGCTAACAGGTCGGCAAGTCGGCGGTGCGCAGCCGCAGCGTGGTTGTTTACGATGCTTTGCGACTTTCGTCCATTACACTGAATCCAACTGCTTGTAGCCTGGACTCTTACCAGTCATGCGCCGTTTCTCTATCATCGCCGGGCTCTTGTGTTTATTTGCCGCAGAGCTGCCGGCAGCGGCTGAGTCGAATTCCGCCGACGCGCCGCACGTCCATGCGCAGCTGGTTTTTCCCATCCCACACTTGCCGACGAAGGGAGGGATCACGCAGGCCGGCTTGTACTTCAAGCTGGAGCCGGGCTGGCATGTCTATTGGTCGAATCCGGGAGACTCGGGCGAGCCGCCGCAAATCATCTGGGCTCTGCCGAAGGGAATCACTGCCACAGCGCTCGAGTTTCCGGCGCCCGAGCGGCTGCCGCTGGGTCCGCTGATGGACTATGGCTACGAGAATGAAGTTTTGTTGCCCTTCAACATTTTGTCGGCAGGATTGACGCCGGGCAGCACGGAGACGCTCGATGCGAAGGTGAACTGGCTGGTTTGCCGCGAGGTTTGCATTCCCGGCAAGGCGGAGCTGAAAGAAGAAGTGGATGTTCTATCGCCCGCGCCAAGCGATCTGAGTTTGTACGACGGTCCCGATCACGATCTATGGCTGCGGCTCGCCGACCGGCTGCCGGAACCTTTACCTTCGGGCGATACGGCCGTCTTCCAGGCAACGCCAGGCGGCTTCCGGCTCGCTGTGACGACCGGCCAGAGCGAAGCGCAAGCCGAGTTTTTTCCTGCAGACCAGAGCATTGTCGACAATCCCGCGCCGCAAACCGTCACGCCGACGGCGGCGGGGCTGATTCTGGATCTTAAGAAGGACGCAAGCCTGACGGCAAATCCGACGCAGCTGAAAGGTGTGCTCGAGCTGAGCGGCGGCCGGAATTACGAGATTGCAGCGCTGCCGGGAGTCGTTGCGGCGCCCGCTCCTGCGCAGGCGTTTTCATTTGCCGCGATGGCGCGCATTGCCGGCCTCGCATTCCTGGGCGGACTGTTGCTGAACCTCATGCCCTGCGTCTTTCCGGTGCTCTTTCTGAAAGGCCTGGCGCTGGTCAACTCCGGCAACGAGGAAAAGCACAACCTACGCGCGCATGGTTTTGTTTACACGGCCGGAATACTCGTATCGTTCTGGGCGCTTGTGGCGTTGCTGCTCGGCTTACGCGCGGCAGGCGCAACGCTCGGATGGGGATTCCAGTTCCAGTCGCCGGTTTTTCTATCGCTGATGGCCGCGCTGCTGTTCTTTCTCGGGCTTTCGCTCGCGGGGCAATTTGAAATTGGCTTGACGCTTACGAGCGCGGGCGGCTCACTGGCGGCGAAACAAGGCTATGCGGGGAGTTTCTTCACGGGAGTGCTGGCGGTTGTTGTGGCGACGCCGTGCACCGCGCCGTTTATGGGCGCGGCGATCGGGTATGCGCTTGCCCAACCCGCTGCGGTCACATTCGCTGTCTTCACGGCGCTTGCCCTTGGGCTCGCCGCGCCGTACGTCGCGCTCACGCTGCAACCGGCTTGGACCCGGATGCTGCCGAAGCCCGGCGCGTGGATGGAGATTCTGAAGCAGGCCGTTTCGGTGCCGATATTTGGAACCGTGATCTGGCTGGCGTGGGTGATTGCCGGAGCCTATGGAGCAGGACTACTTCTTGCGCTGTTGTCGGAGTTTCTGCTGCTGGCGATCGCGGGTTGGTTTCTGGGCCGCTGGCCGGCAAAGCGATGGGCGACAACTTTCGCCGTGCTCATCTTGCTCGTCGTTGTTGCCGTCTGTTTTGTTGCGCCGAAAGAGTTCGCCGCCGCGCCAAATTCGGGGCAGCCGTCGCCCGGAGACGCAGCTGCGGCAAGCACATGGCAGCCTTGGTCCGCCGACGCCGTTCAGCACGATCTCGCCGCAGGCCAGCCGGTCTTTGTCGATTTCACCGCGAGCTGGTGTTTGAGCTGCCAGGTGAACGAGCGCGTGGCTCTCGACCGGCCCGAGGTTGTGCAGGCATTTGCTGCCGCTAACGTTGCCCTCTTTCGCGCCGACTGGACGCGCGAGGATCCGGCGATTACGCAGGCGCTGACTGACCTAGGGCGCAGCGGCGTGCCGGTGTACGCGCTTTACACGCCGGGGCAGAGCGCACCGCAGCTCTTGCCGCAGGTGCTGACGCCGGGGATCGTGACGGACGCGATTGCGCAATTGCCGCGCGTTGGATCGCAGTCTGCGCCCTCGGCGTCAAACCCGTAGCGAGTTAGCGAGTTGGCGAGTCAGCAAGTTGGCGGCCGAGTGTAGTTTCACGATTGCTCTCGCCGCATCTTCGCTGCAGGCATCTAATCCCCGAGGAGGAGCAATGAGCGGAGAAACGAAGTCGACGCACGAGCTGCCCGGTGGCCAAACGGAAGACAAAAAGGATGAGGACCTTATTGACGATGAGATGGTCAACGACTCGCTGGGAACCGTTACCATCGCCGACTCCACGGGGTCAGACGAGAAAAAGGAAACCGGGGACGCGAAGAGGAACAACACACCGAAGCGGGAAGACTAAAAGCAGGGAGCAGGGAGCAGGGAACAGGGAACAGGGAATAGGGAATAGGGAATAGGCTGGGCTGACTCTCGCCTGCGTTGGGTGTTTACCGATGATTTCGCTTCGCAGTCCTGATGCGGCGAATCTCTTCCATGCGCGCGGCCAACTGCTTTTCGCGGCCTTCCTGCGTGGGGTGGTAGTAGGTGCGGCCTTTGAGTGAGTCGGGCAGGCAATCCATGTCGGCGACTTTGCCTTCCTCTTCGTGCGCGTAGCGGTAGCCTTCGGCGTAGCCCAGCTCCTTCATCAGCTTCGTCGGCGCATTGCGCAGGTGCAGCGGCACCGGCTCCTGGCGGGTGTGCTCAATGTCGTCCTGCACTGCGCCGAAAGCCGTGTAAACGGCGTTCGACTTTGGTGCCAACGCCAAATAGACGACGGCCTCGGCCAGCGCCAGGTCGCCTTCAGGAGAGCCGAGAAAATCGTACGTTTCCTTCGCGGAAAGACATAAATGCAGCGCCTCGGGTGCGGCCAGTCCGATGTCTTCGACGGCCATGCGCACAATACGCCGCGCGAGATAGAGCGGATCTTCGCCGCCGGCGAACATGCGTCCCAGCCAATAAAGCGCCGCGTCGGGATCGGAGTTGCGCACGCTCTTGTGCAGCGCGGAGATCAGGTTGTAGTGCTCCTCGCCGGCCTTGTCGTACATGAGCACGCGGCGCTGCGCGGCTTCAGTCGCAACGGCTTTCGTGATGTGCTTGCTACCGTCGGCCGTGGCAAGCTGCGCGGCGACTTCGAGCGTGTTGTAGGCGTTGCGGACGTCGCCGCTCGAGTAGCCGGCCATGAGCTCCAGTGCATCGTCGTCCGCGGTGAGCTGCATGGCGCCGAGGCCACGGTCGTTGTCGGCCAGCGCACGACGCAGCAGAGTCGCGATCTGCTCGTCTTTCAGCGGCTCAAGCACGTAGACGCGGCAGCGCGAGAGGAGCGCCGAAATAATTTCAAACGAAGGATTCTCGGTGGTCGCGCCGATGAGCCGGATGGTGCCGCGCTCCACGTAGGGAAGAAACGCGTCCTGCTGAGCCTTGTTGAAACGATGAATCTCGTCGACGAAGAGAATGGTGCGCGAGTGCAACTGCGAGGCTTTGGCCGCGGTGACCATCACCTGTTTGATCTCCTTGATGCCGCTGGTGACTGCGGAGAACTCGATGAAGCTGGCTTTGGTGGATTCGGCGATGATTTTGGCCAGCGTGGTTTTGCCGACGCCCGGCGGACCCCAGAAGATCATCGAACTGGCATCGTCGTGTTCGATCTGCACGCGCAGGGGCTTGCCGGGGCCGACGAGATGCTCCTGGCCAACCAGTTCGTCGAGCGAGCGCGGCCGCATGCGCTCGGCCAGCGGCGCCGTTCCACGGTTTGATCCTTTGGATGAGGGCCGAGACTGATCGGCAGGCAATTCATCGAAGAGGTTCATCGCACGCCCCCCGCTCCGCGGTTCGACGCTTTGGAGGAGTGTTTTGGGTTGCCGGAAAGCTTGCTCGAGCGCTGTTGCGAAGCTTCATAGAGCAGCACGCTGGCGGCAACGGCGGCGTTCAGGCTTTCGACAGAGCCGGGGCAGGGAATCGTAATGGTGCCGTGAGCGCGGGCGGCAAGAGCGCCGGGGATGCCGTTACCTTCGTTGCCGATGATGAGAGCGACGGGGCTATTCAGTTTCGCCAGATCGATCGAGTTTTTTCCGCTGGAGGTCGTCGCGAATATCTTCAGGCCGGCCTCACGAAGCCGTTCGATGCACCCCTCGATACTCGCTGTGATAAGCGGTACACGAAAAATGCTGCCCGCGGATGCGCGCACTGCTTTCGCATTCCACGCGCTCACGGTTCCGGGCAGGCTGACGACGCCGGTCGCGCCGAATGCCTCTGCGGAGCGCAGAATTGTGCCCATGTTGCCGGGATCCTGAAGGCCGGCGAGGACGATGACCAGGGCCATCGAATTTCGGTGCGAGCCGAGCAATTGTTCCCAACTCCACTTAGGCGGGTCAATAAGCGCGGCAATGGGCTGCGGAGATTCGGTGGCGAGGGCGTGGTCGAGGAGCTTCTTCGGCAGTTGGAGAACCTCGACGTCCCGCTTCACCTGGAGCTTATCCAGCAGCCGCTCCGCTCCCTGCGCGACGAAGATGGTTTTCAGGCGCAAGCCTGCGCGCAGAGCTTCCTCGATGAGGTTCGGGCCTTCGATTCCGATGAGCGCGTCAGCGCCGCAGCCCGGCGCGCTCAGCGCTTTGCGAAGTTCCTTGAGGCGCGCATTCTGCTTGCTCTCCACCGCACGGACTGGCATCAATCGGCGACCTCTCTGCTCAAGCCGATTCTACGGCGTTTTAGCGGCCCCGAATACTTGTGCGCGAATCTCGAAACTTGCACCACGGCTAGTGCTGTGTTAGTTTCCGAATCTGTAGACACTCCTTTTATTCGGGAACTCAGGTAGGTCTTCTTGTCCGCGGAGATATTGCGCGTCCATCCCGATGAACCCCAACCGGACCGGATCGATTACATCGTCTCCTGCCTGCGCAAGGGGGGTGTTGTCGCCCTGCCGACCGATACTTTTTACGGCCTGGCAGTGGATCCGGTGAACCTGGCCGCCGTTGAGCAGATTTACCAGATCAAGACCCGCCAGAAGCACAAGCCGCTCTCGTTGCTGATTTCGGGCCTGTCGCAGGCTTACGAACTGGCGCGCGACACCGATCCCCAGCTCGACAAGCTTGCGGACCGCTTCTGGCCCGGGCCGTTGACCATCATCGTCCGCGCCGGAACCAAGCTGCCGCTGCGCTCGACAGCCAACACCGGCAACGTGGCGTTGCGCGTGCCGGATGCCGCGATTCCGCGCGCCGTGGTGGAGCGCCTCGGGCTACCGATTACGGCGACCTCGGCCAATCTTCAGGGCGCCTCAGAGTGTACGAGCGCCGGCTGTGTCCGTGACCAGATCGGCGAACGTATTCCGTTGATTATCGACGGCGGGCCGACGGGCCGCTCGCAACCGACCACGATTGTCGATCTCACCCTTGGCGAAGGCCGATGGGAGATTCTGCGCGAAGGCGCAATCCCCACTCACGAAATCGTGATGACCCTGCAGCGATGAAAAAGCAGGGACCAAGGGAACAAGAAAACGAGGGACCGAGGCAACGAGAGAACGGAAGTGCGGGCGAGGACGCCCGCACAACAGCCGGCGGGGACGCCGGCGCTACAAGGGAATAGAGATCAGGGAATACGGACCACGGACCGAGATTCTCCTTGGACTGGGTAAGATGGAGAACATGGGGCGCGAAGCCAAGACGAAGCGCCGAAACTGGGTCCTTCGCTTCATCCTCGTGATTGCTGTGCTCGTGCTGGCGGGAGCTCTGGCGTGGTGCCGTTGGGTCTACGTTCAGATTGAGAGCTACGCGCATCAGGATCAAGCGGCTCCGGCGGATGCGATCGGCGTTTTGGGCGCGGCGGAGTATGACGGACGGCCCTCGCCCGTCTATCGCGCGCGACTGGATCACGCTCTCGTGCTCTACCATCGCGGCATCGCTCCGCTCATCATCACTTTGGGTGGCCCTGGGGGCGACCAGTTCACCGAGGGATCGGTTGGCGCCGGCTATCTAATCAGCAAGGGTGTTCCGGAGCAGTCGATCATCGCCGAGACCGAAAGCCGCAACACCGAAGAGTCGGCCCGCCGCATCGCCGTCATTGCCCGCGTGAACGGCCTGCACAGGCTGGTGGTGGTCAGCGACGACACACACATGTTCCGCATTCACGCCGTCTGCGCCGCCGAAGGGCTTGACGTGCTTACGTCGCCGCGCCCGCGGCCGGCGGTTGAAGATAGAACGCTTGAGGCCGAGCGCATTGCCCACGAGATCGTCAGCTACACGTTCTGGCGGCTGCATCTGCATTGAAGGCAGCGGGTGGCGGAGCTGCCGGAGTTGGCTCCTGGCAAGTTAGCCGCACTGCGCGCGTGTTGGCGAGTTAGCAAGCTGGCGGGGCCGTGCGGAATTAGAAAGTCAGCGAAAGAAGCGCGAACCCTGACGCGCTGGCTGTCGATAA
>CAYOVE010000079.1:11821-12888 GCA_964407295.1 uncultured Occallatibacter sp.
GGAATTAGAAAGTCAGCGAAAGAAGCGCGAACCCTGACGCGCTGGCTGTCGATAAGAAGTTCACTGCGTCGTTGTTGAGCCAGCCCTTTCTCTCCAATGTGGCTCCGAGCAGACTGTCAAAGAGGAGCCCGAAGATTGCGCCGGCGCAGCTCAGCGTGAAGAGATACCAGTCGCCGCGCATCGCCCAGGTTCCCGCACCCGCAACGATGGCCGCCGCAAGCACTCCGGCGAGGGTTCCAGCCGCGCTGATTGCGCCATCGGCGCCTGGTTCCACTTGCCGCAGAGTGGTGATCATTCGCGGCCGTCCACCGAGCACCTGACCTATTTCCGACGAAACCGTATCTGCCGCGGCTTCAGCCAGTGCGGCCAGGACCATTGCCGGCATGAGCGTTGCTGAGTGAGCCCGGAGAGGAAGCCAGCGGCTATCCGACAACCAGATCCTGACGGGCTGGCTCGCGACCAGCGCGGCCAGGCCCAGATTGGCAGCAACTTGCGCGGCCGACCTTCCACGCCGCGCCTCGGCAGTGCCCAGCCGCTCCTTTTTCAGGCGTCCGGCGCGCGTGGCAGCAAAGGCCAGCAATGAAACCGCAAGTACGGGGATGAGCGCCGTATGCCAAGGCTGGTAAGGGAATTCAACGGACGAGAACATCAGGCCTGCGGTGATCACCGCTCCCGTCGCCGCAGCCGCCGGGGTGGCGGCCCGCAGCCTCCACGTGATGAGGCCCAGCAGCGCGCTTAACCCCGCGGTCCAGATCACCACGGCAGAGGAAGCCGTTGCCCACCCAAAGCAGGCAAGCACCAGATCCGTGGCTGCGAAAGGCAGCACCGCAAGCAACACCAGCTTCGATTGCCAGGCCAGATTATCTTGAACCACGCCTCATCCTAACCGCTTGCCGCGGCGCGAGAAAGGTCCACAGCTTTCCCTCCCGCGATAACGATTTGGGGCCTCCGGCGTCGGAGTTCATGACCGGCTGCTCCGATCTGGCGCCCGCCCCCGGTGATTTACAATCAACAGGAAAGCAGGAAAGATTCCGAATGAGGCTTTTTCCCATGAAGTCATGCCCGGC
>CAYOVE010000080.1:0-12858 GCA_964407295.1 uncultured Occallatibacter sp.
GCAGAAGCCGGAACTTCCAATCGGTTCGGTTGGTGAATCTACAGGATAAATCGGGCGGCTGGAAAGCGGACGGGCCACGGCAAACATTGGCAAGGAAGGGCGGCCTGAACCGGAACGCGTCCCACCCTCCGTGACAAGGATGCAACGGCTACGTTATAAACATCTTTACCGCATATTTTGGCACCGGGTGCACATTCCGTGGCCCGGAACTCCACCATAACGGCCAAACTGCCATCGAAATAAAGGGAGAAGCAAAGGCTATGTCGACTGCCGTCGCGGGAAAGGGCCTGGAAGGAATTGTTGCCGCAAACTCCGGCATCTGCTGGATCGACGGAGACGCGGGAATTCTCTCCTACCGCGGCATCGACATTCACGAGCTGGCCGAGCACTCGACTTTCGAAGAATGCACGTACCTGCTGTGGAACGGAATCCTGCCGAATGCGCTGGCCTTGCGCGAGTTCCAGGCGCAATTGGCGCTGGCGCGGTCGCTGGATCAGCGCGTGATCGACATGCTGCGCAGCTTTCCCACGTCGGCCACTCCGATGGAAGTGCTGCGGACGTCGGTTTCCGCGCTGAGCTTCTACGATGCCGACGAAAAAGACAACTCCCACGACGCGAACGTGCGCAAGGCCTACAACCTGACCGCGCAGATTGCGATGATTGTGGCGATTTACGACCGGCTGCGCAAAGGCAAAGAGATTGTGCCGCCCGATCGCTCTCTGACCCACGCCGGGAATTTCCTGTGGATGCTGAACGGGGAGAAGCCTTCAGAGACGGCCACTCGAACTTTGGATATCGCACTTATTCTTCATGCCGACCACGAACTGAATGCCTCGACTTTCGCCGCTCGCGTTATCGCCGCAACCCTCTCCGACATCCACTCCGCAATTACGGGCGCCATTGGTGCGCTGAAGGGCCCGCTGCACGGCGGCGCCAACGAAGGCGTGATGCGGCTGCTGCTGACCATCGACAAGCAGGGCGCCGATCCGGTGGAGTACGTGAGGAACATGCTGGCGGCCAAGCAGAAGATCTCTGGATTTGGGCACCGCGTGTACAAGACGGAAGACCCGCGGGCCACGCACCTGAGGAAGATGAGCAAGCAGCTTGGAGAAGACGCGGGCCAGCCCAAGTGGTATGAAATGTCGAGGGCGATTGAACTTTACATTAACCAGGACAAGAAGCTGAACGCCAACGTGGATTTCTACTCGGCTTCAACGTATGCCACGCTGGGCATCGATATCGATCTGTATACGCCGATCTTCGCGGTGAGCCGCATCGCGGGTTGGGCCGCGCACGTGATTGAGCAACTGGACGACAATCGCCTGATCCGGCCGCGCGCCGAGTACATTGGGCCGGTGTATCCTTCGCCGTGGATTCCGGTGGCGGAGCGGCTGTAAGAATCCTTAGGCTCCCGCAACTTTAAGCCTGGGCCGCGGACAATCGGTGCGATCGGTACAGGCCCGCCTTCCCCAAGCGTGCATCACGCGGGATCATTCAAAGAATGAAGTAGCCAATCGATGGCGGCGGACTCGTTTTCGATTTCGACGCGGAGCGGGACTGCAAGGATGGGCAGCGTAGCGGTCAGGCCGCCGAGACGGATGTGGTCTTTTTCGGTGGTGAGGAGCGCTTTGGCTCCGGCGCCACGAGCTTCGGATTCGATGCGAGCGAGGTCCGGGACGGTGTAGTTGTGGTGGTCGGCGAAGGCGGTGCGGCCGGCCAGCTTGACGCCTTCGGATTCGAGACCCAGGAAAAACTGATCAGGGCGCGCGATGCCGCAAAACGCGGCGACGGGGCCGTCGACGTGGGGGATCTCCATGCGGCGGCGGATGCGCCAGACAGGTCCCTGCCAGCCGATGGATCTGAGCTTGGTTTCAACTTCGGGTTCGTCCGCCGGAATCGCGATCACATGCGCGCGCAACGCCGCCGGCGACGCTTCGCGAAGATTGCCGGCGGGAAGAAGATGATCGTTCAGGTCGCGGCGGCTGATGAGCAGAATGTCGAGGTCGCGAGCGAGCTGGCGATGCTGAAAACCGTCGTCGAGAAGATGAAGGCCTAGCGACGAAGGTGCGGCGCGCTCGGCCAGCATCCCCGCCTCGTAACGCACGGCGGCGACAAAGACAGGGACGTGGGCTTCGCGCGCGATCAGCAGGGGCTCGTCACCGAAATCCCTGGTTGTCCCACTGGGATCAACCAAAACTGGAAGAGTGGAACTCCGCCGGCCATAGCCTCGCGAAAGCACATCGACGTGCAGGCCGCGCGAAGTGAGCGCCTGGGCGAGGGCGATCGCCAAAGGAGTCTTCCCTGCCCCGCCCGTGGAGAGATTGCCGATGCTGACGACCGGCCAGCGGAGACGGCGAACCCGTTTAAGGCCGGTGCGCAGTTGCAGATCGCGCAGCGCGAGAGCGAGCCGGTAAGCCGGAACGAGAGGCCAAAGCAGCGGGCGCGCGGCGGATGCGGACTTCATGGCTCACGCTCCTCACTGGAACTTGCGGCGAGTAGCTTGCAGATGGCTTCGACCGAGCGATCGGTAGCGCCGGCCTGACGGTCGAAGACTTCACGGGCACGCTTGCCCATGGCTCCAGCAGCGGCACGGTTGCCGAGAAGCTCGATGAGGACCGAGGCCAGATCTTCTTTGGCAGCGATGCGGAGCGCGTCGGCTTCGCGCAGGCTGTCAGTAATCGCGGCGAAGTTTGCGTAGTGCGGGCCCATCACGATGGGAACAGCGAATTGAGCCGGCTCGAGAGGGTTATGGCCACCCGCGGGAACGAGGCTGCCGCCGACAAAGGCAACGCTGGCAAGCGAGTAAACAGAAGCCAGCTCGCCGATGGTGTCGAGCAGCACGATCTCGCCGGGCCGGAGCGCGCGAGGCGCGTGCTGCGGAGCCGCCGACTCGGCCGTCCAGTCGGAACGCTTGGTCCAGAGAGCGCCAGCTTTATCAAGAAGCGCGGCGACGGTGCCGAAACGCTCTGGATGGCGCGGCGCAAGGATGAGGACAAGCTTTGGGTCAGTGGCAATGAGGCGGGGCCATGCGTGCACGAGCGCGGATTCTTCGCCTTCAAGCGTGCTGCCGGCAACGACGAATCGCAGACCGGTGGACATCGACTTTAACCAGCGGGTGGCTTCAGATTCCCGAGCAACACGCACGTCAAATTTGAGATTGCCGCTGACGGAGACGCGGTCGGGATCGCAACCCAGCGCAAGGAGGCGGTCGGCGTCGGTTTGGCTTTGAGCGAGCACGCGGCTCAGGCGACTAAGCAGCGGTCGCCAGAGCCAGAGCAGCTTCTTGTAGCGCGGCCAAGAACGGTTGGAGATGCGAGCGTTGACAACCGCGACGGGAATGCCACGGCGGAAGCAGCCATGAAGCAGATTGGGCCAGAACTCGGTTTCGGCGAGGATGAGGAGGCGCGGCTCGAGCGCGTTAAGATAGGCGCTGACGGCCCAAGGCAGGTCGAGCGGGCAATAGAAAACGCGATTGGATTCGAAGCGCTCGCGGGCCAGAGCCTGGCCAGTACGCGTGGTGGTGGAGACGACAATCGTGTAGCCGGGCAGCGCCGATTCAAGCTCCTTGACAAGGCGCGTGATGGCGAGAACTTCGCCGACGGAGACGGCATGGAGCCAGATGACCGGGCGATCGACGGGGGGGGAAGATATGGAAACGAGCCTCCGCGGAACGCGCCCCAGCCGCTCCATGAGCCCCTCGCGGTATTTGCGCGTGGTGGCCATACGCCAGAGCCACCAGGGCGTGCCGGCGAGGAGAACCACGAACAAGGCAAGGTTATAGAAAAAAAGGATCATGCGTAAACGAACCAGTGTTGTGCAGGTCTAATCGTAGGGCGTCCAATCAAAGAATGATACAGTTGAGCGCGATGAAAGTTCTGCGGGGAATCCCGTTGTTGTTGCTCTGGTTTGCGCTACAGGCGACGGCGAGCGATCGCACGCCACCTCCGGTGCAGGCGGCGACTTCGTTCCCGGCTGTCGAAGTGCATCCCGATGAGCATGTCGCCATCGCTGCCGAGCCCTACGATACGAAGGAAAAAGAGTCGATCTTCCGCGTGGATTACCTGGGCCGCGACGTAATGCCGATCCGGCTGATCGTGACCAACCTCGGCGACCGTCCGATCTCGCTTTCCGATGCGCGCATTTTGTTTGAGACGGCGGATGGCGACCGGATTCGCGCGGCCGAACCTGAAGATGTGGAGCGGATGATGACGCTGAAGGAGCGGCAAGGATCCAAAATCCCATTGCCTGCGCCGCTGCCGCCGATCCACGTGAAACCAAAGGGCAGCATCAAGGAAATCGAGGATGACTTTAATACCTTTGAGTACTCGGCCCTAGCGGTAGAGCCGCACACGACGCGCGCCGGATTTCTGTTTTATGACGTCTCCGGGCTGAGAAACCCGCTGATGGGAGCCAAGCTCTATCTGCACGACCTGCGCGACGCGGACGGCAAGGAACTGTTCTACTTCGAGATTCCCTTCGACAAATACCTGCGATCGAAATCAAACCAGATGAACTGAGGGTCGATCAGGACGGACAGGGACAGCGCTACTCGAAGTAAGTGGCCGTCGTCGTGTCGGTTTCCCAGATGGTACAGTCTTTCACGCGCACGCGGCCTGCGGTCATTCCGGCGAGCTGCTGATTGGTCTGCTCGTAGAAGTATTTGGCGATGTTTTCGGCCGATGGATTGAGCGTCGTGAACGGCTCGAGATCATTCAGCATCTGGTGGTCGATGCGATCGACAATGGGACGCAACACTTGCTTCAGCAGCTTGAAGTCGAGGAGCAGACCGGCCTCGTCGAGCGTGGCGCCGGCCAGAGTGACACGGACTTTGTAGTTGTGGCCGTGCGGGTTCTCGCACTTGCCCTTGTAGTTGCGGAGATAGTGGCCAGAGGAGAAATCCGCCTCGACAGTAACTTCGTACATGTGCGTCTGCTCGATCCTGCGCGGGCACGCGGCCCGCACTCCTTCATTCTAATTTGATCGGCTCGGCTAAGAATTCCGGTTGCCGCGGCGCTTGTTTCTTGCTGCTCGCCGCGCTTCTTCGCTGCGCCGGTCCACCTGCTCGAATAGGTTGCTGAGAACGCCAACGAGGGCCGACGCGAGGCCAGCGAGCAGAAGGAGCAATGCCACGGTGCGCCAGAGCGAACCGTTGGCGGGCAGGCCGGGCTGAAAGCTCGAGGGCACCAGCGTCATGACGCCGGAGATGAGGGCGAAGAAGCCGAGCGTGGCGGCGAGGATGTAGAAGTTGCGGGACATACGTGCTGAGGAGCGAGCGGCTCGATCTGTCTGAAGCGATTCTACGCGGCGGGGAGCGGCGCGGCCACGTCTCACTTTACGTCCGGCGCTTTGAACTGACGCCTCGACCCGTGGCGGATATGCAGAATTTCAACTTTCTTTTGCTTCTCGTGGACACGGTAGATCACGCGGTAAACGGAATGAGGCCGATGGCCATAGAGAACCTGACGTAGCTGGCGCGCCTCATGCGTGGCGGGCCAGATGTACGGCGCATCTTCCAGACCGAGAATTGCTCCCTTAAGTCCCTGATACCATCGACGCGCTGCGAAGGAGCCGCCAGCATCAATCTTCTCGTAAAGGAGAGCGAGATCGCGTTCAGCCCGCGCAGTGATTTTAACGAGATAGGCCACGCGCGGACTCAAACTCGTCAAAGAACTGCCTTACCGGCCTGGTTCTCTTTTTCCTGGCATCTTCCAGGCCCTGCCGGATGCCTTCCCCCGCATCGGCGCGCGCGGCAACGTCAAGCAAGCGCTGGTAGGCTTCAGCATCCTGCACGACTGCGGCGGCCTTGCCATTCAGCGTCAGTACCAAAGGGCGTTTGCTCTTCTTAAGGTGTTTCATCATTCCGGCGGAATTGCGGCGGAATGAGGTCAACGATTGGATATCGGTTGCAATGTTCAGCATCTATCCTCCGGCTGCAGCACCTTATTCGATGCTTAAAGCATATCGCACCGCCGCATTGTGTGTTCAGCGCCGAATTGTTTTCAACCTGGCGGGAGAATCTCGGGGCTCTGAAGCATGGTGACGCCTGCCTTCGCGAATTCGGCATTCATTGCGGCAGCGGAGCCGTTGAGGTCGATGGCACGGCAGGCGTCGCGCAGGACGATTGCGGCGAGGCCGAGGCGGCGTGCGTCGAGAGCAGAGTAGCCGACGCAGTAGTCGTAGGCGAGACCGGCAAGGAAGACGCGCGAGAGACCGCGCTCGCGCAGATAGCCGGCAAGACCAGTAGGCGTGGAGCGGTCATTCTCAAAGAATGCCGAATAGGAATCGATTTGCGGGCGAAAGCCTTTGCGCAGGATCAGCTCGGCGCGCGTGAGCTGAAGTGCCGGATGGAACTCTGCGCCGCGTGTGCCCTGCACGCAGTGCGGAGGCCAGAGCGTTTGCGGGCCATAGGCGAGCTGGATGGAGTCGTATGGCTTTTTGCCGGCATGCGATGCGGCGAAGGAAGAGTGGTCGGCCGGATGCCAGTCTTGCGTGAGCACGATGTGTTCGAACTGCGGCGCGATGCGATGGATGGGCGCGATCACCTCGTCGCCGCGGGGAACGGCGAGCGCGCCGCCGGGACAAAAATCATTTTGCACGTCGATGACGAGAAGCACGTCGTGCGCATCGATTTGCATCATGACTCCTGATCGAATTTCCGCAGATGCGAAGAAATTTAATTCTGCTGCCACAATCGCGGCGACCGTTTATTTACGCGGGGCCAGGGTATATTTCTTGGCGATCGCAGCCATTACCGATTCGGTCACAGATCGGACCAGCGCGTCGAAATTTGCGCCGCCGGCGCTGCTCGGGCTGGCGGCGGCGTCGGGCGCCGAGGCGCTGCCGTTTACGGCGCCGCGCGACGCCGGCTGGAGCGCGATGGGGCTTTGCGCTTCAAGACTGGCATCGCTCAGGGGCGGCATATCGAGGGGAAACTCCGGCAGGCCAAGCTTCTTTCGCAAGGCGCGCAGGTCGGCGCCGCGCTCCTCAGAGATGCGCAGGATCGGCGCGCCCAACTGCGCGGCGAGCATGAGCGTCCAGCAATAGGTGTCAAGCACCTCGGCGCACCACTCGGCGCGCGTAACGGTATCGGCCCAGCAAACGATGCCGTGATTGGCCAGCAGCATGGTGTTGTGATTCTTTACGTAGGGAAGAACCGTTTCAGCAAAGGCCTTGGTGCCGGGCGTTTCATAGGGTGCGACCGCGACGCTGCCCACGATCACCTCGAACTCGGGAATGATGAGATTGGGCGGCAGGCAGCCGGTGATGGCGTAGGCCGTGGCGTGCGGCGGATGGCAATGGACGACAGCCTTCGCCTCGGGCACGGCCTTGTAGATCTCGAGATGCAGAAGCAGTTCGCTGGAGCGCGGTTTGCTGCCGGCAAGTTGATGACCGTCAATATCGGTGAGGCAAATGTCCTCGGGCGTCAGGTCGAACTTGCTCACCAGCGAGGGCGTGCAAAGGACGGCGTTGGGACCGATGCGATAGGAAAGGTTGCCGCCGTTGCCATCGACATACTGGCGCATCCAGAGCTTGCGGCCGGCGGCGCAGATTTCATTCTTGATGGCTTTGGCTTGAGGCGAAGAGAAGATAGCGTTTTGGGCGTCGCGGCTGGTGGCCGGCCTGCGAGCGGTCCGGCTGGGCCGGGTGGTTCGGGCGTTTCGCGCGGTTGAATCGATGCTTTTCTTCTTGCCGTTCTTCACTTCCGCTCCTTGGGTCCCACTGAATAGTTTAGGGCGCAGGGCGGGAAGTGTCGAAGCGGGCCTGTAAGACGCGAATCTTAAGGGCGTTGGGCGTGTAAGACACGGCCATCGCGGCGTGAGACGCTGTAAGACGATTGCATCGATCCGGTCATGGCCAGTTTACGGAGGGGTTCTTCCCTTTTAGAAAGAACCACCCGTTTTTGCAGTTAAGAGTTTTGTTATCAGCGACTTGCATCTTCCCGCATTTCGGCTAAGCCTTTCATTCCAAAGGACTTATTTGTCAAGTTTTCTAGAATGAGATGGTTACGGCGCACATTTTGTCTTTTTGCACTGTTTCTGGTGCGTAAGACGGCCGTTCGGCAGAGAAGAACTCTTCCCGGAAAAAAGGAAGGGCGGATCGAGCGATGCCGGAATCCCCACCAGCACGGATAGAAACCGCCCGCCTCTCTGTATCCGAAAGGAGATTCACTCAACCAGAACCGAGTGGGGCGAAACGGCGTGGGCTCACTTCGAGCCCGGAGGAACAATGCCGTTCATGCGCAGATACTCAACCATCTGCCCGTAGTGGTCATATCCGTGAGCAGAGATGAAGGATGCGATGACCGACCGCGTGTGCAGACCGTCGACACCTTCGATCGTAGTGTAGGCATTCTCGGGAGTGATCGTCGCCAGCGCCTTGTGTGCATAGGCGAATGAATCCGCAGCAGCCTTCAGGAGCTCGTCCTTCGCCGTCAGACGATCGATGCTTTTCGGGTCAACCGGCATCTTCTCCCCGAGGATCGTCGAAGCGTAGTAGTAGTTCGCCGTCGTGACATGCGATATTTCCTGCGCGAACGTGCGAACCCCGTCATACTTCACGCCCTGCGAGGCGGTGAAGATTGCCGTAGTAGGCGCAAAGCCGTATTTGTCCGCAGGCATTGCCTGCGCGACTCCCATAAAATCTTGCTCGAAGAGGTTCAGCAACTCATTCTGCGCCTGCACTGGTGACATTTGGGTGCCGGTGTTCACCTTCGCATTTGTTGAACCCGTTTGCGCGGAGCCTGCCAGCGTACAGCCGCCCAGAATGAATGCAGTGCAAACACAACGGAGACGCATCGATCACCTCACCAGCAAGTTTGGTCAACAGTCTAGCAAACGCTTGTGCCTCACCAAAATTCTATCTGCGGAGGACTGCACCAGGATGGACCTCGAAGTTTTGACGGATTTGGCGCAGCTTCGGCGCGCGCTTTGCTTTCAAATCTGGATACTTCGGGCGTTTGCGGCGGTCGGGGATGAATCCCCGACCTGCCAGTCATGCCGTGACACAAGGCCTATGGGTCCGGGTTCGTACTATCCCACCCTTCGCCGGTAAAAAGGCGAAGGATGGGGCACCCGATGTTCGTGCGGGGTGAGGGACGCGAAAGACGACGGCGGCTATTTCGCCTGGCTGGCCGCAGCGGCGAATACATCTTTGGCGCTGGTGGTGCCCTCCACTCGTTCCGTGCCCTCGACGCCGAGCCCGATCCAACCGGAATTCACGCCTTCGACCATCTCTTCAAAGGCCCACGTGCCGCCCGCAGGCATTCCCATTTGCTGGAGCGCGCCGGCCCAGGCCTGGCGCGGGACGGCCTGCGCCTTGACGTCGCGGCCGAGCGCCTGGCCCAGCGTAGCCGCAAGATCGTCTGCGCTGACCATGGAGCCGAGCTCGATGTAGAGCTTTCCGGTCCACTCGGTGGTGAGCAGGCTTGCGATCTCGGCGCCAATGTCTTCGGTTGCAATCATGGGCAGCTTGCGATCCGTTGGCGCGTAAAAGGTGGGGAAGACGCCGCCCTGCGCCGCCTGCAGGCCGTACAGGTAGTTCTCATAGAATGATCCGGCGCGCACGAATGCCACGGGGAACGGCTCTTTGCCAAGAGCCTGCTCAAGCAAATGCGTTGCAGTAATCAGCCCCAGGCCGGAGGACTTCTCCGAGCCCATGGACGAGAGCGCCACGAGTTTAGGCGGCGCGGACTTGGCCAGAGCTTGCGTATAGCTGGCCAGGATGGCCTTGGCCTCGCGGAAGTCGCGTGAAGGCGTCTGGATGGGCGGCATCATCAGGTATGCGCCCACAACCCCGTCGAGCGCCCGCGTCATCGATGCGGCATCGGCCCAATCGCCCTCGACCAGTTCGACGCCCTTGGCGCTCCATGCGGCAGCCTTTGCCGGATCGCGCACCAGCGCCCGCACCTGCTTGCCTTTGTTGAGAAGATGCCGCGCCGCTGCTCCGCCTACCTTGCCTGTAATACCTGTGATCAGAAACATTCTTGGTGTCCTCTGGAGATCAGATGCATAGGTTGTCGATGGGTCGCACGATCGTACTTCGAGGGGGGTGAGGCGCGAAAGGCAACCGCTGACTATGGAAGCGAAGACCGGGCAGCCGGGCCGGTCACACCTGGAGCTTGGCTCGCGGCCAGCGCCGGAACCCAACTCGAATCGAAAACGTTGTCGAGCGACCATGGGCTGCCAGCCAGGTCGTAGTGTGACTCTCCCTGTTCATCGACCACGAGCTTGCTTGCCGGATATAGGAATCCTGTGCTCTTTGTGTTGTCGGCGTCGTTCATGTCGAATTCGCCGACCATCAGGTCGAAAGACTGGGAATCGGAACTCGAGCTGACCTCATCGGGTTGAAGGGGGCGACTTGCGATGAAGGTGATCTGCCGGCCGGTTGGCGTAACGACACTTTGGATGAAGGCAACGTCAAAGCCGGGATCTCCGGTTAACGAGCAACGACCGACGGCATGGGTTTTTGAGATGGCGGTGGCCAATCCCTGATCCTGACCCTGCTGGAACGCCAGTGAAAGAACCTGCAGATCCGCAGGGGTGGTGTAGCTGTAAACGGTAAGCGTTACGCCGATGGTGTTGCCGGCTTGAGTGTAGGTTGCCCGAATGGTCTCGAATCCCGGGCTGGCGGCGACGCCCGGAGCGCTTGCCAGCGTGAAAGCGCCCACAAGAAGCAGGCAGGAGGATCGTAACTTGCCGCCGAATCGAAAACGGCTCGCGAGTTGCTTCATTTTGCGATCCTCCGGGGAATCCGCGCCAGGGCCGGTTGACAATGTTCAAGCCCCGACCAGGCACCCTCACGCCGGAAACTTCAAACTATGCTGCTGACTTTTTCTCTGTAGAGCTCTGGGCCTGGATGAGCTCATCGAAGACAGCACGGGATTGGATCATTGCGGTACGGAGCTCTTCGGTGCTTGCTTCGGCCCCGCTGGGACGCACCGCGATGGCGTGCGCCACGCGGTAGCCTTCCATGACGCGAGGATAAGTGACGGAGAGATCCGCGGCGCTTTGTTCAAAGGTTTCCCTGGGGTAGCCGCGTGCCACGAGGAGCGCGGCGATGAGGTTGTCGGCTTCAGTGACCGCAGCCTTGGGGTAATCGACGAAGCGGGATTGCACCGTTTGCCACTCGGCGATGAATCGCTCCCTCTCGTTGGCGCCGAGTTCGCGGATCTTCAGGGCTTCGACGCGGGTCTCGCGGCCGGCAAGTTTTGCCTCGGCCTTTTGGGGGGAGCCATGCGTAAGAACAGCGCGATCGTACTCCGACCCGAAGCGATTGCGGAGAGCCGCGCTCCTGGTTTTGCGGCTTTGAAGATAAGTGAAAACGACGATGACAACAAGGGCGACGATCGCAACCGCGGCAAAGATGATCTGGGTATTCGTGAATTGACTGAGCATTGTGTTCTCCTGTGCGGGATTTCCGCTTCGGCAAAGGGTGAATGGAGCAGGCTAGCCAAAAGGGGAAGGAACCACCACACGATCGATCATGGACGGCCAGGTGTATGAATGCTGGGCAGAATTGCTCACTGCGGAAATGAATGGGCCGAAAGCAAAGCCTTGAGGCGCAATGCGCCCTATTGACGCGGGGCGAATGACTCGGAGATTAATACCAGTCGCGGTTCCGGCGGATTGGGCCGCTGCCTTCCGGATGGCGCCCGGTTGCGCCGCAATCTCCCGTATCGGCTGCGTGAAAGCCGATTCGAGGGTCAGAGGGGCTTTCGCTCTCGGACCAGGAGCTCTTCCGCAGAAGGCCGCGATCGCAATCCGCTCGGAAATAACTGCGGAATGGCGCCAATTCCTGGCCGCGATTCTTGCGATGTGCACTTATGTCCATGAAGAATCCGAGAACTACGACACAGGCACCCAGGAGCATCAGGAGGAGCGTAAGTTGGGGCATAACGTTTTCCTTTCCATTCAATGACCACGAAAGCTGGAGCGGCGTGGCCTGAGAGGCCAGCGAACGAATCAACATTGATCCAGATGAGGAGGGGGGTCTGGTCAGAATTGCTCATGACCGAGCATCCCTGGGGCGAATTGGAAACTTCCAGTGCGAACCCGTAGTTGTTCGGCAGCCCGCAAGGTCGCGCCCCGATGCAAGGCGGAGAGCCTTTAGCCGGGTTGAGTGGGCGATCGACGTTTGCGCTCTGGAGCGAGCTCGTGAGGACAACGCGGCGGCGGGGCGCAGGGCGAGCGGTGGCGGAGATGCGGTAGTATTTGGGGTTGAATGAAAATCGCTTTACCAGAGGAAAGACCGTGACAAAGCGTGGACCGATTCCCTATCAACTGAGCTTTAACGCACAACACTCGCCGATGGGCGCCTTCATGAGCTTTACCTGCGGGAACTTCGGCACTCGCGGCGGGATTGGCTTGCAGATTGGGCAGCCGGGGGACCAGGAAGTCTTTGTCGGGTTCAAAGATGGAGATCGCTATTCGAGTGCGACGCTGAAGTGCCTGCCGTTTTATGTGGGAGCGATGAACCGCGCGGCGGATGCGTTCCTGGTGGAGCAGGCGGGGCCTTCAGAACAGAACGTGAAGCCGGATGCGGAGCCGTTCAAGGATGGCGAAGTTGCGCGGTCATACGGGTGGGCGACGGATGAGTGGCGCGCGGATGGGCTGACGTTTACGGTGTACTCGCCGTTTGGATCGATTCCCGACCCGGAGCGGGATAGCGCTGACAAAATGCGCGAGGGCTTGCTGCCGGCGGTGGTGGCGCGGCTGGTGCTGGACAACACGAAGGGCACCGAGACCAAGACGGCGATGTTTGCGCTGAATCATGCGCGGCCGGGCGAGCGGATCCTGGAAGACGACCTGAGAGCGGGGCGGCTGGGGTTTGCCTTCAGGCGCGAAGCGGGCGGAGGGGCGG
>CAYOVE010000081.1:0-12855 GCA_964407295.1 uncultured Occallatibacter sp.
TCTCACGGCCGCCGGCGTCCTTTATGGAATCAGCGTCGTCTTCCCGCGGGCCTTCACGTGGCTGGGGAGTTAAGGGGAGCGAATGGAAGAGACAAAACACATCTCGGAAGAAGAAGTTGACTGGGTTCTCGAGAATCTGGAACGGGACCAACTCGTCCAGAAGAAATCCGCGCCCGTTCCGCGCCGGCAACTGCGCGGCGGCGAGTTGGCGCTCGTATGGGCTCTGCGCATCTACCTGATCTTTATGATGGTCGTCGTCTTCTGGCAGGCGTGGGCGGCTGTACGGTAACAGGCCAGCAACTGCAGAACGCGTGGCTATTCGCGCAGACCGCGATGGGCCGCTGATTTTACCAACACTTCCCCGGTCGCTTGGAGGTTACAACGAATCGCAAAAGAACAACCCGCGGTCTGCTGGCCGTTTTGCCCCTGTTAACTTTGGTTAATTGCGGTGGGCTGGGCGCGCAGAGCGGCACGTCGAGCGCGATCTCCGGGACGGTGTGCGACTCCTCGGGCGCGGCGCTGGCCCACGCCGAGGTGACGGCAACTCAAGTGGACACCAAGGCCACGCGGGCTGAACAGACCGACCCCGGCGGGCATTATCTTTTCTCCCAGGTCAATCCCGGCACCTACCAGGTAACGGTGGAGACGAAGGGCTTTGCTGTTTCAACTTCCGCACCAACGTTAGTGGGCGTCGGCCGGACCGTCACGTTGAACTTTTCGCTCCACGTCCAGACGGATAATCAGACAGTGGAAGTGACGGCGCAGCAGGGCTTGCTGACTCTCGATAATTCGAATACGACCACCACTATTGAAGCCCAGACCATCAAAAGTCTTCCCAATCCCGGCCAGGATCTGACTTATGTTGTGCAATTCGCGCAAGGCGCCCTGATGAATACCGCGGGATCCTCGAGCGATGCGAAAGCCCCCGGCGGATACGGCAACGTGGAGTTTAATGGCCTGCCCGCGACCTCGAACGGCTATATTCTCGACGGCTACGACTCCAACGATCCATGGCTGGGCCTGAATATTGGGCTGTCAACAAATCTTGTCATCGGCCTTGACGCCGTCGACCAGTCGACCGTTAACACCAATTCGTTCTCCGTCGATCAGGGCCGTTATGCCGTAGCGCAGGTCAACTACTTCACCAAATCGGGGACCAATGAGTTTCACGGCGACCTGTATGAGATATGGAACGGCTCGCTGTTCAATGCGGAGGATTATTTTCTCCACGCCAACGACTCGCCGGGGAATATCGCCAAGAAGCCGCGTTCTGTCGTCAATGAGTTCGGCGTGAGCGTGGGCGGGCCGATTCGCAAGGACAGGCTGTTCTTCTTCGGACACTATGAGGGCATTCGCATCGCACTACCCATCGTGACGCCAACGACCCTGCCGACGCCCGCGTATCAGCAATATGTGCTGGGGCAGCTTGCCACCGGCGGATACGATCCGGTAACAGGGACCAACCTTCAGGCGCAACCCGCGGAGATTCCATTCTATAAAAGCATGTTCTCGCTGCTGCCGGCTCCCGGCGGGTCGCCGGTGGCGATCACAGCCTGCCCGCTGGACGCTTCCGGGAACCTATTGCCCGCTCCGACCGATGGCTCTCTGCTCGACGGCAGCGGCTGCGCATCCCAGCAGCAGCGGTCACTGAACAACAGCGACACCGAGAACCTGATCGTGGTGAAGATCGATCACACCATGAATGCGAAAGACAGCATCTGGTATCGTTTCCAGCGGGACACCGGCCTCCAGGCGGAATGGACCGATCCCATCAATTCCATGTTCAACTCCTATTCGCCGCAGCCGCAGTACACGCTGGTTGCGGGCTACACGCACATCTTCAGCCCCACTCTCGTCAATCAAATCAATCCCGGAGCGGACTGGTACTCGAGCATCTTCGAGCCGAACAACTACGCGCAGGTTGAGCAGAGATTTCCCATCATGCTTACCTCGGGCAGCGACAGCGTGCCCTTCACAACCATTGGCGGCCTGAACGCTACGTTTCCGCAGGGTCGCAAGGTCACACAGTGGCAGGTCAACGACAACCTGACCTGGACGCGCGGGCAGCACACGTTACACTTCGGCATCAACACGCGCCGCGTGGATACCAGCGACTACGACCTCGGAGAAGGCACTGTGCCGACCGTCGCTTACAACGACCTGGCGGAGTTCACGTATGGAGCCGCATTTACCGCCCAGCAGAACTTCCCGGTCTCTCTGAAGGATCGGTTGGCCTCCGGCAATCTGGAATTCTATGGGATGGACACCTACAAGCCATCGGCGAAGACGACCCTGACCTACGGGATGCGGGCAACCTGGAACACCAACGTCACCAGTCCGCAAGGGCTTTTTGGCCGCATGGCCGGCTCCTTCCTGGACGCTTCGCATGAAACCAATCAGCCGCTGAATCAGGTCATCCTGGGCAACGTTCAAAACCTTTTCGCGGCAACGCCGCTGTTCATCTACCAGCCGCGCGCTTCGATCGCTTACCAACTTTTTTCGCATACCGCGGTTCACGCCGGATTCGGCGTCTTCAACGACATCATCCCGCAGCAGATTGCCGACAATGGCCTGATCAACGCACCCAACGATCCCTCCTTCGCCGGCGGTATCGGAGGACAGGTGGGCGGCCTGGGGATTGCCCCAGGCGTTCCCGGCAGCGCTGTGGACGCGGCGGAAAGCGCCAATGCGTTGTTTCGGACAACATTCAGCTCCGGCGGCGCGCCCTGCGCGGGCATGCAGCCGGGCGCGCCAACCTGTCCGCTGGCCGTCAGCCTGAATACGTTCCCGACCGGAACGCTCAAGACCCCGTACTACTACCAATACAGCTTCGGAGTGGAGCAGCAGATCGGCTCGCGCGGCGACCTGCGCGCCGACTACGTGGGCACGCGCGGGTTGCACGAACCGTACCAGGTGCAGCTTAACGGCTACCAGAGCGTCTGCGACGGGTGCTTTGCGCCGTTTCCTTATCGGCAGCCGCTCGATCAGAGGTTTGGGAACGTCACCGAGTTCCAGACCGGCGCCAGCAGCATCTACAACGGATTACAGACCGTCTACACGCAGCAATGGGGCGGCTTGACGCTGCGCGCCAACTATTCTCTGAGCCACTGCCTGGACGAAGTGTCGAATGGGGGCCTGCTGGCCTTTTCCACGCAGGGACTGGAATCGCCGTTGCCCGGAGAATTAAGCCGCCAGTATGCCAGCTGCGACTACGATGTGCGGCACAACATCTCCGCCTATGGGTTGTATCAGGTGCCGTTCCATTCCAGTCACGCATTCCTGCGCCAGATGCTCGGGGGATGGTCGTTTTCAGAGACAGGGTTCCTTCACTCCGGTCTTCCCTTCAGCGTGTTGAGCCAACCCTACAGCGCCAATGGCAATGGCGTGCAGCAGGCATACAACCCGGCGCAGACGATCCAGTTCGCCGTGCCCAACTATGCCAACCGGGCGCCCGGCGTGCCGCTCTATCGCAAGACTCCCTATTCCGGCGTCACCATCGACGGAACGAAGCAGTGGCTCAACCCAGATGCGTTCGTCTCGGTTGTCGATCCCACAACCGGCGCTTGTTATACCGGCGCACGCGGCGTGCAAAACGATCATCCAACCAACTGCCAGTTCGGCGACTCGGGCCGCAACTCGGTGCGCGGACCGCACTTCACGTATTCGGATATGTACGTCACCAAGTCGTTTCCGATCCGGGAGGGAATCAAGCTGCGTATCGACGGCCAGTTGTTTAATGCGTTTAACCATCCCAACTTCGCGCTGCCCAGCACGGTGCAGGCGGGCGTGCCCGGTTCGGTGCCTGCAAGATTTGGAACGCTGCAAAGTGTGGTGCCGCCGCCGACCGGGCTGCTCGGTGTGGGGCTGGGCGGGGACAGCTCGCCGCGAATGATCGCTTTTCAGGGAAGGATTGAATTCTGAGGATGGGGGCCGTGGGGTTTCCAGAGAATGCGACTTGGGCGCCGGCGAGGAGTGCCGTTTCGGCGATTTATCCCCCTTTTGGGTTGCCTTGTGAACCATCACACGGAGTGGTTATTGCAGGCCATGGAGGGTCATGGTCCAATATCACTACTTCTTTCGGCTCGGTCTCCCAAATCAAAGGAATGGGACCTGCTTGATGGGCAATGCAGTTCAACTCGAGGCAAATGATTCGGCCACGTCGGCAGGCTCGCAAGCTCAAACAGGTGTGGCCGATAGGGTCTATAAAGTGGTTGCTCCCGCAGGCGGAGCCAGCCAGGAGGATCTCTACGGCTTCCGCACGGCCATGTACGCGCCCCCGCCCGCTGAAGATCCTGAGGCGGCGAAACAAGCCCAATCCAAGCGCGCGGTGGCTTTCCTGCCGATCCTTTTCATCCTCGTGCTTGGGGCGCTTGCTGTCCTCGTGATTCCCAAGTTGACCAAGTCCAAGGCCCCGGCCCTTTACGTCGACCTTGGAACGCGCCGATTCGACTCGGCGGGGCTCGGAGCTCGCCTGATTGCGCGGTGGGAAGGAAGCGCCGGCTACCAGCTTTACATTGATCCGCTCGACCCGCAGCAGACTGCGGGCTTTCAAGCCGTGACGGTCAATCCACCCCACCCGGTTTCGGTTGTCATCCGCCTTCTTGATAACACCGGCGCCGTGGCCTGCCAGAAGGAAGTGGTCCTTCCCGCTCCGGCTCCGTCCGCGGGCAGTTCAGGTGCTTCAACTTCTGACGCCTTGATGCCGATGCAGACCACCACCGGAGACACCGTACAGAACACGGCTGGTTCAGATGGGCAAATCGCGGAGGTCACCATCACCGGCGGTCTCCCCTGTTCGCTCAAGCAGTACCAGAGCGTCGCCGCGTGGGAGTTCTTTACCAACTTTCCCTCGCTCGATGAGCAGGACGAGTGGCTGAGACATCACAAGCTTACCGATGCCGCAAACGGCCGGAGATCAAACTCAAGCGACGGCGGTTTCGGATTCTCGGCGCGCGCACTCCACCTGCCCGCCGCGATCGACGACGATGACGTGATTGTCGGCGACAACCCATCGCAGGGCACCATCGATACCCAGGGAGGGCGGGTTTTCTCGCTGGGATTGGCAGGAATGCGGAACCGTTCGGCAGAATGGCAGGTGTTTCCTGCCGCCGTACACTTCCACTGCGATAAGAACGGCGCATGTGTCCTGACCAGGGTCAATTCGCGCACCACTCTCCAGGCGCGCCTGGTCAAGTAGCTGGCTGCGTTTCATTCTTCGCGGCCAGTATCCTTCATAAACTTCTAGTACGATGGTTGCGATGCACGTCCTGTCCGCAGCCGAGATGCAAGCCTGCGATCGCGCCACTACGGAGCGGTTTGGGATTCCGTCGATTCAGTTAATGCGGACGGCCTCTTCGGCAGTGGCGGCTTTCGCACGCGGGCAATTTCCGCATGCGCGGCGCGTGACGGTGCTGTGCGGGCGCGGCAACAACGGCGGCGATGGGATGATGGCGGCTCGGCTCATGGCCGACGCCGGGCTCGCTGTGACCACGCTGTTGCTGGGAGCGCCTGAGCAACTGGCGGGCGACGCTGCGGTGGCGTGGGCCGAACTGAACAATCCGAAGCGTGGAAAAGTGCATATTGCTGCGAACGCCGAGGCGCTTGCGCGATACAGCGATGCGCTCGACGCCGATCTGATCGTGGACGCCGTGCTGGGTACGGGATTCAAGCCTCCGCTCAAAGGCTTGGCGCTGGCCGCATGCGAATGGCTGCGGCAGAGTCGCGCGGCGGTTCTTGCTGTCGATTTGCCTTCCGGTTGGCCGGCCGATGAAACAGCCGCGACTGTAGCGGGACCGGTTTTTCCCGCTGACGCTGTCATCACTTTCACCGCACCCAAATGCGCACATGCTTTTGGTCAATTGACGCGGCGCTGGGATCAGCCGGTCGCGGTTGCTTCCATTGGCTCGCCGGATGCGGCGATTGTTTCGGCGCTCAAGCTGGATTGGGCCGGCTCGTCGCTGACTTTGGCGCAGGCTCCGCGTGCGGCGGCAGCCAACAAAGGCAACTTCGGTCACGTACTCGTGGTCGGCGGCACGTTCGGAACTGCCGGCGGCAAGGCCGGAGCTCCAACGATGACGTCTCTCGCGGCAATGCGGTCTGGCGCTGGGCTGGTGACGGCCGCGGTTCCCGCGCCGGCGCTCCAGGTCATCTCATCGTTTGCGCCGGAGCTGATGACGTGGCCGCTGGCGGCGACACGAGACGGCCAGATCTCGGCGAAGAACCTTGAGAAGAAACAAATCGCCGCATTGATTGCGGGAAAGACCGTACTGGCCATTGGGCCGGGCCTGGGTCAGGGCGCGGAGACATCGAGATTCGTTGCAGGACTCCTTGGCGCGACGAAGATGCCGGCAGTGATCGATGCGGATGCGCTGAATATTCTTGCCGCCAAGCCGGCCCTGCTCAAGAGGCTGGCTAAAGGGCGCTTTGTTGTGTTGACACCGCATCCCGGCGAGATGGCTCGGCTGGCTGGAATCACCGTCGCCGAGGTTCAGGCAAGCCGGCTCGAGACGGCGCGCGGCTATGCGCAGCGCATGGGTCTCACGCTGGTCCTCAAAGGCGCGCGTACGCTCATTGCGCATCCTGACGGCCGCGTAGCCATCAACACTTCAGGAAATCCGGCCATGGCCAAGGGCGGCAGCGGCGACCTGCTCACCGGGCTCATTGCGGGCCTGCTGGCGCAATACTCTTGTAGTGCCGCGCAAGCTGTTGAGGCTGCGGTTTATTTGCATGGGCTGGCTGCGGATCT
The DNA here is from genome assembly GCA_964407295.1 of uncultured Occallatibacter sp. Lineage (GTDB taxonomy): Bacteria > Acidobacteriota > Terriglobia > Terriglobales > Acidobacteriaceae > Telmatobacter. The sequence continues at coordinate 6,746 of CAYOVE010000081.1, forward strand.
GGCCGTGCATCAAGGCGACGAGCATACCTTGCTGGCCACAGATAGCCTGGCGCAGTTGGCGCGGGCCTTCCAATCCCACGCGCACGAGTTTGAAGTGAATGGCAAGACGGGGTATGTTTGGTTGCAGGGGCATTGCATGCAGCGGACTCAATGCGCATGCGGCAGCCCAGGAAGTGCAGTTGAATAGCCTGGTTGAGGTTCAGCGATGACTGAAGCCGCAGCACTCGCGGAAGGCAAAACGTACGAGTTCACCACGAAGAGCGGCGCGGATACGGTCGCAGTGGGCCGCAAGCTCGCTGGCCTGCTCAAGCCTCCCCAGTTTCTTTTGCTGCGCGGTGAGCTGGGCACCGGCAAGACGACGCTGGTGAAGGGCATTGCGCAAGCGCTGGACGCAGCCGAACCCGACGAGGTGACCAGCCCGACCTTTACGCTGATCCACGAATTTGACGGCACGCGCGAGGGCAAGCCCGTGAAGCTCTACCACCTGGACGTCTATCGGCTGGAGAGCGAACGGCAACTGGAAACGCTGGGGCTTGACGATCTGCTTACGCCGGATGCGCTCGTCCTGGTGGAGTGGGGCGACAAGTTCAAGAGCATCAAGAAGCGCGCAACGGGTGAGATCGTGATTGCGCCAGAGGGCGGCGATGCGCGGAAGATTACGGTGACGCTGAAAGAGTAGCGGAACTGGTGAAGTGGCCGGCCAACGAGCAGCCGCGAGTGAGATTGATTCTTCCTTCCGATGTAGATCCCTGCGGTCCTGTTCTGAAATCCTCATGCAATCCAAAGTGAATCCATGAATCGCATTCCATTTGCTCAAGTCCAATCGGCGCTGGCCGGCGCACTGCGCAAGCTCGGTTTCGCTCCCGATCGCGCTGACAAGTGCGCGCGTCTTTTTGCCGAGACCACGCGCGATGGCGTCTACACGCACGGCGTCAATCGCTTTTTACGATTCGTGACCGCCATTCGCAACGGTCGCGTCGATCCTACGGCGGAACCGCAAGTGACAGCGCAACTGGGAGCACTGGAGCGCTGGGATGGCCGGCGCGGCCCCGGTAATCTGGCAGCGCTGGCCGCGATGGAGCGGGCCATCGCTCTGGGACGCGAACACGGCGTGGGATGCGTGGCCTTGGGCAATACCAACCACTGGATGCGCGGCGGGACTTACGGCTGGCAGGCCGCAGAGGCTGGGATGATCGGCATCTGCTGGACGAACACCATGCCTAACTTGCCACCATGGGGCGGAGCAGAGCGCGTTATCGGGAACAATCCTCTGATCATCGCCGTTCCGCGCGCGAGCGGACCGGTGGTGCTCGACATGGCCATGTCGCAGTTCTCCTATGGGGCACTGGAGAGCTACCGCAAGCGTGGCGAAATGCTGCCCGTGGATGGCGGCTTCGACGCGGAGGGCAACCTGACGCGCGATCCCGGAGCGATCGAGAAATCGTGGCGACCGCTGCCGGCAGGGTATTGGAAGGGATCGGGGCTGGCCATTGTGCTGGATATGATCGCTGCCATGATGACGCTGGGCCAGGCGACACATCAGATTTCTTCGGTTGCAGTTGAGGAGACCGCAATCTCGCAAATGTTTCTAGCGCTCAACCCGGCGGCCTTCGGGTCGGCACAGGAGGCGGAGCGGATCGCCGACGCGGTTGTTGCGTCGTTGCACGATTGCGCGCCGGCAAAGCCCGGCAGCCGGGTTCGCTATCCCGGCGAAGAAACTCTGCGGCTGCGTGAGGAAAACACACGGCTTGGCCTGCCGGTTGAGCCGGAGGTGTGGGCGGAGATTCTGGCGATTTAGTTTTCCGTCTGGCGAAATGCGGGCCGCTCAGTACCCCATGATGTTGTAGCCGCAATCGACGTAAATCACTTCGCCTGTGACTGCGCTGGCCAGGTCGCTGGCCAGATAGAGCGCAGTTCCGCCGACTTCGAGCTGATCGACGTTGCGGTGCAGAGGCGCGCGCTCCGCATGCGATTTCATCATTTCGCCCAATGCGCCCACGCCGCGCGCGGCCAGCGTTTTAATGGGGCCCGCGGAAATAGCGTTGACGCGGATGTTTTTGACGCCGAGCTCGAAGGCGAGGTAGCGCACTGCCGACTCGAGCGAGGCCTTGGCGAGAGCCATCACGTTGTAATGAGGCACGACTTTCTCGGCAGCGTAGTAGGTGAGGGTGATAATGCTGCCGCCGTCGGTCATCAGCGGAACCGCGCCGCGACTGACGGCGATCAGCGAGTAAACGCTCACGTCGTGCGCGATGCGAAAACCGTCGCGGGTGGTGTTGAGGAACTCACCCTTCAGGTCCTCGGGAGGCGCATAAGCGACGGCATGGACGAGGATGTCGATCTTGCCGTACTTCTCCTTGAGCGCGGCAAACAGCGAGGCGATCTCCTGGTCGTTCGAGACATCGCATTGGAAGCCGCTGGCGCCGGAGAGATCGTTGATCAGTTCCCCGGCCTCGGACTTCATGCGTTCGTTCTGATAGCAGATGGCCAGAGTGGCGCCGGCCTCGTGAAGCTTCTGGGCGATGCCCCATGCGATGGAGCGCTTGTTGGCCAGCCCGAAGACCACGGCTGTCTTACCTGCCAAATTGATCATGCGATGTGAGTTCCTCCAGGAAGCTGCTCCAAAAGAGGGAAGCGCGGAGCGCCGCCGCCGCAATTCAGAATACCAGAGCGAATTTCGTCCGCAGATACGAAGCGTGGTTCATTCCGCGAGCCCGGCTTATCCGCCGAGGTCGATCAGCTCGACATGCCCCACCGGACGCCCGAGGAACCGCGGGCCCAGGCGTTCGAATTTCTCCACGGAGTCGGTGGCGAAGCAGCGAACCTCAGTTTCGTGCGGGTTTCCGCCTGAAGTGGAGCTTGCCTGGCCGTTGATCATCTTTACGGCAGCCTGCGCTACGGACTCAGCGGAATCGATCACCTTTGCGCCCGGCCGTACAGCGCCTTCAAAGAGCGGCCGCAGGAGCGGGTAGTGCGTGCAGCCGAGCACCAGCGTATCGGGATTCATATCGAGGGTCGCAGCCTCGGCGCGAAGCTCGTTCAGATAGATCTCAATCACATCGGCCGTCACAGGATGATTGGTCCAGCCTTCTTCGACCAGTGGAACCAGCAGAGGGCAGGCCTTTTCAATGGTGCGCAGGCCGTGCGCTGCGCAGGCGGCCGTATAGGCGTGGCTGTGCACGGTGGCCTCGGTCGCGACGACGAACACATCGCCGGATTGCGAGGCGGCTCGAGCAGCGGCGGCACCGGGCTCAATTACGCCCAGGACGGGAACAGAAACAGCGTCCTGAATCGCGTCGAGAGCCAGCGCGCTGGCGGTGTTGCATGCGATTACGAGGAACTCTGCGCCCTGCTCATTGACCAGGAACTGCGCGCTTTGCGCGGCATATCGAGCGATGGTGCGGCGCGACTTGGAGCCGTAGGGCAGGCGGGCCGTGTCGCCCAGGAATGCGAAGCGCGCGCCGGGCAAGCGATCGATGAGCGAGCGCAGCACGGTTAATCCGCCAAAGCCGGAATCAAAAACGCCGATGGTTGGTGCCATATCTTTCAGGGTAGCCTCTACGAGAAGAGCACATCGCAGCGTCTTACTGAGTCGCGCCCCGATCTCTCCTCATTGTCCAATCTTTCTGAGATATGCGTTCAGCTCTTCGTCCGCGGGGGCAGCTGCGCACGCACCGGGCCGCTCATAGAGGCAGACTCCCACCCAGCACTGCGACTGCCCGAACGCTGACGGAAGCCCAGGTGAATCGGCCGGCGCGATCAGGGCATTGATCGCTGGAGCATCTTTCGCGAGTTGCGCGGCGCTTTGGAGCGGAATGATCGGCACATCGCGATGGAGATGTGTATATCCTCCGGACTCCCACCAGATCGCGCGGTAGATTCCCACTCCGCATACCGCGGGCTCGCGACTGAGACGATCGAAGGCGCCGACGCCCCAGCGGGTTTTGTACCAGTCGGCGCATTGCGCGGCGAGGAGCGCCGAGGAGGCAAAGAAGAAGACAACGCTGATGGCGACGACCCATCGCGGATTCTCGAGGAATCGCATTCCGCGCCTGATCTCATGCAGCAGGTCGACGATACCCAGGGCGGCCAGGGTGATGGCCGGGGCGAGGATCGGGTAGAGGTAGCGAATTTCCTTGTGCGGGATAAAGCTGTGCGAGACCACGACAATGGCGCAGAAGATGGCCAGGAAGGGGCTTCGCCGCGCGCCGTGAAAGAGAAGCAGGACCAATGGACCGAGCAGAGCCAAAAGAACCAGCGCGTACCAATACCATGGCTGAGGCAAGAACAGCTTGCGAATGTCCTGAGTCATGTTGGCCTGGTAATACCCGACAAACGACCGCCAGGGATAGGACCAGGTCAACCAATCCACCGCTCCGAAGAAAAGCACCGGAATCAATGCTGCCGCGGCGACGAAGGGAACTCGCGCGCGCCAGCGTGGATAGCAGAAGAAAACCATCGCAAACAAAAGCGCGGGCAGTAATTGGATACGCAGGCAGGCAGCAAGCGCGCAAAGAAAGCCGGCAAGAAACATTCGCTTCTTTTCGCCAAACTTCTCGCCGTAGACGCCGAGATAAAGCCCCGGCAGCATGACGTGAGTGGCGACGACTTCATTCATGGCTCTGGGCGCAAAATAGACGAGGCCGAAGAAGAAGGAGCAGGAGAGCGCCGCGATGATAGCCGGGGTGGGGCCGCCGGCGCGCTTGGCCCATGCGTATCCGAACCAGATTGCCACCAGAGAGAGCAGCGACAGAACGATCTTGGTTCCAAGCAGGTAACCGCTCGATGCAGCGCCCATCCAGGCTGTCGCGCGCATGACGCCGGCAAGGAATGTTGGAAAGACCCAGGAGCGAACGCCGAGCCGCCACTCCCAGGGGATGACGCCGTAGCCAAACGCCAGGCGGTGCGCGGGCTCGAGTGTCTGGAAAATTTCATCGGGAAAGAAGATATTGGGCGAGCCGACTGCAAAACCAACCCTGAGCGCAAATGCAGATGCGAGCAGCCCGGTCCAGGCTAAGACTTTGTTTGCGCGTGTCACTACCGGCCCCCTTCAACTGGCGCAGTGTTCTCGTTGGTCAAATAGGTACGCATCAGATCCGCGTGCCCCGCGAGACTGGCCCGCGGCTGCCCATCGACCAGAAATCGCACCTCGGTCACGCGCGGCAAATTGGCATTGAGCGTAGCGCAGATTGAAAGCACCGTGAGCGATTCCGTCTCGAGACCCGAGGGATGACCGGCGACAAACGCGCCCGTCAGGTTAACGACCGCGAGCTCGGCGCCGGTGGAAGCTTCGCTCTTGTTCGCACCGGCAACCGGCAAGAGAAAGACTTGGGCGATCGAGCTTGCCCCGCCGGGCACCGGGTGCGCGGATTCGGGCGCGGCATAGAGGTCAAGCAACCTGCCCAGTATGGCACGCGCCCGAGACTCGGGATTCTGCGGTAAGGGCAGAGTGAGGATGCGGGGCTGGACGGTGTTGTCGGCATCGCTAGCCACCATAAGCGTGGCTTGCTCGGCCGGAGCCACGAGCGGCGCCTGCGTCGGCGCCGAATCCTCGCCTCGGAGCAGGCGATCGTGAGCGCGGCGCAACTGGTTCCAGAGCAATCCACCCATCATGGCGGAGGCCGCGAGCAGAACAATAAAGAGGACAGTCTGGTGGCGAGGGATCACGGCTGGTGGTCCTCCCTCGTTGTTGATCGCCACTCAACCAGAGCCGCGGCGAGCGCGTCCGCCAAACGCGCCTGATAATCCGAATCGTCAAGGCTCGGGGGACCCTGCGCATCGGACGATCGATCCGGCGCAATCTCAATGGCTACAGCCGGACAGGTCATGCTGTCGATCGCGGGCAAGGCAGTGCGTCCCAGAGTGACGGGAACATTGGCATGCGACAGGGCCGAGTTGATCACACCGGCCAGCGAGATGCTGCGCATGACCCAGGCCGCCTGCGCTGTCTTCCATGGCAGAAAATGCGCGTTCTGAACTGGCGCAAGGGAAGAAACAAACAGGTGCACGCCGGAGCCGCTGGCCGCGGCGTGCAGGCTCAGGCAAGCCTGGGAATTGGCGTGGTCGGCAATGTCGGCGCGGCGATCGGATTCCACGCCGGCGTCGGAATC
>CAYOVE010000082.1:0-12811 GCA_964407295.1 uncultured Occallatibacter sp.
AAGTACGCGGAGGATTTTCGCGCGGAGGGGATGCTGTTTTGCCGGCTGGTGCTGAGCCCAATGCCGCACGCACGCGTGAAGAGCATCCGCGCGGACAAAGCACTGGCGATGCCGGGGGTGAAGGCGATTCTTACGCCGGCCGAGGTTCCGGGGCACGCGGCGTATATGAACGACAACGGAACCATGATCAAAGCGGACAAATGGGGCGAGCTGGCGTTGGCGGACGAGCCGATGTACCAGGGCGAACCGATTCTGGCGGTAGCGGCAGTGGACGAGCTGACGTGCGCCGAGGCGATCGAGGCGATCGAGATCGATATGGAGCCACTGCCGTTCGCGACCGATCCGTTGGAGAGCCTGCGCCCCGGCAGCTCGAATGCGCGCGAGGACGGCAATGTTTGGGTGAGGCCGGCCGGAGGCCGCGGACCGGATCAGCTCACGGTGCTTAAGTGGACCGACGAGGATTTTGCCGCAGAGAAGGAAGGCCGCATGCCCATGGGTCATGCGCCTGACGAATGGTCGTATGGCGACGTGGACGCAGGATTCAAAAACGCCGCGCTCGTGCTGGATGAGACGTTTATGACCCCGGACGTGAGCCACCAATGCCTTGAGCCGCGCACGACGATGGCTTATTGGCAGAATGGCAAGCTCTTTCTTTACACGGGTACGCAGAGCACCTTCCAGACCGTTGCCGCGATTGCGCGTTGGATGCACATGGACGAGGACAAGATTGTCTTCATCAGCGAATATACGGGCGGCGGATTTGGCAGCAAGATTACGGGCGCACTGACCCTGGTGATTCCAGCGCTGCTGTCGCGGAAGCTGAATGCTCCGGTCATGATGCGCGTGAGCCGTGAGGAGGAGCATTTTATAGGGCGCGCAAGGCCGGGGATCCGATCCCGGACGAAGGTGGGTTTTGCGAAGGATGGCCGCATAACGGCGGTCGACATGTTCCTGGTGAGCGACGCAGGGTCCTATGGCTCAAGCGGAGACGGAGGCTCGTGCGCAAGCATCGCTTCATTGCAATACCAGCCTCCGGCGATGCGCTACCGGAATGTGACGGTGGCGACGAACACGCCGCCGCGCAGCGCACAGAGCGCGCCGGGAGGCATGCAGGCCATCGCGATCATGGAGCCCATTCTGGCCAAGGCGGCGCGGCAACTGGGAGTGGACCAGGTTGCGTTGCGGCGCATCAATTGTCCGGAGGGCAAGGCAGAATACGGACCTCCGAACAAAGAGGGTAAGCGCGCGTACACGACAAGCTGCTTCCAGAAGCAGGCGCTGGACCAGGGCGCCAAGCAGTTCAAATGGAATGAGCGAGTGGCGCGCCAGCCAAAGCAGATTGGCACCAAGGTGCGCGGCGTGGGCGTAGCGCTCACGGTCTTCCACGGAGGCAGCACTGGATTCGATGGACTGATTGTTATCACTCCCCAAGGGCGCGTGCAGATTCAATCCGGTATCGGGAACCTGGGGACGGAAGCCGTGATCGACGTGCATCGCGCAGCGGCCGAGGTGCTGAACATACCCTGGGATGCTTGCGACATAGTCTGGGGCGATACGTCGAAGCACTTTCCATACACTTGCGACTCGGGCGGCAGCCAGACGGTTCACGCGATGACCCGGGCGGCGCACGCTGTGGGGCTTGAATGCGTGCAGCGGCTCAAGGAAGTGGCGGCGAAGAAACTGGGCGGGCAGCCGGAAGAATATGAAGTGGCCAACCTGCGTGTGACCCGCAAGGGCGGCGGCGGGATAAGCTTTGCGGAAGCTGCGCAACATGCGATCAAACTGGGCGGGATCTATGACGGCCACGATGTGAATCCCGATGTGAACAAAGCCACAAAACAATCGGTGGGTAATCTGGCGGGCCAGGGACTTGTGGCCTCAGCGAAAGACAAGTTTCCGCACGACGGAGATTCGTATTCCTATCTTGCGTGTTTTGCCGAAGTGGAAGCGGACGTGGAGACGGGCAAGTACGAGATTGTTGACTATCTGGCCTGCGCGGACGTGGGCACAGTGCTTCATCCTGCCGCGCTGGGCGGGCAGATTCTGGGGCGATCGACACTGGGCATCGGCCACGCCATCGGACAGAAGTGGGTCATCGATCCGCAATATGGCATCTCAGTGGCCCAACGCTTTTATCAGAACCGGCCGCCGACGATCCTGGATGTTCCGGTGGACATGCAGTGGAGCGCCCTTAACATTCCCGATCCGGAGACGCCGGTGGGCGCCCGCGGATGCGGGGAGCCACCTGTGGGCGGAGGCTGCGCGGCGATTCTGAACGCACTATCCGACGCGCTCGGGGACAACATCTTCCAGCGTGCGCCGGTGAACGCAGACACAATTCTGACGTCCTATGAAGCCGGGCGTCCGATGCAGAATCCTTTGCTGGCCCACATCTGACGCGGGATGTGAAACGGAGAGAGATATGGCGGTCATTCGAGATGTGATGCCGGCTTTTGATCTGTTGCAGCCGGATACAGCCGCGGAAGCGCAGAAGCTGCTGGAGCAGCACGGCGAAGATGCGTGGGTGATGGCGGGCGGGCTGGACAGCTTTGACTGGTTGAAGGACCGCATCAAGAAGCCGAAGATTTTGGTGGACCTCAGTGGCGTGGAGGAACTGAAAGGGATCCGCGCGACAAGCGACGGCGTGGAGATCGGCGCCATGACGACGCTGACGGAGATCGCGAGTCATCCAGCGATTCAGAAGGACTACGGCGTGCTGGCGCAGGCCGTGGAACTGGTAGCTTCACCGCAGATTCGCAACCAAGGCACGGTTGGGGGGAACGTCTCGCAGGATGCTCGATGCTGGTATTACCGAGGCGGATGGCCGTGCTACCGCGCGGGCGGCAACATCTGTTACGCGGACACGCCGGTGGGACGCAACCGGGAGCACGCGATTTTTGGCGCGGATCGCTGCGTTGCGGTGCATCCTTCGGACTCGGCACCGGCGCTGATCGTGCTGGACGCGAAGTTTGTAATGCAGACGCCGAAGGGCGAACGGACGGTGGACGCGGAGGATTATTTTGTTGGCCCGGAGATGGAGATTACGCGGATGAACATTCTCAAGCCAGGCGATCTGCTGATGGCGATTCGCATTCCGGCGACGTGGGCGGGCGCGAAGTTCTATTTCGAGAAGGTGCGCGACCGCAACGTATGGGACTTTCCGCTGATGAACGTGGCGTCGGCGATGAGACTTGAAGACGGAACGATCAGCGATATCAGGATTGCGGTGAACGCAATAGCGCCGAAGCCGATGCGGCTGAAGGCTGTGGAAGATGCGGTGCGCGGAAAACCCGCGAATGCGGAAACCGGCAAGACGGCAGGCGAGTTGGCGGTGAAAGGTGCGGTGCCACTGCAATTTAACGCTTACAAGATTCCGCTCATGAGGAACCTTGTGAAGCGCGCGATAAGCGGTGTTCAGGAGGCACGATGGAGTTAATCCAGTGGGCGACAAGTCCGTGGGGACAATCGGTGCCGACGCACATTGCGTGGGGGCTGGCTTGGGTAGCCGTCATCTTCGGATTGTTCTTCATGATCGTGCATTCGCTTTACCTGATTGTGGTGAAGCCTCCAAAGAGATTTGCGGAACGCGCAGCGGAAGCGAGCACGGCGGGAATTCCGGAGCGTGTGCCGAGGCACTCGCTGGCGGCGAGGCTGTTTCACTGGATCATGGCGGCATCGATGTTCACGCTGCTGTTTACAGCGTTCCTGCCTAAATTAGGAATCCAGTTCAACTGGGTGTTGTACCACTGGATCGCGGGATGCGTGCTGACGATTTCGATTCTCTATCACATTGTTCATGCATCGTTCTTTTTGGATTTCTGGTCCATCTGGCCGGACAAGACCGATCTGGGCGACTCGATGAATCGTGTGCGGCGGTTCTTCGGCAAGCCGGCTCCGCTGCCCAGAAAATTTGCGAAGTATCCGCTCGAGAATAAGCTGTATCACGGAGTGATTCTGCTGGCCGGACTGGCAACGATCGTGACCGGGCTTTTCATGATGAAGCGCGTGCAGACGGGCATCTTCACACGGAATCCATATCTGTTTAGCGACATGACGTGGGGATTGATGTACGTGCTGCACGGGCTGGCTGGGGTAGGGTTGATCGCGCTGGTGATGGTGCATGTTTACATGGGAATTCGACCGGAGAAGCTGCCTATTACGAAGTCCATGATCTTCGGCTGGATGAGCCGGGATTTCTACTTAGAGGAACACGACACCGGGCGATGGGCGGTGAAGGGATCGGGCGCGAAAAGGAAAGAGGGTTATGCCTCAAGCGATGGCGACTGAGATTGAACGGCAGTGCGAGACGATTGAGGCCTGCTACGAGTTCACGCTTTCCTATGCTGCACGCGGGTTGCCGAGCGGCGATGGGAACGACTCGGGGCGGCTGCTCCGCGACCACCTGGAGCGGGCTTCTGCGGCAATGCGCGGGCTGAAACAAAGTTGCGGGGACTTGCTGGAGCAAGTGCAACTTGCGAACGCGGAGAAGTACGAGGCGTTTTTCGAAGTCCTTAAGCTCGATGCCGAGCACGCGGTTGCAGCGGTCGATTTGGTGCTCGCTCAACGGGCGATCAGCTCGCAGCTTATCGACAATCTGAATGCGTCGATTCATTTGCGCGCACTGCTTGCGGATCTCTTTTTGATGACAGAGATTCTGGAGGCGCAACAGACGCAGGCCAACGCTCAGGCAGCGAGCGAAAGCTCCAGCGCCCGCTGAACCAACAGTCAATACGCATGTATTCCTCACAAGTTCTCGATCATTTTGAGCACCCGCGTAATGCAGGAACGGTTGCCGAGGCCGATGCGTCCGCGCGGATCGAGAATCGAGCCTGTGGCGATGTTCTGGAGCTCACAGTGAAAATTGCGGGAGGGCGGATCGATGAGATTCGGTTCCGCGCAAAAGGCTGCGTTGCCGCGATGGCATGCGGGTCGGCGGTAACGGAGCTCGTGAGCGGGAAGACCGTGGCTGAGGCGAGACGGCTGAACCGGGAGGAACTGGTGCAGGCTGTTGGCGGGCTGCCCACGGCGTCATCGCACGCGAGTCACCTGGCGATGGACACGCTGGCGGCCGTGCTCGGGAAGTTTGCCGGCAAATTCTAGTGAAGAGACTGCGGGGTTTTCGAGGCGAGTGCCTCGTAGTCTTCGGGCGTGTTGAGGCCTGCCTTCTCTAAAGAGTCAGGGACGGAAACATAGGCGACTCGCTGTGCGTGCGCGCGCAAAACTTCTCGGGCGTTGCCGGTTGCTGGCGCATCAAGAAACCGCGCGATCATCTCGTCGGTGACCAAAAGGGGGTGCCCGTGTTTGCCGTCGTTCTCGGGGGCAACGGCCCAAATGCCTTGTGCGCGCGCTCGCTGAAATGAATCGCAGAGGCGCTCAAGGGAGATGGCGCACAGGGGGGGACAATCGACGGGAGTGATCATCGCGGAATCGCAGCCGCGCGACAAAACTTCACGCAAACCCGTCTGCAAGGAGCTGAACTGACCAAGCTCAGGATGAGGATTGCGGACCATGTGCGCTCCACACGCGCCGGCGGTAATTCCTACTGCCTGAGCGTTGTTGCCTGCAACGACGACGACCAGACGCGTGAGGGGCTCGAAGGCGAGGATGGCCGCGGAGAGAAGCGTGGGGCCGGGGGGCGGAGTTATTCCCTGCGGAGGCGGAGGCCAGGGAAGCAGCGCCTTGTCTGAGCCCATGCGCGATGACTCGCCGGCCGCAAGGATTAAGCCGCAGAGATTGGGCACAACAGCCATAAAGAATAAAGATAACAGGGAGAAAAGATTGCAGAGTGCGAGAAGGGCGGAGGCTACTTTTTCGCGGGAACAGGGAGGGTTTCGCCGGGGACCGTGGATTCGGAAACAGCGGCGTGCTTGCTGTTCTGGAACCAGCTCATGTGAGGCAGAGCCCGCTCCGCATGGCGACGCGTGGCAACGAGCTCGGCAACGATGGAGACGGCGATTTCTTCAGGCGTTACGGCGCCAATGTCGAGCCCGACCGGCGAGTGGACGCGGCTAAACAGCTCCGGGTTGAGGCCTTCGCGCGCGAGCTCGCGAAAGACCGTGATGGCTTTGCGTTTGGAGCCGACCATGCCGATATAACGAGCGGGCGTTTTCACGGCCCAACGCAGAACGCGCATGTCGTCGCGATGGCCGCGGGTGGCAATGACGATGTAAGAGGACTCGACGAGCGCGAGATCCTTAAGCGCTTCATCGAAGTCTTTGGCGATGACCTGGAGGGCGCTGGGGAAGCGCTCGGCATTGGCGTAGGCCTCGCGGTCGTCGGCTACGATGCAGTCGAAGCCCGCGTTGCGGGCGGCCTTGAAGAGCTCGACGGCGACATGGCCAGCACCGAAGATATAAAGCAACGGAACCGGCAACACGGGCTCGATAAAGATTTCAAGTGTGCCGCCGCAAACGAGGCCAGTGTCGTATTTGGGATCTTGATTGAGATCGAACGTGAGAGTGCGGGGCTTTTCCTGGGCGATGACTTCTCGTGCCTCCTGCCAGACCTCGGCTTCGACGCAGCCGCCGCCGATGGTGCCGGCGATGGAGCCATCGTCACGGATGAGCATCTTGGCGCTTTGAAAGGAGGGGATGGAGCCGCGCGAGTTCACGATGGTGGCCACAGCGCCGCGATGGCCCTGGCGTTGCAGCTTCACGATCTCCTCATAGATGTTCATCTGTTTCGATTATTGGATTGCGCGGGAGCGAAGTCAAACGGATGAGACAAGGACCTAGGGACCGAGGGAACAAGGGACCGCCGAACGGATCGGTGAAGAAGTGAATGGGCGAAGCAGCAACGGCTTGACCGGAATCGTCGCGAGGGCTATTGCCGAAAGAGCCCATTTGAGCTAATTTCTAAGACTCACACACTTTTCTTTTGGAGGTGGCGAGCCATGCCCCGAGTTGTTCGATGTTCCATTATTCAAGCGTCGAATGCGATCCCCGCGACAGAGCCGCTGCCGGCGCAAAAGAAGGCGATGGTGGAGAAACATGTGGGATTGATTCGCCAGGCGGCCAAGAATGGAGCGCAAATCGTATGCCTGCAGGAGATATTCAATGGGCCGTATTTCTGCGCGGAGCAGGAGACGAAGTGGTACGAGATGACGGAGGCGGTTCCCGACGGGCCGACTGTCAACATGATGCGAGAGCTGGCAAGGGAACTCCACATTGCGCTGGTTGTGCCGGTTTATGAGGTGGAGCAGGAAGGCGTCTTCTATAACACCGCAGCGATGATCGCGAGCGACGGGGCTTATCTGGGCAAGTATCGCAAGACGCATATTCCGCACGTGGCGCCGGGATTCTGGGAGAAGTTTTATTTTCGACCGGGGAACCTGGGATTCCCAGTCTTCGATCTTGGATTCGCAAAGGTTGGCATTTATATCTGCTACGACCGGCACTTTCCCGAAGGTGCGCGATGCCTGGGACTGAATGGGGCGGAGATCGTGTTCAACCCATCGGCGACTGTTGCGGGCTTGAGTGAGTACTTATGGAAGCTGGAGCAGCCGGCACATGCTGCGGCGAACGGGTATTTCGTCGCGGCGATCAATCGCGTGGGGACCGAGCCGCCCTGGAATATCGGGGAGTTCTACGGGACGAGCTACTTCTGCAATCCACGCGGGAAGATTATTGCCGAAGCGGGACGCGACAAAGATGAGGTGCTGACCGCCGATCTGAATCTGGATGAGATTGCCGAAGTGCGGCGGACGTGGCAGTTCTATCGCGACCGCAGGCCCGACTTGTATGGGCCGCTGGTGGCGTCGTAAGACGATTTTTCCAGGGCCAAAGCACCGGGGTTTCCGGACGTGAGTTGGGGCATGATTCAAATCGTGTTCCCGCATTCATGAGGATCCGATGAGCACCGCAGCACTACCGGACGACGAGCAAATGCGAGAGCGGTTTGGCGAGCTGAAGCCGCCGCTGGCCGCGCAGGCCGCGGTGATCGAGGCGGACCGTTGCCTGAATTGCTTCGACGCGCCTTGTACGGCGGCCTGCCCCACGCATATCGATGTGCCAGGGTTCATCAAGCGCATCGCGTCGGGGAACCTGCGCGGGTCGGCGATGCGGATTCTGGATGCGAATATTCTGGGAGCGAGCTGCGCGCGGGTTTGTCCCGTGGATGTGCTGTGCGAGGGCGCTTGCGTGCTGCACCGGCAGAACCGGAAACCGATTCAAATCGGGCAATTACAGCGGCACGCAATGGATGCATTTTGGGCTTCGGGTGAGAGAGTGCCGACGGCTACGCCGGGTACGCACAAGCTGCGCGTGGCCTGCATCGGTGGCGGGCCGGCGTCGCTGGCGTGCGCAGCGGAGTTGTGCCGCAAAGGCGCCCACGCAACGGTGATCGACCGGCGCGATTTGCCGGGCGGGTTGAACACTTATGGCGTTGCAGAGTACAAACTGCGCGCTGCCGACAGCGTGCGCGAAGTGGAGATGATTCGACGCCTGGGAGTGGAGTTCCGATGCGGAGTCGAAGTGGACTCCGCCGCGGCGCTTGAGGCGCTGGAAGCGGATTTCGATTTCATCTTTCTGGGGCTCGGACTCGGCGCGATGCAGCGGCTGAACATCCCAGGCGAAGATGCCGGCGGCGTGATGAACGCGCTGGAGCTGATTGCCGCTTACAAGACTGGGCACCTACGCGAGCTGCACGGAACGGTGGCGGTGGTGGGCGCGGGAAACACGGCGATTGATGCGGCCAACGCCGCGCGAAGGCTGGGTGCCGAGACGGTCTACATGGTTTACCGGCGGAGCGATAGCGAGATGTCAGCGTTCGACTTTGAGTACGAGCATGCCAAGCAGGAGGGTGTGCAGTTTCTGTGGCGAAGGTTGCCGGTAGCGATCGGCCGGGAAGAGCGCGGGCGTTTACTTTTGGAAACGGTGCAGGTGCGCGAGACGAGTGGAAAGCTCGAGGTGGTTCCCGGTTCGCAGTCGGCCATTGCGTGCGATCTAGTGGTGCCGGCGATTGGGCAGTCTCCACTGACGCAGTTGCTTGAAGAACTGCGTGGCGTGGAAGTGCGCGATGGAAAAATCGTGGCCGATCGCGGTACTGGTATGACGGGGAATCCGAGATACTTTGCCGGCGGAGATTGCGTGAACGGCGGGCGCGAAGTGGTGGATGCAGTGGCCGGAGGCAAGCGCGCTGCAACGGCGATTTTGAGGACCGCGGAGGTAGCCCATGCCTGATATTGCCGTGCGAGATTTTGCAGGGAAGATCAACTCGCCGAATCCATTCTGGCTGGCGAGTGCACCGCCGACAAATACGGGCGAGATGATCATGCGGGCGTTTGACGCGGGCTGGGGCGGGGCAGTGTGGAAAACCATCGGCGAACCGATCACCAATGTGAGCTCGCGCTACTCGGCTACAGACTGGAACGGGCAGCGGATCATGGGATTCAATAATATTGAGCTGATCAGCGACCGGACCGTTGAACAGAATCTACGCGAGATGGCGGAAGTGAAGAAGCGGTACCCGAAGAACGCGGTGATTGCATCGCTCATGGTGGCCTCGACGCGCGAAGCATGGCACGAGATTGTGACGCGCACAGAAGATGCGGGAGCGGATGGGCTGGAATTGAATTTCGGTTGCCCGCACGGGATGAGCGAGCGGGGAATGGGCTCGGCGGTTGGGCAGGTTCCGGAGTACGCGGAGATGATTACCGCGTGGGTGAAGGAAAAGGCGCGTACGCCAGTTCTGGTGAAGCTGACGCCGAACATCAGCGATATTCGCACGGTGGCGCGGGCAGCCAAGCGCGGCGGAGCGGATGGATTGTCGGCGATCAACACGATCAATTCGATTACGGGGATCGATCTGGACACATTTGTGCCGCGGCCGAATGTGGATGGGAAGAGCTCGCACGGCGGCTACTGCGGGCCGGCGGTGAAGCCGATCGCATTGAACATGGTGCAGCAGATTCTGGCCGATCCGGAGTCGGCGCTGCCGCTTTCGGGGATCGGCGGGATTGGGACGTGGCGCGATGCGGCGGAGTTTTTGCTGCTGGGTTGCGGCACAGTACAGGTGTGCACGGCGGTTATGCACTACGGATACCGGATTGTCGAGGACCTGGCCGAGGGGCTGGACAACTGGATGCGCGAGAAGGGCTTCAAAACGCTCGAGGATTTTCGCGGGTTTTCGCTCAATCGCGTGACGGAGTGGAAGCACCTGAACCTGAACTACAAGATTGTGGCGCGGATCGACGAGCAGAAGTGTATTGGGTGCGATCTGTGCCACATTGCGTGCTGGGACGGAGCGCACCAGTGCATTCATTTGGATCGCGTAACCGGGCCGGTAGATGGGCACGTGGAGCTACATCCGATCCCGGCGGTAAGAGAGAGGGAGAGCCGGACGGCGATTGCGGAGACGCCGGTGACGCGCAAGGAGCGCGCGGCGGCTTTTGCGCAGGGGCCTTACCCGACGCCGCTCGAGCGAATTCCGCGGGTGGACGAGACGGAATGCGTGGGTTGTAACCTGTGCTCGCTGGTTTGCCCGGTGGAGGGATGCATCACGATGGTGCAGGTGGATACGGGTTTGAAGCCGGAGACATGGGACGAGCGGACGCGGGGAGCGGCGTGCGAGGCGACCGACTGAGAGATTCAGGGTTCTTTGGTATCCCAGGTCTCAAAATCGAGACCTGGGGCACCCGGCAAGTCAGCGAATGAGGAGCGAGGACGAAAGATCGTGTCAACGACTTTAATTCAAAACGGAACGATTGTGAATGCCGACGGCAGCGTGAAAGCCGACCTGCTGATCGACGGCGCGACGATTAAGGAAGTGCGCGCGGGGATTGAGGCGGGCGCGGCGGACAAAGTGGTGGACGCGACGGGGCTTCTGGTGCTCCCGGGCGGGATTGACGCGCACACGCATCTCGATATGCCATTTGGAGGGTCGAAGTCGGCAGACGATTTTGAGACGGGAACGAGGGCCGCGGCGATTGGCGGAACGACGACGATTGTGGACTTCGCGATCCAGGCACGCGGAACGAAGATGCGGACGGCGCTGGACACGTGGTGGAAGAAGGCCGAAGGGAAGGCGTGCATCGACTATGGGCTGCACATGATCGTCACGGATCTTGGAGACGCCGGTCTGGAAGACATGGACGACATGGTGCGCGAGGGGGTCGCCAGCTTCAAGCTATTTATGGCGTATCCGAATGTGCTGATGGTGGATGACGCGACGATCTTCAAGGCGCTCAAGCAGACCGCGAAGAATGGCGCGCTGATTTGTATGCACGCAGAGAATGGGTCGGTGATCGACGTGATCGTGCAACAGGCGCTGGCCGAGGGGAAGACTGCGCCGATTTATCACGCATTGACGCGGCCGACAAAGGCCGAAGCCGAGGCGGTACATCGCGCGATTGCGATGGCGGAGATTGCGGGGGTGCCGATTTACATTGTGCATCTCTCGAGCGAAGACGCGCTGAACCAGGTGCGCGAGGCGCGCGATCGAGGATTGCCGGCGTTTGCCGAGACTTGCCCGCAGTATCTGCTGCTCTCGATTGAAGACAACATGGAAGGCAAAGGCTGGGAGGGCGCGAAGTATGTGTTTACGCCACCGCTGCGCGAAAAGAAGAATCAGCCGAAGCTGTGGGAGGGGTTGAGGAAAGACAATCTGCAAGTGGTGTCAACGGATCATTGCCCGTTTTGCTTTGAAGACCAGAAGGCGCTGGGAAAGGACGATTTCACGAAGATTCCCAATGGCGGACCGGGAATTGAGAACCGGCTGCAACTGCTGCATCACCATGGCGTAGGGCAGGGAAATTTCTCCATTAATCGATTCGTCGAGCTGGTATCGACGGCACCAGCGCGGATCTTCGGGATGTATCCGAAGAAGGGCGTGCTGGCCGCGGGCAGCGATGCGGATCTGGTGCTGTGGGATCCGGCGGAGGATTACACGATCAGTGCCAAGACGCACCATATGCGGGTGGATTATTCGATGTTCGAGGGGTTCAGGGTGCGAGGGAACGCCCGTGACGTGTATTCGCGCGGCGAGCTGATCGTGAGCGGCGGGAAGTTCATCGGAAAGCCGGGACGCGGGAAGTATTTGCGGAGAGAAGCACGTGGAGGCGCGTGGAAGTAGAGTTTGGCGAATTTCTATGCGTCCACTTACCGATTTCCAGAAGAGATTTCGGCTCTATTTTTCTGCGGGTTGGGGAATCCTCATGGGATGCCTCACGATTGCGCTTGATTCTTCTCGATTCTCGGTATACGCGATGCACATTCCAATGCAAATGTTGATCTACTTTCTGTTCCCTGGACTCGTTGGCTCGATGGCGATTGCCGGCAACGTGCATGCATTTTCTCTGCTCCCTGCGGCAGTCATCAATGTCCTCGTCAACTTTGGCATTCTATGGCTTCTATGTTCCCTGCTGATGCGAATCAAGAAGCCTGGCTAAAGTATTCCCACTTTTCGAGCGGGTTACAATACCTTAACCATTCGTCCCCCACGGAGGTCCCGTGAGCAGCGTCGATCCATCCCTATCCAATCGCGACCTGACGCCGACGACACCTGCACAGCGCACATGGGGTTTCTACAACTACACCGCGTTGTGGTTTTCAATGTGCATGGAGATCACGACGTACCGGTTGGCGTCGGGGCTGATCGCAAAAGGGATGGATTGGAAGCAGGCTATCGGGACGGTGCTGCTGGGAAATTTGATTGTGCTCGTTCCCATGCTGCTGAATGCTCATGCGGGAGCGAAGTACGGAATCCCGTTTCCCGTGTTTCTGCGCGCCTCATTTGGAGTGCGCGGGGCGAATCTTGCTGCGCTGCTGCGCGCGGTGGTGGCGTGCGGATGGTTCGGGATTCAATCGTGGATCGG
>CAYOVE010000083.1:0-12678 GCA_964407295.1 uncultured Occallatibacter sp.
TGATGCAGGGCCGCCTGCAGCCCATCGTCGACGCGCTCATCGCCCACTACCAGGCCGAGCAGCTCAAAGGCGAAACTCAGGCCGCCTGATCTTCCTCCAAGCTTGTCATCCTGAGCGAAGGTCGTTCGCCTGGGCGAACGACTGCAGTCGAAGGATCTGCGGTTGCCTTTCGTCTTGTATCAGGGCATGACTTCAGTCGTGCCGAAACACGCCTTTGAGAGAAATGGGCTTTAGCCCCTGCGGACTAGGGAGTGACTCGCCCACTCGGGATAGCACAAACCGCAGGCGGCGTAACAAGAAAGCTCCCGAAGGGAGCGCAAGAAGTTAGCCCAGGACAAGTCCGCAGTGGCGGACGCAGTCCTGGGAAGGCTTCGCAAAAAGAATTCCCAGCCCCGTAGGGGCGACAGAACCTAAGGCGGGGTGCCCCACCCTCGCCACGTATTTGTTTTTGTCGCTAGGGTGGGAGCCTACACGAACAGAATCCGCATCGGTGCTTCCACCTCTACGCTGCTTTTCACCTCATCGGCCAACAAACCCGTCGCGGGATCCCGCGCGAAAACACTCACGACATTCGAATCCTGATTCGCCACCAGCATCCATCGCTCCGTGGGATCGAGCGTGAAATTCCGTGGTGTCTTCCCTCCGCAATTCGACCGCTTCATCGGCGTTAGCTTGCCCGTCTTCACATCGGCGCGGAAGGAATACAAAAAATCATCGTCGCGGTTCGCAAAGGTTACGAACCGCCCGTCCCGCGTGATGACCGTGTCGCAGCCGCGTGTCGTGCCGTGATAATCCGCAGGCAGCAATTCAATTCGATCAACCAGCTTCAGATACCCGTCGGCCTTGTGCCAATCCAGCACATCGACAGTCGAAACCAACTCGTTCATGCAATAAGCCGTGCGCCCATTCGGATGAAAGTGCAGCGTTCTCGCTCCCGAACCAGGCGCTCCGTGATACGTCCCCGCCGCCGCCATCCGCGCCGTAGCCGGATCGGCTTTGTAAATATGAATACAGTCCCCGCCCAGGTCATTAATGTAGGCGAATCGGTTGTCCGGCGAGAACGACGCAAAGTGCGCATGCGCCTTCTCCTGCCGGTCCGCATTCGGCCCGTGCTGCGTGTAGTGCTCCATCCACACGGCCTCGCTCAGCTTTCCATCCTCGATGCGAAAGCTGGCTGCGCTCGCGCCTGTATAGTCGGCTGCAACGAGCATGCGCCCCGTCGCGTCCACCGCCACATGGCAAGTCCCTGTGCCGGCCGAGTTGCGCGCCGAAAGCGGTTGCAGCTCTCCTTCCGTCAAGCGAAAGCTCGCCACTTCCCCTGTCGGCTTGCCCTCGAACGTATCCAGCTCCGATGCTGAGTAAACAAATCCGCCCGAAAGCGCAAGCCACGCCACGTTCGGAACCTTCGCCGCCACGCCCACTCGCGTCAGCGTCGCGCTCGCTTCGTCCCAGTCAAACGCCAGAATCCCGTCCAGCGTGTGAGACGCGACAAGTACACGCCGTCTCCGCGCGGAATCAGGTGCAGCGCCTCGCAATGCATCGGGCATGGCAAAAGCTCCAAGAGTTGCAGTCGAGGCAAGCATCAGGAAATCGCGGCGCGTGGTCGGTGTCATGGCAACTGCCATTGTCGCCGAACAGCCTCTTCTCTCGCCATCGTCCGCTGATTGGATGCTCCGCACCGCTCTCGCGTGACCACGTCGCGTAGCCCCACCAGCACTGCGAACTCCGCCGGCTCCGCCCTCCTCACCGACTTGCGAGCTTGCCAACTCGCGAACGTGCGCGAAGCGCACGCTAACTCGCTAGCCCCGCTGCCTGCCGCACCGAAGCTTCAGCGGAGGCGGGACTCGCTGTTTTTTCACTCCAACTTGAACTGCACGTCCACAGTCGTCTCCACCTCCACCGGCTGGCCGTTCAGCATGTATGGCTTGTAGCGCCACTGCTTCACCGCATCCAGCGCCGCCTGCTGCAACAGCGCGGGCCCTTCAACCACGCGCAGATTCTCAATGGCTCCCGTGCGCGAGATCGTCGCCTGCAGCACGACCGTGCCCGAAGCACGAATCGCCTGCGCCACCGCCGGATACGTCGGAATCACTTTGTAGATCAGCATTCCCTGCATCACGCCTGACGAAACGTGTTGCGTCGCCGCGGGCATTGCCGGCCGCACATCCGGATGCGTCCCGCGACCGTTGAACGGATTGTCCTGGCTGGCCATTCCGCTTGGCCCGCCGTCGAGATTGACAGGCCCCATTGGGCCGGGATCTTGACCTTTTCCAGGAATCCACGGCTTGCTCGGAATCTGCCGCGGAACCAGTATGACGCCGTCCGGCATCTCCGTCCGCGCGGTTGGCGCCTGCTCTGTTCTTACCACCGGCCTTACCTCTTGAACCGGCGTCGGCGCATCCATTAGAAACGCATTCGTGATCTGCGGCAGCATCTCCGGGTGGATGATCGGAATGATCGCCAGCGCCAGCAGAATGGAGCTGTTGAAAGCCAGCGTCGCCATCATCCAGCCCCGGCTGCGGGTGTGGATTCTGCCCATGGTTTCAAACGTGGAGTCTTCGAACATGGCTGCCTCCCCCAACTTCAATTCAGCCGCGCCGGCCGGGAGGATCGCAAAGATCAAATGGGCGAACGCGCCCAGGCCGCCCCACGCGGCCTACGGCGGGGAGCGGGATTAATGTCCTTCCGATCATTCCGTTCGGTACCACTGTGCTTGTGTAGACACCGCGCGTTCGCAAACTGTTCCCGCACGTTGCGAGAAAAACTTCTGCACACGTCTGCCGATCGAATTTTCTTCGTTTACTGGCCTGGCGGGCCACTTGTCCCCGGCTCCAGCAGCGCTTCAACCGGGTGGTTGAAGTGGATCAGCGCGATCCACATGCCATCGTCGTCGCGCTTCCAAACCAGATCTCCGCCCAATTCGCGCGCAATCAGCTCCGGCGGCAGATCGTGATGCAGCCCGAAATAGCGTTCGTCGAGTGCCTCGCCACTCAACTTTTCCAGCGGCGAATCCGGATCGTATTTTGTTGAGAACACCAGCGCCGCCGAGTACGCCTGGGGTTCCGCCGCGGCCCGCGCGATCTGCCCCGCGGAAAAATCGTCAATCGCGACCACATCCCACGGCTGCTTCACGTACCCAAGCTCCGGATGCGACAGTTCATCTGTCACCGGCCACGCGCTCAACACCGTTGCGCCGGGATAAAGCTTTGCCAGCTCCACGATGCCAGATTCATGCATCCGCACTACGCGCGCATACGCCAGGTTATCTTCCGGTGCAAATCCATACGGCGGATTGACGAACAGTCCCACGAAAAACGCCGCGGCCGAAATCAGCGCTAAGCCCTGCCAATACGGCACCCGCCGGTAAAAGGTAGTCACCGCCGCCAGCAGCACCAGCGGATACATCGGCAGCAGGTAGCGCGTCAATAGCGCACCGCCCAGCACGCTGAAGACCACCGCGTTGGCCAGCAGCAGAAAGAAAATTCGCATCTCGACCGCCGGCGCAATCGTCGCCCGGTCGTGGCCGCTCGCGTCAGGCCGTGGACTCAGCAGCAGCGCGGCAATGGCCATCAGCACCGGCACAAACAAGTTCATGTGCGCGGTCAGGTGCAGAATGCGATGGCCGAATGCTGCCAGTATGCGCAGCGGCGTGAGCGTGGCCTCTGCGTTATAACGCAGGTATTCGGGATTGCCAAACAGATATCCCGTCTTCGCGTAGTGATACGCATACCAGCCGGCCAATGGCAAAACGCAGCTCGAGAACCACGCCGCTTCGCGCCACAATTTTCCGCGCGTCGTACCGCCGAGCTTGAAACCCTCCGCAATGTTCACCGCAGCCAGCGTGAGCGGGATGACGATCGCTGTTTCCTTCGACAGCGCCGCAGCCGAAAACCACAAAGCAGCGGCCCAAGGCACGCGCCCGCGGCTCGGCAGCGCGTACACCAGTCCCCACAGCGAACATGCCGCGGCAAAAATGTCCGCCTGCGCCAGCGAGCTCTGCGCGAACCAGATCGGATAAAGTCCCGTCAGCACTACCGTCCAGAACGCAACCGAACCCACACCCACCAGCCGCATCGCCAGCCGCCACACGGCTAAGAGTCCCAGCGAGGCCACCATCAAAACGGCCTCGCGCGTCACCTCGGGATAGTAGCCGCAGATCTTCCACCAAATCGCCAGGTAAATGCTGGGTAGCGGGGGATGTGCATTGCTCAGCGTGGTGGTTGGGATCAGCGAGCCGGTCCGGAAAAAATCCCACGCTGCGGGAATGTAGTAGCCGGCCTCGTCCCAGTAATAAGGAACGCGCAGCAATGTGAAGTGGCTGGCATAGAGCGCCATAAAGATGACCGGAAAAATCATCCAGATGGGCAACGGCGCGTCCAGCCGCGGATTCAGAATTCCCTTCAGACGCACGAGCTCGCTCCTGCGGTGCCCAATGGTTTCTCCGTCGCGCTCATGCTCCGCCCGTGATTCGCGCCCGCTCGCTCAACCATGCATTGCTTTTCCTATCCCGGTTTTGACACCGCGGTTCGCGGAAATGTTCCAGGAAAAAACGCGCGGCGGGGAGATCGGTCCCTTGGTCCCTGGTTCCCTCGGTCCCTGCTTCAGTTCACCGGCCCTTGCGGAAAACTCTGCCCCTTCGGCTCCAGGTTAAGCGTTCCGAAGGCTTGCTCGTATTGAGCGATGTTCTGCCCCAGAATGTTAAACAGCGCCTTGGCCTGTTGCGGGCTCAGAAAAATGGCCTGGTGGTTGCGGATGGTCACCTGGTCGGGGCTCTCGCTGGAGGCGAGTCCGAAGACCAGTTGGAAATCCCATACGCTTACGCGCACCTGCACGCTGTTGGCGTAGGACTCGCGGTAATCCGCCGTCTGGGCAAGATTGAGTTGGGGTTGCTGTGGAGTTTGGCTCATGGTGACACCAGATTACAGCTTTCAGTTCTCAGCCGTCAGGTATCAGCTCCTCACCGTGAGCTGGAGCCGCTTGCGGCCTCCGTTCGAATTTCCAACCTGGCAGGTCAAGCGTCTTGCGCAGGCGCTTCGGTCCATCGAGTCGGCGGCGTTCTTTCACGGCTCCTTTAGGATAAGGGCGAGAACGTCGCAACGTTTTTCGCCGCTGTCCGGCACATTGAAGGAGCTTTTATGAAGAGCCACACCGAATACCTGATCTTTGAAACGCGCAAGCGCCGAGAGATGGTCCACATCACCGATCAAGTCGAGCAGATTGTCGAGCGCAGCGGTGTCAAAGACGGTTTGTGTTTCGTCTCGCCCATGCACATCACGGCTGCCGTCTACGTCAACGACCATGAGAGCGGCCTTATCGAAGACATCGGCAGATGGCTTGAAGAACTCGCGCCTGCGCGCCCCGACTACAAGCATCACCGCACCGGAGAAGACAATGGCGACGCGCACCTCAAATCATTGCTGCTTCATCACGAAACAACACTGCCCGTCACCAACGGCAAGCTCGACCTGGGCACATGGCAGCGCGTTTTCTACGCCGAATTCGACGGCCAGCGCCGCAAGCGCGTCATCGTCAAGGTGCTTGGAGTGGAGTAACCGCATCTCGCTGGCTCGCCCGATTCTGGGTTGCCCCATCCTAAAGTGCGGAGCGGAGTGGAGAACTTTAGGGTGGGATGCCGCAAACCTCAATCACGCACGAACTCACTGGGTGCCCGATCCAAGCTCCGCTTGGGTGGGCTCCAAACTCCACTAACACCGCTAACCCCGCGGTCTTATTCGTCCGTCACCTTCCGCCACGGTCCCGACGGAACAGAGCTCGCCGGCGATTCGAAGCTGATCTTCGTCCGCGGCATCACCACCAGGTCTACGCGCCGATTCTCCGCGCGGCCTTCCGCCGTATCGTTACTCGCCACGGGATGAAACTCCGCGTACCCTGCCGCCGAAAGCCGGCCGGCAGGAATGGCCTTCATTTCGAGAAACAGCCGCGCAATGTGCGTCGCGCGCGCTGTCGAGAGCTCCCAATTGGATTCGAAATCCGCGGTGTGAATAGGCACATTATCGGTGTGGCCCTCGATGCGCAAATCGTAGGGCGTCGGCCCCAGCTTGCCGGCGATCTGTCGCAGCGTCGGCAACGCCTCGGCCTTGGGTGTCGCGGATCCCGATTCGAAGAATCCAGCCTCGCGCAAACTGATCACCAGTCCATCGCGGCCCATCTCGAGTGAAACGGTGTGCGCGGCAACTTGCGCGGAGAGCGTCGCCGCCAGATCGCGCCGGATGCGGTCCAGATCTTCCTTCACCCGCGCCGGCGCAACCACGTTTTCGTCCATCATCGTGTTCGCAGGCGCCGTTGCATTGCTCGCGCCGGATTCTTCGTTGGCTGCATCCGGCAATGCACCCATGGAGCGAAATGCGCCGTCAATCGCCTTCGACACTTGCGCCTGCCTTCTCTGGTCGGCCCGCGCAAACGCGAACATCACCACGAACAATCCGAACAGCAGTGTGATGAAATCGGCGTAAGAGACCAGCCAGCGGTCATGAGTCACGCGGCTGCGCGGCACTCGCGGAATCATGCGGCGCGCTCCTGCTCTTCTCGATTTGCGTCATCCAGAAAACCGGCCAGCTTGATCTCCAGCATGCGCGGGTTCATCCCCTCCAGAATCGAAATCACGCCCTCCAGCACCATCTCCCGCCGCCGATGGCCGTTGCGGATGCGCAGCCGCATCTTGCCCGCAAAGGGCAGAAAGAAAAGATTGGCGATACCGACTCCGTAAATCGTCGCCACAAACGCCACGGCAATGCCGCGCCCAACCTCCGCGATGTTGTCCAGATGCTGCATCACCTGGATCAGGCCCAGCACCGCGCCCAGAATCCCGATGGTGGGTGAGAATCCGCCCGCCGATTCAAAAACCGCCGGCAGCCGCTCCTCATCTTCAGTGATCGAATCGAGACTCACGCGCATGATCTTGCGCAGATCCGCCGGCTCCGTCCCGTCCACCGCCAGCATCAGAGTCTGCCTGAGAAACGGATCTCGGATCGCCGCCAGGTCGGCGTCGAGCGAGACCACTCCCTGTCGGCGCGCTTTGTTAGCAAAAGCAATCATCTGGCGAATCAGGTGCGCGTCCTCCTTGCGCGGAGCGGCGAAAACGTGCGCCAGGTTCCTGAATGCCGCCACAACTGTGGTCAGCGGAAACTGCAGCAGTACAGCGCCCATCGTGCCGCCGAACACAATCAGTGCCGCCGTGGGCTGCAGAATCTGGCCTATGTTGCCGCCTTCAATCATCAATCCGGCAACAATCCCCGCTATAGCCAGAATCGCTCCGCCGACGCTCGCTTTGTCCATGTGCTGCTCCTGAGAGGATCCAATGGCCGGTCCTACTGCCCAGCGACGGTGTCTTGCTGCGATTTCTGCGGCGGCGCGCCCGGCGACCCCGCGGCATCGAGACTAACCAGCGCCGCTGCGCGCTCCAAATCGCCAAAATGATGCAATCTCCGCGCCACGACCGCCAGCAGCCGCGCGCGATAAACCAGAATCCTCTCCACAACCTCGGCGATCTCCTCGCGCACAATCAGCTTCTCTCCATTGATCAAGGTCAGCATCGTATCCGGAGAGGCTTCCGCGGTCTTGATCAGATCGCTGTTGACCACCATCGGCCGGCCATTCAGCCGCGTCAGTTCGATCATTGCCCCATCTCCTTCAAGTCCGTTATCGGCGACTGTTGCTGAACGTTAAAAAAACAAAACTTATGACACAGAACTGTCCCCCCACGGGACACAAACTGCGCTTTCGTAAAGTCCATAGGTACCCCGCCGAAATACGGTCCAGATGCGTCGGCTCCAGACCGCGAGCAGCAACCCACGTCAGCACACAGGGATGCGCAACCGGAATTGAAACCGCAAATCACCGCATCCACAAGGAGAACCCCATGTCCCTGGGTGTCTTGAACAACCTCTCCGCGGTGTATGCGGAGAATAACCTCACCAATACCAACAACAGCCTCTCGAAGACGCTGCAACAGTTGTCTTCCGGGTCCAGGATCAACTCCGGCGCCGACGACGCCGCTGGCCTGTCGTTGGTCGACGGTCTTGAAGCTAACCAGACGGCGCTCACGCAATCTGAAACCAACGCTTCTGAAGGCGTCGGTCTCCTTCAGGTTGCCGATGGTGCCCTTTCGCAGGTCACAACCCTGCTCAACCGCGCTGTTACGCTGGCGACCGAAGCCTCTAACGGCACCCTCAACAGCTCGCAAGACACTGCCGCTAACCAGGAGTATCAGTCGATCCTGTCGGAAATCTCCAACATCGGCTCGACGACCACCTACAACAATCAGGCTGTCTTCAATTCCACGACGAGCATCTACACAGGCGACTCCTCGACCTCTGGCTCGGCGATCGATGACCTCAACATCCGTTCGCTGTCTTCGTCCAGTGTCGGCGACACCGGCGGCACCATGGCCTACTCCAACGGCGGCAACAATGTGTTCATCGACCTGTCGAGCGGCGGCAAGATTGCCTCCACAGGCGATGGCTTTGTCAACGCCACCACAACGCTCGACGTCAACTACATGGCCACGGGTGCCAATGGCGCCGCGGTCCAGAAGGCCACAACCATCAGCGTTGGCACAGGCACCAACTATGCCGACACAGCCCAGGGGTTGATCAATGCCATCAACGGCGCCGGCCTCGGATTAACCGCCAGCTTCGACACGGCAACCCAGGCTGGAACTCAAGCTGTGGCTGCAGCGGGCGCGGGCCATAGTGGAGATACCGGCATTGAGATCAGTGGTCCCGGCGCGGGAGTGGGGAAAGGAACCACGCCCGGCGTTGTGGGCACTCTGGCTCTCGGAGGAACTGGCGAGGATGCAAATACAGACGTTCTCTCCGGAACTCTCACCCTCAAGAATGCCGCGGGCGCGAATATCACCCTGACCCTCGGCCAGTCGGGCACCACCGACACCATGGCCAATTTGGCGACTACGCTGCAGGGCGAAGGCTTCACAGTCTCGAGCACTCTCACTGCCACCACGGGATCTCTGGCGATTACCACGCAAAACAGCGGGCAATCGGCAATCACAGGGGCTTCACTCGGTGACTTCACCGATGGGACCGGTACGCTTACCTACACCCCCGGAACTTACTATTCGACCGGTGTCTCAAACTCCGGCGGCGGCACTGCATCACCGGATATCGCGGATGGAGCCACCGGCCAAACGGCTGCGGCCAGCGCGGTCTTCACCGCGGACACGAACAGCGTCGGCGGCACGGCCACCATCAGCTATTCCGACAGCGCCGGCCAGTCATTGGCAACAACGGACCTCAGCAACTCCGCTGATGCCCAGACTGCGCTGACCCAACTCAACGCTGCCATCACCGACGTCGCCGCGCAGGACGGCTACATCGGTGCCCAAATCAACACGCTGAACTCAGTCAGCAATGTGCTCAGCACCCAGGCTGAAAACGTGCAGTCGGCCCAGAATACAGTCCAGGCCACCGACTATGCGTCCGCATCCTCCAACATGTCCAAATACGAAATCCTGAGCCAGACCGGCATCGCCGCCCTGGCACAGGCCAACAGCGTCCAGCAGGAAGTGACCAAGCTGCTGCAGTAATCGAATAGGCAGAAATGCCGATAACCAAGGAGGGGCGTCCAGTGGGCGCCCCTCCTTGCTTCAGTGAATGCCGCCCAAGGTCCTTGGAAGTCTTTAATCAGGCTTCTGCCGGAGTTGGCTCATGGGCTGCATCGGCCTTCGATGGAGGATCCTATGGGCACTGTCGGATTGAGCTTCGGGTCGCCAACCAGCGGAACGGGATTCAACGTAAGCTCCACCGTGGCCGAGATCGTCACCAATCTCCAGAAGGTCGAGACCCCTTGGAAAAGCCAGCTCACCTCACTGGAGAGCCAGGACACCGCGATCTCTAACCTCGGCACGCTGTTCTCAAACCTCTCCAACGACATGAGCTCGCTCACCGACTTCCAGGGCGTCATGGCGCAGAAGGCGGGCTCCAGCTCCGATGACAGCGTCCTGCAGTTGATGTCCGCCTCGAGCTCGGCCGTCGCCGGCACCTATGAGGTCACCGTCGGGTCACTGGCCACCACCGCCAACGGCTATCTCGACGCGATCACCAATTCGTCCGACACCCTTACCGGCTCCATCGAAATCAATGGCAAGACCGTCGACGTTCCCGATTCCTCCTCCGGCAACGACACGCTCTCCGGCCTGGCCTCCGCCATCAACTCGGCCTCTATCGGCGTAACCGCCAGCGTAACCACCGACGCCAGCGGTTCCCGCCTGAGCCTGGTCTCCAGCACCTCCGGTGCAAGCGGCAGCCTCAGTGTCACCTCTTCGATCACCGACAGCACCACAAGCACCTCCCTCGGCTACAAGTCCAACCTCGCCACCGGCGCCAATGCCTCCTTTACGGTCAACGGTGTCTCTTACTCGGTCGCCTCCAATTCGGTCAGCTCCGTCATCCCCGGCGTCACGTTCGATTTATTGGGCACCACCGCGTCCGGCGCCGAGGTCGATGTCGTCATCGCCAACGACAACTCCGGCGTCGAAAGCACGGTGAATCAATTTGTCACCGACTACAACTCGCTCGTCAGCGCCATCAACACCCAGGAAGGCAATGACAGTTCCGGCAATCCCGAGCCGCTGTTCGGCTCACCCACTCTCAGCCTGCTGCAGCAACAGCTCTACGATAACCTCAACATGGCGAGCCCGAATGGATATCTGGATTCTGTCTCGTCGACCGCCGGCGCCACGCTGTCCGGCTCCATGACCATCGCTATCGGCAGCGGTTCCACCTACACCTTCGATGTCGGGGACGGAACCTCCTCCGGCGACACCTATTACACGGGCAGCGGCAAGAACACGCTCGCCGATCTGGCCAGCACCATCAACTCCGCCGGCATCGGCGTTACCGCTGCGGTCGTCACCAGTAACGGCCAGTCGACCCTGACGCTGACCTCGCCAACCGCCGGTTCCAGCGGCGCATTGACGGTAACCTCGGCGATTTCGGCCAGTACACCGTCGGCTCTGAGCTACTCCGAAACGGGGAGCTATACCAGCAGCACTGAAGACACCGGCACGCTCGGCGCCGTGGCCAGCTCCAGCGACACCCTTTCCGGCTCCATCACCATCCAGGTGGGCGGCGGCACAGCCCAAACCATCACCCTCGACTCCTCCAACAACACCCTCTCCGGCCTCCTGAGCGCCATCAACGGCTTGTCCGGCGTCTCGGCGGCGCTCGATCAAGCGGGAACCGGGCTGACCCTCACTTCGGGCGCCGACGGTTCCTCGGGGGCGCTGACGGTGACCTCCAACATATACGACACTTCCAGTCCAACCACGAAGACTTTGAGCTACAACACGGCCTCCGACATCAACAGCCTGACCACCCTCGGCATCAGCGTCAACAACGACGGCACGCTCACCTTCGACTCCAACTCCCTCGATTCCGTCCTTAACTCCGACTTCAGCGCCGTCACCGGTTTCTTCCAGAACTCCGTCGGTTGGGGTCAGACCTTCTCCAACATGCTCACCAATTCCGGAACCGGTTCCTCGACGGGCATTCTGTCCCTGGCCAAAAGCTCGAACAGCAGTATTGAATCCACGCTCAATGCCGATATCTCCAGGGAGGAGAAGCTGATCTCCTCCGAGTCGTCGAGTTTGACCACGGAGTTGAACAACGCCAACGAAACCCTGCAGCAGTTGCCGACCGAGCTCAGCGAAATCAACGAGCTCTACTCAGCGATCACCGGCTACAACCAGAACACAAACGGATAAGGAATCTGGAATGGCAAATTATCGCGACCACGCGCTCGAAGGAGCTTCAGCCATCGATCTTGTCGTCGCGCTCTACGACGGCATCATCCGCTTTCTCTACGCTGCCATCGCCGCCGTCGAGCGCGGCGACGCCGATGCCCGCCGGGTCGCAGTCAGGCGCGCCATGGACATCATCTTTCACCTGCAGGCACGGTTGCGCATGGACGTCGGCGGCCGTCCCGCGCAAACGCTCAGCGAATTCTATGCCGCCATTCTCGCCCAGATCCTGCAAGCGTCGCAGTCGGCCTCCAAAACCAAATTTGAGCATGCCATCGATTGTGTGAGGAATGTGCGTGATGCCTGGCGCGAGGTTGCCAGGGACCCAAACGCCAATCCGGCTTCGGCGTCATTGTCTGCCATGCCCATGCGCCAGCCCCCGGAATCCGAGCCCGTACGCGCAGACCGGGATGCGATTGCAGGCTCATCCTGGACCGCGTAGTTCCGGTCCCGCGCCAACTCAGCCTGCCCCGCTAACTCCTAGTCACCGCGGCCAACGCACAATTTGTCTTTTATGATGAGCGAATCCCCGTGCACCACGATGAGCTGGAGGCGAATGGCTAGTAGCTAAAAGCAGCCTTTTACCCCGCCACCGTCAACTCCTCTTCCAGTTGCTGCTTCTGGTAGAGGCTGGCGTAGTAGCCGTCCAGCGCGAGCAGTTCCTCGTGCCCTCCCACCTCGACGATTCGTCCCTTGTCCAGCACTGCAATGCGGTCGGCATTCCGCACCGTCGACACTCTGTGCGAAATCAGGATCGTCGTGGCCGTCGCGGTGTATCCGCGGAGCCCACCGAGAATGCGCTCTTCGGTATAGGTATCCACGCTGGCCAGCGCATCGTCCAGAATCAGAATCGCCGGCCTCCGCAGCAGCGCGCGTGCAATCGCCGAGCGCTGCTTCTGGCC
>CAYOVE010000084.1:0-12474 GCA_964407295.1 uncultured Occallatibacter sp.
TCGACCACGGCACCGATTTCGCTGTTTTCCTCGACGATATGCCGCTCAACTTGCCGTCGCACGCGCACGGCGAGGGCTACGCTGACATGAACACCGTAATCCCGGAGCTTATGAAACGGGTGAATTTCGAGAAAGGCCCCTACTATGCCGACGTTGGCAACTTTGGCGGGGCTGGATCGGCCCATTTGGAGTTTCTCAAGACGCTGCCTGAGAACTTCTTCCGGATCGAAGGCGGCCAGGAGGGCTATGGGCGGATGGTCTTCGGCGTATCGCGAAAAGTAGGCACGGGCAATCTGCTGTACGGCGGGGAGGCGTATCACGATAATGGTCCCTGGACGCATCCGGACAACTATTACAAATACAACGGCCTCGTGACCTACAGCCACGGCATGGGTACCGATGGATTCAGCATCACGGCTCGCGGTTACCGAGGAACATGGCATTCCAGCGATCAAATCCCGGTGAACGCCCAATCCATGGTCGGCTATTTCGGCACACTGGACCCGACAGACGGCGGCCATTCACAGCGTTACAGCTTGCAGGGCGAATGGCATCGCCAGAGAGCGAATTCTCTGACCAAGATCACGGCCTACGGGTTTTATTACGATCTCAACCTGTTCTCCAACTTCACCTATTACCTGATTGATCCCCAAAAGGGTGACCAGTTTGAACAGCAAGACAGGCGGTGGGTGGCGGGATTCGACGCACGCCACACGATCTACGGGCGGTGGCTTGGCCGCGAGGTGGAGAATACCTTCGGGTTGCAGGTTCGAAACGACTGGGTCCACAACGGCCTTTTCCGGACTCAAGACCGCGCGCGCACAAACAAGGACGACGTCAACGCCTGCAATGACGACCCCATCGGCGCGTGCACTGCGAATCCGAATCTAACCGCAATCTTGCCAGCAGCCACGTCCTTGAACCGATTCACGGATACGCTGGTGGGGTTTTACGCAGAAAACAAGATCCAGTGGGCGGAGAGGTTCCGCTCGGTTCTGGCATTGCGCGGCGACGACGCGAGATACATCAACACAAGCTTGACGCCCACCTATGTAGCCAACATTCCATCCCTCGCGACCCCGGTCGATTTTGACCAGCTTAATTCCGGCTCTGCAACCAAATTTTTGCCACAGCCAAAATTGAGCTTGATCTTTGGACCTTGGGCTCATACGGAGCTCTACGCTCAAGGCGGTTTCAGCTTTCACTCCAACGACGTGCGCGGAGCAACACAGCACGAGGAACCAATTTCGCCGGACAATCCATTCCCAACATCCGCGACGCCCATTTCGCCCCTGGTGCAACTCAAAGGCGGAGAGCTAGGAATGCGCACCACCGACGTTTCACATCTGCAAACCACCTTCTCGCTCTGGTATCTGCGGAGTAATTCCGAACTGCAGCAGGATGGCGACACCGGCGGTACGTCCGCTTCGGACCAATCGAGCAACCGCTACGGCATTGAATGGGCGAACTATTACACGCCAACCGATCATTGGGCTGTTGATTTAGACATCGCAGATTCCCGCGCTCAATTTACCCAAATCGATCCGGACGACGCGGCGTACACCAACCCAGGTGGCGGGCAATATCCCGAACAAGGCCCGGGAGGCAAACTGGTTCCAGAAGCGGTGAAGGTCGTAGTCTCATCAGGCGTGACTCTGCACGACTACAAAGGCTTTTCGTCGACCATGCGGCTGCGCTACTTTGGCCCGCGAGATTTGACGTCTGACGGAATCAATCGCTCAAGGGCAACACTATTGGTCAATGCAGGGGCCGGTTACCAAATTGCCGAGAGGTGGCGCATTTCAGCTGAGTTTTTGAATTTGCTGGACCGCCGCAACGATGACATTACCTACGCCTATGTCTCCCGAATCGCTCCAACGGGCCCGGCGACATTCACCAACGTATCGCACCCGGCTGAGCCGTTTGAGGTCCGAGTCTGGCTGGAAAGAACATTTTGACACAGGAATTCTGTGACTCGCACGGTCAGTGTTTGTGTGGATGTTCGTGCGAGTGGCTGGGCTTTGAATCGAGCGCGTGAGTAGGCACGCTCATTACCAAGCGGCCGTGCTCGACGCCTTTGAGTCCAATGATCAGGTCGGCGAACTGCTGCACGCGGCCAGCCTTGCCGTGGACAATCAGTACTTCGAGGCAGGAATCATGATCCAGATGCGCGTGGCTCGTCGAGACAACAAGGTCGTGGTGTTCGTGCTGCGCTTCAGTCAGCTTCTCGGTGATTCCAAAGGCATGATGATTGAAGATGAGGGTAACTGTGCCGACGACAACGGCATCGGGCGTAGCCGTCTGCTCCCGCACCAGCCGGTCGCGAATCAAGTCGCGAAAGGCTTCGGAGCGATTCGTGTATCCGCTCTTTTCAATGGAATGGTCGAACCGCTTCAACAGCGCCGAATCGAGGGCAATCCCGATTCTGCTTAGCTCTCCCATCTGCGCACCTGCCTAGAGTCCATTCTGATTTGCATCCTCAGAATAGCGCGCCGCCGGGAATCGAACTATTGCGGCGTGATCAAGTGGTGGGCGATGGCGAAGAGCGCCAGCTCGAGACGCGTGGAAACTCCCGTCTTGTCAAAGATATTCGAGAGATGACGCTTGACGGTCTCTTCGCTGAGCGAGAACTGCTTGGCGATGTCGCGGTTGCTGCAACCCTCGACGATACAGCCGACGACTTCAAGCTCGCGCGGCGTGAGGCCGTAGGTTTTACGCTGCGGCACGGCAGCCTGCTGCATGAGCTCATGCAAAGCGGAGACCAGATTGACGACGCGCTTGCCGCCGATCCAATAATCGCCGGCATGGACGGTGCGGATCGCAGTTTGCAAGTGGCTGGCGAGAGCGTCCTTGAGCACAATGCCGCGCGCACCGATCTGGAGGGCCTCAATAATCTGCTGCGTAGTGATGGTTGAGGTGAGAAGAAGAATCTTGGCCGTTGAGGGGCCGCTCATGATAGCGCGCATGGCCTCAAGGCCGGGAAGGCGCGGCATGGCGACATCGAGAAGGAGGACATCCGGCTGGAGCTCGAGCGTTTGGGTGATGGCTTCGTCCCCGTCCGTGGCATCGCCGACGACGTCAAAGCCGTCGTTCTTTGAAAGCATGTTGCGCACGCCAATGCGCACGACCGGATGGTCGTCCGCCAGCACGATTCGAATGGTTCGTTCCATTTCGGCCACATGCCTCCGCTGCTCCCAGCCCAGACGCAGCAATGTGCGCTGGATCAGGCGGGCAATTCAGCATCCAGCATACGCTCCAACCCTTGGGCAGCGGCGCGCAAATCGCTCAAGAGAATGGCGCTGTTATCCAACTGGTTATCCTTGGCGCCGAGCGGCGTGGCCTCTAAAAGCGCACCCAGGCGGGCAGCCTGAAGGGCGCCGGCCATGCCACAACCACCTTTGATGGCGTGCCCGATGCGGCGAATCTCCGCGGCGTCGCCTTTGGCAATCGCGGCTCCGAGCGCCTCAATCCGCCGACTGAGATCGGAAACGACCGCGGAGTAGATTTGCCGCACCGCCGGTTCGGGCATGACTTTGCGCAACTGAGACAGAACCTCGACGCTGACTACCGGCTCATTGGAATCGAGAAGCGTGAGGCCGGCTTCCGGTTGATAACCCTCAATCAGTTTGCGCAGGCTTTCAGCATTGAAGGGCTTGAGCAAAAATCCGTCCGCGGCATCGGCCACCTCGGGCGGCGCGTTGCTGCCGCTGATGGCGTAGATGCGGGCGCTGGTGTAGCCGCGCAGCGCTGCAATGAGGTTTACGCCACTCAGGCCGGGCATCTGCGCGTCCATGAGGATCGCGCCCGGTCGGCAAACTTCTCTAGCGAGCATATCCAGCGCAACATCTCCATCCACGGCTGTGTGGACGGTGAATCCAGCCATGGTAAGCACGGTCGCAGCAACTTCCCGGCTGACGAGGTCATCGTCAATCAGCAGAACGACGGGCAGGCGCCTTTCGGTGGAGCGCTCCAGCATGCATCTAGTTTGCATCTGCCGAGCGCGAGTGACGAGGGAAATCTGCCTGCCGGTAATCGCTTTGGTTCACTTGCCTATGCCAGGGGAAGCGCAGCGGCAGCATTGGGAATTCTAAGCGGGTTCCTTAGTGCCCGGCGGCGGGTGGCGGCGGCATATCCAGTGCGGCGGGCGCGGGAAGATCCTGACCGTTCTGCCAGCCATGGATGGCTGTAGAAAACTGGCCGGCGCGCCGCTGCCACCGCTCGATCTCCAGGTCGTAACGGACAGTCACGTTGTTGAGCCAGTACGGGCGATTTTCGCTGAGCCACACCTGGCTGTACTCACTCTTCAAGGCGGAAAAGCCGTCTCGCAGATCCTGGCAGCGGCCGTTCATGCCGCCGATTTCGCTGAGCAGATTGGAGGTAGCATTGCTTTGCGTCTTGTCGTGCTGCTGAGCGACCGCCTCGGCGTACGCCGCCGGAATCTCCTGCGCAAGCTGAAACTTGAGGCCGATGAAATCGAGGCGGCGCGCGCCCAGATCCATGGCCATAAGCGCATCCGGCTCTGCTAGCTTGGGATCGTCGTGTCGCACCTGCGCCAGCAGAACGATGGCTTGCTCGGCGTGCAGCCGCAAATCGGACGCGACGGGCAGAATCTCTGCCGAAACCGCTTGTCCTTCCGCGGCCCAAGGATCGAGCCAGAAAACCTGATTGCTTGTCATGCCGGTCTTGGCGTGCTCGAGGTCTTCCGTCGCGGCCATCAGTTCTTTCTCGGCGGTGTTGATTCTTGCGTCGGTGTCGAGATGGAAGACCTCGCCGTAAGCGTTCTGGTAATCGGCGATAGAGCTTTGGCCCGGCTGCCACGCGGCGACCGCGCCAAAAAGGACGCCGTACCAGTCCATGTTGAAAAGACCTTCTCCATCGTCGTTCCAAACCGTGGTGAGCGCGCCGGTCGACCCGAGACTTTGCCCGGCGGCGATGAAGCCCTGGATGTTCCACAGCGCCGTTTTGTCGCGCGGGTAAACCTCGTTCCAGTTTGAGTCGCCGGGAGCGACCCAGGTTTCCATGCCGTTCCTGGCGAATGGCTGGATGAGCTTGGCGAAATCAGTCTGGGCCGAATAGTCCCAAGGTACGGCGATCATGTCTTTGGGAACACTGGCGACGGCGTCAGGGTTGGCGTCGCCAATGTCGCCCCAGAAAAGCAGGCGACGATTGAGCGGCTCGAGCGCATCGTGAATCTGCTTTAGGAAAGCGACGTAGACCGGCCCGTAGCCTTGTTGCGCGACCGCGTTGTGCGTTCGGCCCAAGCCGAGGTCAAAGGTCTCGTCGGCGCCAATGTGGATGAAGGGCGAAGGAAACTCCTGCGCAACATCAGCAAACCAATCTTTGATGAGCGGCAGTGTGCCTGTTTGGCCGGGCGCGAGCATGTAACCGTGAGGGGTCTCTGCTTCATCCTGGTGGAGCTCCCACTTGAGCACGTGATGCAGATGGCCGAAGGACTCCTGATCGGGAACGATGGTGATGTGATACTGGCGGGCGTAGGTGACGAGTTCCTTGACCTGCTCGGGTGTGAGCGAACCGCCTGGCGGCGCGGCTAACGGATCGCTGGGAAGCAGAAGCGTGTTTTCGAAATAGGGCGAGTAGATGTTGATCTTGAAGGAAGCAAGGACGCGAATCTGGTGTTTCTGAAAATCGAGCGTGGGAAACGGGCCGCGGGAGAGATCGTCGCTGATGCCGCGATATTCCATGGCCGGCCAGTCGCGTACGGTACCCGTGAAAAGGACACGAGGCGCTCCAGGTAAGGGCAGCATCTGCTCGAAGGTCTGCACGCCGTAGAAAACGCCCGAGCCGGTTGAGCCAATGATTGCGGCTTCGTGCGGGCCGATCACCAAGACGTAGCCCTCCGATTCCATGACCGGATCGAACATGATGCTACTGCCGGCGAGGCCGGCTTTCGCCGCGTCGGAGCCGCTGCGGAGCAGCGTGATGCGGTACGGCGGTTGCGCGGCGCGGGGTACATCGACGGCGGGCGCGACGCGTTTGATCGCCTCCTCAAGATCGCGCGCAGCAAACTCGTCTTCCGCGTCGTGGCCGGGGACGACGACCAGAATCTTGTCAGGCAACGGAGTGGTTTGGCCGAAATTCGCCTCGCGCGGTGCGGGAAGCAAGGCAGGCCTGGTTTGCGCGGCGATAAAAGTGGAACCGGCAAGGAGCGCGGCGAGGGCCACGCACGGCAGAGAAAGAGAGGTCAATCGAGTGAAACTCTGCAACTAAAAACCGCCTTCGGCTCGATATCATCGAGCACTCATTTGCGATGCGACCATTGTAGACTGGTGCATCGCAGATTCTGCTCGACGAGACGCGCAGCGAGACAGCAAAATGTCGATGAGCGAGAGGAAGACCTTGTTGTGAACTCCGCTGAACATTCGGATGCGATTTCGCCGGCTGACTCAGCGGCTACGCGGCGCTACAACACGTTCCTGCTCCTGGTAGCGGGATTGGGCGGGCTGCTCTACGGCATCGATGTGGGGATCATCGGCGGAGCGGTTCCTTATCTGCAGGCGACATCGGGACTGAATCCATCACAGCTTTCGTTCATCGTGGCGGCCGTGCTGCTGGGAAGCGTGTTTTCCACGCTGTTCTCAGGATTGCTGGCCGATTGGATGGGCCGCAAGCCGCTGATGATCGCAAGCGGCTTCGCATTCGTGGTGAGCATTCCGGTGATTGCGATGTCCGCTGGATACGGGCCGCTGCTATTTGGACGGCTGCTGCAAGGCGCAAGCGGCGGAGTGATCGGCGTGGTGGTTCCGCTCTACCTGGCCGAGTGCCTGGCCGCATCGAGCCGCGGCAAAGGCACCGCGATCTTCCAGTGGATGCTGACGCTGGGCATCGTAGCCGCCGCGCTGATGGGCATGTACTTCAGCTATCGCGTAGATGCGGTGGCGAAGCTGGGCGATGCGGCGGCGCTCTTCCGCTTCAAGGACCAAGCATGGCGAAGCATCTTTTGGGTGTCGCTGCCGCCAGGCGTTGTGTTTGTCGTGGGCAGCTTGTTCGTTACGGAGTCGCCTCGCTGGCTTTTTCTGCGGGGACGAAAGGATCGCGCGAAAGCTGCGCTGCTCAGGTCACGCAGCCCCGAGCGAGCCGCGCTCGAACTTGCCGAGATGGCGGCGACGGCTCATGCGCCGAAAGCGGGGCCGCAGATTCGCGAGTCGCTGCTGCGGCGCAAGTACACTATTCCGTTTCTGCTGGCTTGCGTGATTCTGTTCTGCAACACGGCAACCGGTGTGAACTCGATCATCGGGTACAACACGGGCATTCTGCTGCAGAGCGGATTGAGCGACCTGCGCGCGCATTGGGGCTACGTGATTTTTACGGTGGTGAACTTTCTGGCGACGATGATCGGCATCATGCTGGTGGATCGCAAGGGAAGAAAGTTTTTGCTGGTGATCGGCACGAGCGGCGTGATGGTCGCATTGGTCTCGGTGGCATTGCTTTTCCGATCGACTGAAAAGCTGAGCGTGGATCGCCGCGATGCGGTGCAGGCGCTGGTTTCGCCCAGCCAGGAGCTGGAGCTGCGCTTCGATCCGGCGACGGCGAGGAGTTTGCTGGGGTCGCAGGGCGAGGCCGGGTTGAACGATGAGAGCAAGCGGATCGACAGCAATCGCGCGTCCCTGGCCATCATTTACTCCTACGGCGGATTTACCGCTGCGACGAGTTTTGTTCGCTCGGACGATGCGGCTGCGGCGCCGATCGAAATTACACGCGCGAGCTGCGTACCCCAAAACAAAATCGAGGCGCTGTTCCGGAACCCATTCGCCGATCTGGCTGCCGCGCGGACCGCGCCACTGGTGATTCAAAAGGCGATCGTAGGCCGCGTGCCGGACGCCGGCCACGGATGGCTTGTGGCGCTGGGGATCTACGCATTCATTGCGTTTTATGCGCTGGGGCCCGGCGTGGTGGTATGGCTGGCGCTGAGCGAATTGATGCCGACGCGCATTCGCTCGAACGGAATGAGCATCGCGCTGGTGATCAATCAACTCGTTTCAACCACACTGGCTGCAATTTTCCTGCCCTTCGTGAGCAAGCACGGTTACTCGTCAATGTTTTTCCTCTTTGCCGGTTTCACGGTGGTCTATTTCGTCGTGGCCGCCTTCTTTTTGCCGGAGACGAAGGGCAAGACGCTGGAAGAGATTGAAACGCACTTTGAAGGCGGCGAGTTAGCGGGTTCGCGAGTTGGCAAGTTGGCAAGTTAGCGAGTTAGCGGGCTGGCGGGTGCCCGAAACAAGCGAGCCGACACGTCCGCGGCCGGGAGCCTGTTCATCTTTTAGTACCCGCCGCCATCCCCCCCACGCCCCGGTATTTTCGGCAAATTGCTGGTTGAAAAGCAGTTGCCGGCAGGGATCCGGAGTAAGTTCCGCCTTTTCACGAACCCGAATCCCAAGTTCGTACAAAGACGGAGGTTATGAGATCCGCAGGCCAGACGTGCGGCCGAGAGCGGTGTTTTATGGAATTGTGAAATCAGGATAACGCGATGAGGGGAAATGATCGGCAAACTTGGGCGGAAATATATTTTCTTTGGAATCAGCGCAATAAGGGTCAGTGAGGGGACTGCGGAGGTTGACAACGAAAAAGAGGCCGGTGCCTTGGGATGTTTGGTTGTTTCTCGGGGTAAGTTTAGCGGGCCGGGTTCTCTTGCTCCTGCGGGGCTCTGCGGTTTTTGTGCGCCGTGTCCAATGGTTTGTGCCATCCCAGGTCCCTCCGCCACGGCGGACGAGGGACTGCGGCACCTACTTCTTGTGGTGGTTTGAAAGAGGCGGATCGAGGATTGTGCTTTCCCACCCTAAACGCAAAAGCGCGTTTAGGATGGGGCACCCATTTCTTGCGGGAGGTTGAAAGTGGGAAGCCGGAGTTCGTGCAATCCCACCCTAGCGGCAACAACAAAGACGCCGCGAGGGGCGCACCCGGCAAAAGCGCGTTTAGGATGGGGCACCCATTTCTTGCGGGAGGTTGAAAGTGGGAAGCCGGAGTTCGTGCAATCCCACCCTAGCGGCAACAACAAAGACGCCGCGAGGGTGGGGCACCCAGATGGTGGTGGACGTAAGATCCCCGGCCAGGCGTTACCACTTCATCAACTGCGTGAGCTGAAGAAGATTGCCGCAGGTGTCGTTGACATGGGCGATTTTTGAAGCGGTCACGTCAGTTGGCGGCATGGTGAACTCTGCGCCAAGCGCTTTCATGCGCTCGTAATCGGCCTGCACATCATCAGTGAAGAACATGGCTGCAGGCTGGTTTTGCTGGAACAAGGCCTGCTGATAGGTTTTGGCGGCCGGATTGTTGTTGAGCGCCAGTTGCAACTCTGTGCCGTCTGGATCTTCGGGCGAGGCCACTGTGAGCCAGCGATAAGGCCCGTTGCTGAAGTCTGCCTTCTTCACGAGGCCCAGCACTTCGGTATAGAAGCGCAGAGCCTTCTCCTGGTCGTCGACGTAGACATTGGTGAGTTTGATCTTCATTGTGGTTCTCCTCAGTCGATTTTGCGGACAGTGCCGCGCCGTTCTTGATGCATTTGCTTTCAATCAAGATCTGCGAGCGTACGCTCGAGTGCGTTGAAGAAACTTTGCCAACCGTAGTTCGCGCCGTTGTAGTTGGCTTCCCTGCCGGGACCAAAGCCGGACTGCTCCATGCGCAGGTGAGTGCCTCCGTCGGCCGGAGTCAAGGTCCAGCGGACCACGGTTTCAAGCCCCAAAGCAGTCCAACTATAGGCCAGCTCTTTGAGAGGCTCGACGACGGAGACTTCACAGTCGATGATTCCATTCCAGTGAGGCATGGGCTCGCGGCGGAACTGGAACTTGCGCCCGATGGCCGGCTCGAAATCGTTGTGTAAGAGCCATTGCGCCAG
Organism: uncultured Occallatibacter sp.; assembly: GCA_964407295.1. Lineage (GTDB taxonomy): Bacteria > Acidobacteriota > Terriglobia > Terriglobales > Acidobacteriaceae > Telmatobacter. The sequence continues at coordinate 9,851 of CAYOVE010000084.1, forward strand.
GAGCGGACTTTCAGTGAGCGCGCGCCACAGCTTCTGCGGCGGGTGGGGAAATACCCTTTCGACGACGAGGGCGCGAGACGCATCAGGGTTGCTCATGGATCCATCCTCCCCAAAAGATCTTCAAGGCGATCGAACCGTTCGCGCCAGAATGCGCCGTAGAGGTTGAGCCAATCGACCATGGGCGCCAGCGCCTCGGGCTGCGCGCGATAGTGCGTTTCGCGCCCGTCGCGGCGATGCCGGACCAGCTTTGCCCGCTTCAATACTGTCAGGTGCTTGGAGACGGCGGGCTGGGAGACGCCGGCGTGGCGGGTTAATCCGTGGACCGTCTGCTCGCCGTGGCGGGATAGTTGCTGAAAGATGGCGCGGCGCGTGGGATCGGCGAGAGCGCGGAAGACGTAATTGGGGTTTGATGTCGCCACAGGAAAACCATAACCAAATGGTTATGGTTTGTCAAGAGGGGGCGGGGGAAAATTACGGTTCGATCCCCGATCCCAAGTGCGAGGGAACCGGGGCACCCTGCGAACTCGTCATTGAAGACAGGGCTGTGCGATCCCACCCAAAACTCACCGCTGTGCGTTGAGTTCTAGGATGGGGCACTCTCTCTTTGTGGTGAGTTGAAGGAGTGAAAAGCAACCGCAGATCCTTCGGTCGCCGCGGCGCCTCAGGATGACAGATCCGGGGAGGGGAACGACGGGTGCGGGCGAGGACGCCCGCACGACAGCCGGCGAGACGCCGGCGGTACAGAAAAACACTGAACCAAACAGCAAGGGCGCCCGCAATTGCGGACGCCCTTGAAGTCTGGGAGAGGATTCGAGTTTACTTGCTGCCGCCCTGCACGCCGAGCTTATCTTCAAGCGCGGCCTGCGCTGCTGCCAGCCGCGCCGTGAGCAACCGGAAAGGCGAGCAGGAGACGTAGTTGAGGTCGATTTTGTGGCAGAACTTGACGGACTCTGGATCGCCGCCATGCTCGCCGCAGATGCCAACCTTGAGCTTGGGGCGCGTGTTGCGGCCCTTGGCCACGGCCATCTTGACCAATTGACCGACGCCCGCCTGATCGAGGGTGGCGAAGGGATCCTGCTTGAAGATGCCGAGTTTGAGATAGGCCGGCAGGAAGTTGTTGATGTCGTCACGCGAGATGCCATACGTGGTCTGCGTGAGATCGTTGGTGCCGAAGGAGAAGAACTCGGCCTCTTCGGCAATTTGATCTGCCGTGAGGGCCGCGCGCGGCAGCTCGATCATGGTGCCCACCATGTAGTCGACCTTGGTCTTCTTCTCGGCGAAGACTTCGTCGGCCACGCGGCGAACGATCGCAGCCTGGTTGCGCATTTCTTCGATCGAACCAATCAGCGGGATCATGATCTCGGGATGCGGATCGGCACCCTTCGACTTGACCGCGACGGCGGCCTCAATAATGGCGCGCGCCTGCATCTCCGTAATCTCAGGGAACGTGATGCCGAGGCGGCATCCACGCAACCCGAGCATCGGGTTCTGCTCGTGCAACTCCTCGACCCTGGCAAGAAGGGGACGCAGCTCCTTCAGCTTGGGCGAGCGCGGCTTGGTGTCTTCAAGGTGCTGAATTTCGACCAGCAGGTCTTCGCGCTTGGGCAGGAACTCGTGGAGCGGCGGATCGAGCAGGCGGATGGTGACAGGCAACGACTCCATGGCCTTGAAGAGGCCGATGAAGTCAGCGCGCTGCATGGGCAGAAGCTTCTTGAGAGCCGCACGGCGATCCTTTTCGTTCTGGGCGAGGATCATGGTGCGCATGTGCTCGATGCGATCTTCGGCAAAGAACATGTGCTCGGTGCGGCAGAGGCCAATGCCCTCGGCGCCGAAGAGGCGAGCGTTTTTGGCGTCGCGCGGAATGTCGGCGTTGGCGCGGACGCGCAAACGGCGAACCGGATCGACCCAGCTCATGAACTTGACGAGATCGGGATCGTTGGGCTGCGCCTCGAGCGTCTTGAGACGGCCGTTAATGACGCGGCCGGTGGTGCCGTCGAGTGAGATATAGTCGCCCTGCTTGAAGGTTTTGCCCTTGACGCGGAGTTCCTTCTTGGCTTCGTCGACCGTGCAGTCGCCTGCGCCGGCCACGCAGCATTTGCCCATGCCACGGGTGACGACAGCGGCGTGCGAGGTCATGCCGCCGCGCGAGGTTAGAATTCCGTCGGCCACTTCCATGCCTGCGATGTCTTCAGGCGTGGTTTCGCCGCGGACAAGAATGACGGACTTGTATGCGCCGCTGTTGTGCTGCTTGACGGCTTCTTCCGCGGTGAAAACGATCTGGCCGACAGCCGCGCCGGGCGAGGCCGGCAGTCCAGTGGCGAGCACTTCAATCTTCTCGCCCTTCTCCACGAGCCGCGGAACCAGGAAGTCGTAAAGCTGGTTGGGCTCTACGCGGAAGATGGCTTCCTCCTGCGTGATGAGGCCTTCGCGCACCATATCGATGGCCACGCGAACCGCAGCCAGGCCGGTACGCTTACCATTGCGGGTCTGCAGCATGTAGAGCTTGCCATCCTGGATGGTGAACTCAAAGTCCTGCATGTCGCGGTAGTGCTTTTCCATGCGCCGCGTAATGTCTTTCAACTGGTCGTAGACCTTCGGGTTGGCCTTTTCGAGCTCGCTGATAG
>CAYOVE010000085.1:0-12325 GCA_964407295.1 uncultured Occallatibacter sp.
AGACCTACCTGGTGACGCAGGGCAAGTTCATTCTTCTGCTCTGGGCTTTCATCGCCGTCATTATCTCGCTTTACTTCGGCTGGCTAAAGCCAGTGGGAAATGTTGCCGTAACCCTGCCCATCATCCTGGGATTCAGCCTGGTCGGCATCGCAGGCAGCTACGGGGTGGCGTGGTTCGGAATTCGCGTGAATACTTTTGCAAATTCGCGGACGGCATTTGCGGGATTGCGCGGCAAACCGTACCCATGCTTTGCCATTCCGCTCAAGGCCGGCATGAGCGTGGGCATGATGCTGATCTCGGTCGAACTGCTCATCATGCTGTGTATCCTTCTGTTCGTCCCGGCCGATTATGCAGGGCCATGCTTCATCGGCTTCGCGATTGGCGAATCGCTTGGCGCAGCGGCACTGCGTATCGCCGGCGGCATCTTCACCAAGATCGCCGACATTGGCGCCGACTTGATGAAGATCGTGTTCAAGATCAAGGAAGACGATGCGCGCAACCCGGGCGTAATCGCGGACTGCACGGGAGACAATGCGGGCGACTCGGTCGGCCCCAGCGCCGACGGCTTTGAAACCTACGGCGTCACCGGCGTGGCCTTGATCACCTTCATTTTGCTGGCCGTTCCCAACCCCACGACGCAAGTGCAACTGCTGGTATGGATCTTCGTGATGCGCGTGGCCATGCTGATCTCGAGCTCGGGCGCGTACTTCCTCAACGGCGCCATCGCAAAGGCGAAATACGCACATTCCGACGAAATGGATTTTGAAACGCCACTTACCTCCCTGGTATGGGTGACGTCCATCGTTTCCATCATTCTGACCTACATCGTCAGCTACCTGATGATCCCCGATCTCGGGGACGGAACGCTGTGGTGGAAGCTGGCATCGATCATCTCGTGCGGAACGCTGGCGGGCGCGGTCATCCCGGAATTGGTGAAGGTTTTCACTTCGACCAAATCGATCCACGTGAAAGAAGTCGTCAAATCGGCGCAGGAAGGAGGAGCTTCGCTGGGAATTTTGTCGGGATTTGTGGCCGGCAATTTTTCGGCCTACTGGCTGGGATTGAGCATGGTGGCGCTCATGGGCCTTGGCTATTACTTCAGCCTGGGCATACCGGATGCATTCAATAATCCGGCGGGAATGATGCTGGCTCCAGCCGTCTTCGCGTTTGGGCTCGTGGCGTTCGGATTCCTCGGGATGGGTCCGGTCACGATTGCCGTGGATTCCTACGGGCCGGTCACCGACAATGCGCAATCGGTCTACGAGCTGTCGCTGATCGAATCTGTTCCCGGCATCGAAGCCGAGTTGAAGAAGGACTACGGCATCGACGCCAGGTTCGAACGCGCAAAATACCTGCTTGAGGCCAACGATGGAGCCGGTAACACATTTAAGGCTACGGCCAAGCCGGTGCTGATCGGCACCGCGGTGGTGGGCGCAACCACCATGACTTTCTCCATCATCATGGCCCTGACCCACGGATTGACCCAGAACGTGGCCAAGCTCTCTTTGCTGCACGCGCCCTTCATGCTGGGGTTAATCTGCGGCGGTGCAGTCATCTATTGGTTCACCGGCGCTTCCATGCAGGCGGTCACCACCGGCGCCTACCGCGCGGTTGAGTTCATCAAGGCGAACATTCACCTGGAAGGCGCGGAGAAGGCATCCGTGGCGGACAGCAAGAAAGTCGTTGAAATCTGCACCAAGTACGCGCAGAAGGGAATGTTCAACATCTTTCTCGCCGTCTTCTTCGGCACGCTTGCGTTCGCGTTTATTGAGCCGTTCTTCTTTATCGGCTATCTGATCTCGATTGCGATTTTTGGCCTGTACCAGGCGATCTTTATGGCGAATGCCGGCGGCGCATGGGACAACGCGAAGAAGATCGTGGAAGTCGACATGCACCAGAAAGGGACGCCTCTGCACGATGCAACCGTGATCGGAGACACGGTCGGCGATCCGTTTAAAGACACCTCGTCGGTCGCGATGAACCCGATTATCAAGTTCACGACCTTGTTCGGATTGCTTGCTGTCGAGCTTGCGGTGACGCTCAGTTCAACAAATCCGCTGTTCACGCACGTGCTGGCAGTCGCATTCTTCCTGGTGTCGATGTTCTTCGTGCGGAAGTCGTTTTATGGAATGAGGATTGAAAACAAGGCGAGCAACTGATTCTTGGATTGTTCGAGTAGCCCTCTCCCAAAGTCGGCCTCGCACGTTACACCGTGCGGGGCCGATTTGTTCTTGGCGTGAGCTAGGTTCAGGACGAGCTGGGCAGGGTCGGCGACCATACGCGGACGCATCGCAACCTATGCGGCGCTCCGTTTGAGGCGATCGACCACGAGATTAACCGCAGGGGGCCAGTATCTTCGCCCGCTGGGCGGAGCGGATATGGGACCGCGAGCAGAAATGCCGAGTCGAATTGTTCGAATGTCCACAACTTGAACAGAAGTGCGGGCGAAGTGCACCGGTTCTGCGCCTTGTGCTGGAGTCAGGCCAGGGCTAGGGTTGAAGAGTGAGGCGACTGTTCCACGAGCGACTCCCCGGCGCTGCTCCAGATTTGGGGCATTTCCGTGCCGTCGAAACCCGCTACCGACAAGGCTGAATCAAAGTTTCCACAGGCAAATGCCGGGGTTTAGAGAGCTGGTGCGCGAAATGTGACCAAAATACCAGATGTTGTGGTTTGTTCTTGACACGCACCATGGACAGCGGTAAGTTTTCATCTGCGGCTGTAAACAGGGTGTTAAAAGACACCGGCGCAAACCAAGCAATTTCCCGAGTTCAGGTGCTCCATCCGGCATCTCTTAAGTGGGGGAATTCCCCGCGCGGAGACGGTTCCCGGAGCAAGGCGACGAGGAAAGAGCTGGATGGGCCGGGGGCTGCGGACGAGTCAAGAATTCGCGGTATTTTGATCCCAGTTTTTCCGTTTGTTTCCAAATAGTTGCGGGTTGTTCCCGCGATCCGGCTAAGTGGCCGGTGATAGGGCTTTTTACACCGATTTTGACCCATGGAGAGTACCAAGATGAACGAGGCTAACCTTCAGACTTCGACCGCTGCCTACCCCACCACGACCCGCACGCAGGGCCTTACTTTTTCCCGGCGCTTTTCAAGGGAGGGAGTCTCCCCCTACGACGAAATGGCGTGGGAGCACCGCACCGCATCGATCACCGACACCAAAGGGAACATGATCTTCGAGCAGAAGGACGTCGAGGTTCCCGTGGACTGGTCGATGACGGCCACAAACATTGTGGCTTCAAAGTACCTGCACGGTCAGATCGGCACCCCGGAGCGCGAGACGGGCGTGCGGCAACTGGTGTCGCGCGTGGCAGAGACGGTGCGCGATTGGGGCATGGCTGGAGGTTACTTTGCCACGGCGGTGGACGCGGGGATCTTTCACGATGAGCTGGCGCACCTGCTGCTGACGCAGAAGGCGGCGTTCAACTCGCCGGTGTGGTTCAACGTGGGCTGCGACCGGCTGGAGCCGGAGGCGGATGGGCAGAACTGGCACTGGGATCCGGTGACGGGAGGCGTGCAGTATTCGGCGACGGGCTACCGGAATCCGCAGTGCTCGGCGTGCTTCATCAACGCGGTTGACGACTCGCTGGATTCGATTCTGACGCTGGCCAAGACCGAAGGAATGCTGTTCAAGTGGGGATCGGGTACGGGGACGAATCTATCGTCGCTGCGCGGATCGATGGAGCTGCTCTCGGGCGGCGGGTCGGCCAGCGGACCGCTGAGCTTTATGCGCGGATTCGACGCATTTGCCGGCGTCATCAAGAGCGGCGGCAAAACTCGTCGCGCGGCCAAGATGGTGATCCTGAACGTGGACCATCCGGACATCGTGGACTTTATCGAGTGCAAGTCAAAAGAGGAAGCGAAGGCGTTTACGCTGATCAAGGCGGGCTATGACGGATCTGGACCGGATTCTGAGGCTTTTTCGTCTATTTTCTTCCAGAATGCCAACAACTCAGTACGGGTCAGTGACGAGTTCATGCGCAGCTACGAGGCCGATGGAGAGTTCACCACCTATACGGTGAAGGGCCACGAGCCTGTGAAGACGTACAAGGCGCGCGACATCATGGGCAAGATCGCGGAGTCAACGTGGCTCTGCGGCGATCCGGGAATGCAGTTCGACGACACGATCAACAAGTGGCACACCAGCAAGAACACGTCGCGCATCAACGCGTCGAATCCTTGCAGCGAATACATGTTCCTGGATAACTCGGCCTGCAATCTGGCGAGCCTCAATCTCATGAGGTTTGTCACACCAGCCGGCACATTCGATATCGCTTCGTACCGGCACGCGATCTCGGTGCTGATCACGGCCATGGAAATCCTGGTGGACAACTCGGGTTATCCGACCGAGGCCATTTCGCGGAACTCGCACGACTACCGGCCACTGGGGCTGGGCTACGCGAACCTGGGCGCGCTGCTGATGTCGATGGGGCTTCCGTACGATTCTGAAGCAGGCCGCGACCTGGCGGGAAGCATGACGGCCATGATGACGGGACAGGCATACCTGCAGTCGGCGATCATCGCGGCGCAGTGCCCGCCGTTGAGCTCGGCGACGCCGCTGACGGCAAGCGTCGAGCACCAAGGTGGAGCTTGCCCTGGATACTACGTGAATCGCGAGCCGTTCCTTGACGTGATCCGGATGCACCGGGCCGAGGTAAATAACATTGGCAAGTCGCGGCAGAGCGGCGAGCCATTCATGGTGCCGCAACTTGAAGCGCTGATCGACGCCAGCCGCGAGTGCTGGGACATGGCGCTGCTCTACGGCGAGCGCTATGGCTATCGCAATTCGCAAACCACGGTGCTGGCGCCGACAGGCACCATCGGCTTCATGATGGATTGCGACACAACGGGAATTGAGCCGGACCTGGCGCTGGTGAAGTACAAGAAGCTGGTGGGCGGCGGCATGATCAAGATCGTGAACAACACGGTGCCGTCGGCGCTGTTCAAGCTGGGATACGACAACGAAGAAGTGAACGCGATCGTCAGCTATATTGATGCGACGGGCACGATCGAGGGCGCGCCGGGAATCAAGCCGGAGCACCTGGCGGTGTTCGATTGCAGCTTTAAGCCGGCGAAGGGCACGCGCTCGATTCACTACATGGGTCACATCAAGATGATGGCGGCGGCGCAGCCGTTTCTGTCAGGCGCCATCTCAAAGACAGTGAACCTGCCGCACGAGGCCACGGTAGAAGATGTGGCCGAGGCTTACGCGGAAAGTTGGCGTGAAGGCATCAAGGCGGTGGCGATTTATCGCGACGGATCAAAGGGAACGCAGCCGTTGAATGTGAGCATGGACGCCAAGAAGGAGCCGTCGGCGCTGGATGCGGTAGGCAGTCGGCTGCTGGGCAATCTGGCTGCATCGCAGGCGGCTGCGGAAGCCGATGTGAAACTGCTTGAAGCGCACGGCGCGGACAAAGTCGAAGTTAGCGCGAAACAACTGCTGGCAACCGTGCAGGCGTTCCAGAAGGCGCTTGACGAGATTGCGACGGCGGCGGCGGTTCCGGTGCTGACAGCGACGCCGGCAATGCCAGAGGCGCGGGAGATTCCGCGGGAAGAGCAGGACCTGAATGCTCCGCCGCGTGCAATCCGTCACCGTCTTCAGGAGGAGCGTGCGTCGATCACGCACAAATTCTCCATCGCCGGGCACGAAGGGTACATCACCGTGGGGCTCTATCCGAACGGCCAGCCGGGCGAAATTTTCATCCGCATGGCCAAGGAGGGTTCGACGGTAAGCGGGCTGATGGATGCGTTTGCGACATCGGTTTCGCTGGCGCTCCAGCACGGTGTGCAGTTGAAAGTGCTCTGTGAGAAGTTTGCGCACACGCGGTTCGAGCCTTCGGGTTGGACGGGCAACGAGCAGATCGGGTACGCAAAGAGCCTGATGGACTACATCTTCCGCTGGTTGAATCTGCGCTTCCTATCAGGGCAGCAATTGACGCTGTTCGCGGGGCTGGCGCCGCAGGTTCCGCAACTGGCCGCATCGCCGAGCATGATCGCGGAAAGCGGCCTGGATGAGGACGAGCCGCAAACCACGCAGCAGCACATTGCGCGGCTGGCGGAGGAAGTGGCCAAGCGGCTGAGTCAAGTAACGGCGAGCGGCGGGCACTCGGGGGGCGGAATTGCTCCCGAACCGCAAGCCGAAACCGGCGGCAGCGCCCCGCGGCGGATGACAGAGGCCCAAATACACCAGGCGCAGGCGGCGGGTTCTGGGAACGTGCCCAGCATGCAGGACCGCGGGCTGTATCATGCGGCCGATGCCATGCGGGACATGTACGACATGGGCGACGCGCCGAGTTGCGGGACCTGCGGCGCGATCATGGTGCGCAACGGGAGTTGCTACCGCTGCATGAGCTGCGGGTCAACGAGCGGGTGCAGCTAGACAAGCTGAGAATCAGGAACGACGAGGCCAGGAGTCATTCTCCTGGCCTTTTTGTTTTCGGTTTCGGTGCGACAAACGCGAAGCGTGAGGGTTATGCGATCACAAGTTGCCGAAGACGGGAATGGAGGCGCCGTGAATGACGCGCGCATGTTCGCTGGCGAGGAAGAGCACGAGAATTGCGATTTCCTCAGGCTTGGGCCATTTGTCGAAGTTGGCGTTGGGCATGGCTTTGCGGGTGGCCTCGGTATCAATGATGGAGGGGAGAATGGAGTTGACGCGAATACCGGAGCCGAGAAGGTCGGCGGCAAGCGAATCGATGAGGGCGACGGCACCGGCCTTGGAGGCTGCGTAGACCGACGCACCGGCGGCGTGATCCCAGGCTGCCTTGGACGCGATGTTGACGATCACTCCGCTTTTGACCTCAAGCATGGGAGTCAGCGCGGACTTTGCCAGCGCGTAGGTTGCACGGAGATTGAGATCGACCATGCGTGTAAAGTCAGACGGATCGAGCTCCCAAAGGGGCTTGCCGCCCGCATAACCTCCGACGGCGTTCACGAGGATGTCGAGCCGGTTCTCTTCAAAGACGATCCGGTTGACTAGTTCTTCGGTCTGGCGCAAGTCGGTGACGTCGACATTGAATCCGATAAGCTGGCCGGAGTATTCCGCGGCGGCCTTCTTGAGGGATAGGAACTCAATCTCCTGACGGAAGGTGACGGCAACGCGGGCGCCCTGCCGGAGAAAGGCGAGGCTTACCGCATGGCCGAGACCCCCAGTGCCGCCGGCAACGAGGACAACTTTCCCGGAAAATTCAGAACTCATTGGTAACTTCCTACGGCTTGATTTGCAAGCAATCTCGTGCATCCAGTATCCCATGAGGACGGACGGAGGAAGCCAAGATGTTTCAGCAGTACTTTACCCGGGGGTTTAAGCATTTTCTTCAGCGATACCGAGGGTTGCCCGGCCTCGAGAGCATTCTTGAGCGCTCCGTTAAGCCGGGTGCCGGAGCATTCCGGATTTCTAGCGGATGGCGGCGCGCGCCTCGAGCTTGCGAATCGATTTGAGCATTTCAGCGAGGCTGGATTTGCCGATCTCCCGCTCGAATTCGTTTTGCATGCGGTCGAGAGCGGCGATGACGCGCAGGGCGCAGCGCCTGCCATGGGGCTTGAGGGTAAGAAGGTAGGCGCGCGCATCCTGCGGGTCGATCTTGCGCTGGAGGAACCCTTTGGCTTCAAGCGAGGAGATGCAGTGGCTGAGGTTGCCGCGCGTGGTGGCGAAGGTCTCGGCCAATTGCGAAGGTTTGACCTGACGCGGCGCCTCAAAGAAAAGAGCCGCGAGGACGAGAGCCTCAAGGAAGCCGAGATTGTCGGCCGCGAGCACGCGCGAGGCGAGCGCCTCAAAGCGGCGCGCCGCGCGGTTGACGGCGAACATGGGGCTTTCGCGGAGAAAAGCATCAATGCGCATGGCGAATGAAGTTAGTTTAGCACCTCAACTATTCGCGATGATACGAAATCGTTGTTGAATGGCGGCGCGGCGGCAGTCATGCTTGTAATCGATCGTTCAAGAATCGAGAGCCATTGAGACAAGTCGTTCGGGCAGTTGGATTTTTGTTGCTGGCGGTGGCCGTGCGATCTACGATCGCGCAGAGTGCGGCGAGTCAGACGCCACCATGCGCTTCCGGTTCGTCCGCGGCGCCGGCTGCGCCGATGAAGGGGAATTCCGAGACGATGGTGGTGCTGGGCACGGCAACACCGGTGCCGTTGGCCGAGTCGCAACGGTCGGTGGAGATTCTGCCGGTGAAGGGGCAATCGCTCGCGGCCGAGTCGTCGCAAGATCTCCTGCGCCAGGACTCTTCTGTATTTCTTGAAGAACGCGGCGCCGGCGGCGGACAGGCGGACCTGGTGCTGCGCGGCGGCAGCTTTGAGCAGACGCTCGTGCTGCTGGACGGATTTCGCATTAACGACGCGCAGACTTCACATCACAATCTCGATTTGCCGGTTCCACTGGAGGCGATGGATTCAATCCAGGTGCTGGAAGGCGCGGGGTCAACTTTGCACGGAGTGGACGCGCTAAGCGGGGTAGTGGATTTTCTGACGGCGGCGCCAGATCACGATTCAATTGTTCTGCGCGCCGGCGAAGGCAGCTTCGAATCCAATGAGGAGTCGCTGCTTGCGGGTGCGACACGCGGGCGATGGAGCGGGCGTTTGACGGGGGAGCGCAACTTTTCGACAGGGTTCATGACAGACCGCGATTACCGCAACGAGGACACTTCGGCGGAGTCCTGGGTAGGCTCGCGGCTGGGCGTGACCGATTTGCTTTTTGCCGCAAGTGACAGGTCGTTTGGGGCGAATCAGTTCTACGGTCCCTATAACTCGTGGGAGCGGACGAAGGGCTGGTTCGGCGGAGTGCGGCAGGATTTGGGCACCGGGACCGAGGCAGCGTTCGCCTACCGGCGCCACACGGATGATTTCGTACTGCTCAGAAACGACCCCACAGTTTATGAGAACAACCATATTGATGGCTCGTGGCAGGGATCGCTGCGGCGCACGGAGAATCTGCCGGCGGGGACGCTGCTGCTGATGGGGCTGGAAGGGGACGGCGACAGTATTCGCAGCTACAACGATTCTGATGGAGTCCGCACGTTCGCGCTGGGCCTCCATGCGCGGAACCGGGGAGCAGGATACGTGGATTTGGACTTGAGGCCCGCGAAGAAGCGCTGGAGCTTGTCGCTCGGGGCACGCGAGGAGATTTTTTCAGGTGGAGCGCAGGCTGTGTTTTCTCCGGAAGTGGCCGGAAGTTTTCGCGTGGCGAACAGCCTGAAGCTGCGCGCGACGGGAGGGTATGGATTCAGAATTCCGACGTATACGGATCTTTATTACTCCGATCCCGCGACGCTGGGAAATGCAAGTTTAAAACCGGAGTCGGCATGGACCGGGGATGGAGGCGCGGACTGGACGCCGTCGACGAAGGTCACGTTTTCGGCGACGGGATTCTATTCACAACAGCACGACACGATTGACTACGTGAAGAGCGCCACTCCGAATTCGCATCTTCCGGCAGGCTGCCCAATCAACATCTGGTGCGCGGACAATCTGAACGGGCTGCACTTTGCGGGCGTCGAGACGAGCTTCACCTGGATTCCAAAGAAATCGCAAACGGTGCGGATTGAGTGGACGGGACTACACGGGGCGCAGACCGCGCTGCACGGGCTTGAGTCTGAGTATGTGTTTAACTATCCGGTCGAAAACATTCATGCGTCGTGGACCTGGGCGATGGGACACGACATCGTTCTGACGAATGCGGTGCAGCTTGCGCAGCGGTATCAACAGTCGGTGTACCCGGTGTGGAACGCGACGCTCACGCGCGATACATGGAAGGTGCGGCCGTATCTGCGGCTCATGAATGCGAGCAACACTGGATACCAGGAGATCGGCGGCGTGAACATGCCTCCGCGAACGATCATGGGCGGGATTGCGGTGCAAGTGGGGCGATAGCGGCAGCGGGAGAGGGAATTTTGTTGCCCTACTCATCCCTAATTCTGTTACATTGATGGCGTACCTCGGCAGCCCGCGTCGCAAGCCAAACCAGCGGGCTCTACCTGCTTTCTCCAGCTCTTGAGAGACTGCGGATGGAGGCGTTCAGGAGCACACCGGGAAGGTGTGCCTGCGCTTCTGATTGGCGCGCCTTCCCTCGCCCCAACGCAATTCAACGCAGAGGAGATGAGCTATGAGCCAAGCAGAAAATCACCACAGGATCAACTACATTGAGTTCGCGGCGACGGACTTAGCGCGCGCGAAGCAGTTTTATGCGGCCGTATTTGGATGGAGCTTCCAGGACTGGGGACCCGATTACATCAGCTTCGACGCAGCGAATGCAGGCGTTCACGGCGGGTTTCGCACAGCCAAGCCGGAAGAGACTCGCGGCGATGCTGCGCCCCTGATTGTGCTTTACTCCAAAGATTTGAAGGCCACAGAAGCCGCAATTGCCGCGGCTGGCGGGGCGATCGTGGTGCCGACGTTCGAATATCCGGGCGGACGACGGTTCCATTTCTCCGATGGGGTGGGGAACGTGCTGGCGGTCTGGTCGGAGTGACAGATGCAGGCAACAGGGAATAGGGAACAGGGAATAGGGAATAGTGAACGGTAACCAGTGAACAAAGGACTTGGCCGGGTCCGGCGGATCAGGCCAAGTTCCGCTTAAGGAATTCGAGGGAGCGCTGGCGAGCTTCCTTGGCTGCCGCGACGTTATAGCTCGGGCGCGGGTCGCAATTGAAGGCGTGGCCTGCGTCGTACCAGAAGATTTCAACTTCAGGATGCGCGGAGTGGACCTTCTCGACTTCGGCGGCGGGGATGTGCGTGTCCTGGCTGCCGAAGTGAAGCATGACGGGGCAGGTTGGATTTTCGGCTGCGTAGTTGCCGATGCGGCCACCGTAGTAGCCTACGGCCGCTGACGGCTGAAGGCGCGTAGCGGAGAGCCAGGCGAGAGTACCACCGAAGCAGTAGCCGATGACGCCAACTTTCTTGCCGGTCGCGGCTACGGCAAAGTTGACAGCGGCGGCAATGTCGATGATCGACTTATCGGCATCGATTTTAGGGATGAGGCTCATCGCGGTTTGCACGTCGGCGCCTTCGTAGCCGAGCTCGATGCCGGGACTGATGCGGTCAAAGAGCGCGGGGGCGACGGCAAGGAAGCCGTCGCGCGCCCAGCCGTCGGCAACGGAGCGGATGTGGGCGTTGACGCCGAAGATTTCCTGCACCACGACCAAGCCGGCGATTGGATTGCCCGCGGGACGAGCGACATAGGCGCTGAAGGAGTGGCCGTCGGCAGCACGCAAAGTCACGGAATCGCTCATGGAGCGTTCTCCTCAAGAGCTTCCAGTATCTATATGATGGCGACCGCAATCAAGGGGCGAGTGCGAAGAGTTCGGAGTTTGAAATCGCGCCATCCCACCCTTTCGCCTGCCTCGGCAGTCGAGAGGATGGGGCAACGAGGAGTGATGAATGAACGCGCAAGAGCGCGAGCTTAGTTCACGCGCGGCGGAAGCCGGCGCGGCTTGCGAGGCCCGAGGTCCTCGCGAACCAGCGTGAGGCCGAGGAGCAGGCGCTCGAAGCTATCGGAAAGGCGAGCGAAGAGCGGCGCTTCTCGCTCATATTCAAACAGGTTGAACTGGCTGACGATGAAATAGCTATGCTTGCCGGCGCGAATAAGTTCCTCAATGCTCGGGTGGTTGTGGCGCAGGCGGCGATTGGAACCGGTGACCTCGGGGTACATGCCGGCGACGAAGAGGGCATAGTCGCCAATGTACTTGCGCAGCGCGCGCTCGGCATCGAAAGAAGCGGCGGAGCCGTGGATGGGATCGGCGGCGCGCTCCATTTCTTCGAGTTGGTCGATGGGGCGGCCTGCATCATCGCGCATGCTGTAAAGCTTGTCGGACTGGGAGAACTCGCAGAGGATGCGGGCAACGTAGATCGTCAAGTCGGGATCGTGCAAGCCAAGCTTGCCTTCATAGGTGTTGCGCACGATCTGCTGGAAGAAGGGTTCGAGCGGATGAGGCTGGGCCTGCATACACACCTCCCAAAAGGAGCCGTAAACAATCGGCTCCGTAAGTCGAAGCGGCTGGGCGCGAGCAGCCGGGTTCGCTCTTTGTAGCCGCTGCTGTTGCCCTTCGTGCTGCGCGGGGAAAGTGCCAGCGGCGGCCCGATTTACATCGTTGTAACACTGAGCTTATCGGAAGAGTTGCGTTTGGCAAGAGGGGGAACCAAGTTTGTTGGCAGAGCCGAGGTTCGATTGCGAACAGGCGGGTAAATAGGGGGGCAGCGGCGATAGGCCATTCTTGCGGATAGGTGAAAGTGGGTTGCGGGCGGGGTTGGGTTCGCGGTTTCCCACCCTTCGCCAGAAGTAAGGCGAAGGATGGGGCACCCATCTTCATTGAAACTGCGCTCAGACG
>CAYOVE010000086.1:0-12318 GCA_964407295.1 uncultured Occallatibacter sp.
TGATCTGCCGCGTGTTTTTCACGCTGCGGATGCGACGCCGGAGATCGAGTACGTTTGCCATGTTCTTGTTCGCTAGCTCCTAGCTACTAGCTTCTAGCCTCTAGCTTTTCGCAGCGATCGAGGCTTTCGTCGTGTTTCCAAAATCCAGACGCGCTTTCGATTCCGCGCGATCGATGTTGTTCGTTCCTGCAAAGTCACCTAGAAGCTAAGAGCTAGAAGCTGAAAGCTGCCTTTACGCCTTTGCGGCAGCCGGCTCCTTCGCCGCCAGGTCCGCCTTGAAGTTTGCCGAGTACTCCTTCAGCGCCGCGTGCAGGCGGTTGCGGAGATCGTCGTCGAGAGCCTTCTTTTCGGTGATGTCGGCCAGGAGCGCCTGCTGCGCCTCGGCGAAATACTTGTACAGGCCGTCTTCGTAGGCGCGAATGTCGCCGACCTGGAATTCGTCGAGATAGCCTTGGGTTCCGGCGAAGAGAATAATCATTTGCTGTTGCCAGCTGAGCGGGTGGAACTGCGGCTGCTTGAGCAACTCGGTGAGGCGAACGCCGCGGGCCAACTGTTTTTGCGTGAGCGGATCGAGGTCTGAGCCGAACTGGGCGAAGGCCGCGAGCTCGCGATACTGTGCGAGATCGAGCTTGAGCGTTGAACCAACCTGCTTGACGGCCTTGATGGCGGCCGAGAAACCGACGCGCGAAACGGAGAGGCCGACGTTGACGGCGGGACGGACACCGGAGTTAAAGAGATCGGTTTCTAAGAAGATCTGGCCGTCGGTGATGGAGATGACATTGGTGGGAATGTAGGCAGAGACGTCTCCGGCCTGGGTTTCAATGACCGGCAGCGCGGTGAGCGATCCCCCGCCCCGCTCCTTGCTCATTTTGGAAGAGCGCTCGAGGAGGCGGGAGTGGAGATAGAAGACGTCGCCCGGGTAGGCTTCGCGGCCCGGCGGGCGGCGCAGCAGGAGCGAAATCTCGCGATAGGCCATGGCGTGCTTGGAGAGATCGTCGTACATGACGAGGGCGTGCTTGCCGCTGTCGCGGAAGTACTCGCCCATGGCGGTTGCGGCATAGGGCGCGAGATAGAGCAGAGGCGCGGGCTCGGAGGCCGAAGCGGCCACGATGATGGTGTGGCCCATGGCGCCGTGCTCGGTGAGCGTCTGCACAACCTGCGCGATCGATGAGCGTTTCTGGCCGATGGCGCAGTAGATGCAGATCAAGTCGTTCTTGGCGTTGTTGATGATGGTGTCGAGGAGGACGGCGGTCTTGCCGGTCTGGCGGTCGCCGATGATGAGCTCGCGCTGGCCGCGGCCGATGGGAATCATGGCGTCAATGGCCTTGAGGCCGGTGGCCATGGGCTCGCGCACGGGCTGGCGGTCGATAATGCCGGGAGCCAGGCGCTCGATGGGAAGCGATTCGCTGGATGCGATGGGGCCCTTATCGTCGATCGGCACGCCAAGAGCGTTGACCACGCGGCCGATGAGACCGGGGCCCACCGGGACGGAGAGAATTTTGCCGGTGCGCTTGACCTCTTCGCCTTCCTTGAGCTCGGTGTAGTCGCCGAGAACGACGGAGCCCACCTGATCCTCTTCAAGCGAGAGGGCGAGACCGGCGATGCCGTGCGGGAAGCTGAGCAACTCGCCGGCCATGACTTTGTCGAGACCGTGGATGCGGGCAATGCCGTCACCGAGCGAGGTGATGGTGCCAACTTCGTCGACCTGGACCTTGGAGTCGTAATTCGCGATCTGCTGGCGAAGGAGTTGCGTGATTTCGTCTGCTTTGATTTGAGCCATTTGCTTTCCTGTCTGTATCTCTCAGTTCACAATCGCTAGCCTCTAGCTTCTAGCTTCTAGCTGGTCCGTTCTCCTACGCAGTTGCTTCAGCCGGGCCGGTCGGGCTAGCGGCTAGAAGCTAGCAGCTAGGAGCTGGTTAAAACTTCTTTCAGGCGGTCGAGGCGGCCGCGTACGCTGCCGTCGTAGACCGTGGAGCCGATGCGCACCACGGCGCCGCCGAGAATGGAGGAGTCGAGCTTGAAGCTGGGATCGATTTTTGCGCCGGCGAGTTTCGCGAGTTCCGCGACCAATCCGCTGCGTTCGACGCCGCTCAATTCGCGCGCGGTGACGATCTCGGCGGGGCGGATCCCCAACTGCCGCTGGAGAATGCTGCGATAAGCCGCCGCAACTTCAACGACGTGGCCGATGCGATCGTTGTGAATGAGCACGGCGAACAGGTTGCGCAACTCTTTTTGCATGCCGAGTTTGGCGTTGAGCTTGTCGAGAATGGCGATCTTCTGCGGCGCCGGAACAGCCGGATTGACGAAGAATGTGCGCAGCTCCGGGCTGCCATCCCAGGTAGAGAGAAAGTCGGAGAATTGGCGGTCGATGGCGGCGGTGTCGAGCTTGGCGTCGGTCACGACGTCGGCAAAGGCTTCGGCATAGCGGGCAACAAAGGCAGGCATCTAGTTTCGGCCTCCTTTGCCGGGCACGTCGGCGGCGACGCCGGAAACGAACTCCGCGATCAGTGCTTGATCGGTCTCCGGGGTGAGGGCCAGTTGGCGTGAGGCCTGGTCGATGGCGAGGTCGGCGGCAAAGTCGCGCAGGCCGCGGCGAATCTGGGCGGCAGCGACGCTGATTTCCTGCTCGGCGGCGGCGACGATGCGCGCGCTTTCTTCGCTGAGGGCGGCCTTGATGCGCTTCCCGTCTTCGAGGCTCTCCTGCTCAATCTGGGCGCGGAATTTCTCCATCTCCTCGCCAAGGCCGGCGAGCTTGGCCTCGACAGCGCTCAGGCGGGACTGGGCGTCGGCGGTGGCCGCGCGCGCGGTCTCAAGATCCTGGCTGAGAGTCTGAGAGCGCTTGCGGATGATTTTGGGCATGATCCGCGCGAGAGGAATGGCAATGGCGAAGAAGATGATGGCGAAGTTAATCCCGAGCAGAAGGAAAATGGTTACATCGAGGTTGAGGTGCAGCATGCGGGCCAGGGACTGCACCACGGGCGCGTGCAGAAGTTCCTTTTCCTGCTCTGCTTCTTCCTTGTGAGGCGGAGTGCCGGCGGCGTCCGGAGAAGGCGCGGCGGCGGTGGTTGTGCTGGCAGGAGCGGCAGCCGGCGCCTGAGCGGCGGCGCGCAGAGGCGCGAAGACCAGCGCTGCGGCGAAGATCGCGAAAACGACGAAGCCGAAGATTCGAGTTTTCCGCAGAGCGTTTGTCGGCACGAAATTTTTCAACGGGAACCCCCGGCAGTGGCGGGCAGGACGGCGCGGACAGCAAGGCCGGCAAGATCGGCGGCGGCCGACTGGATCGTCTTGCGAGCGGATTCGGCTTCGGCGTCGAACTCGGCCTTGGCCTGGCGGACCTTTTCACCGGCTGCCTTGCGGGCTGTGTCGAGGGCTGTATCACGCTCAGCGTTCCACTGCTTGACGCGCTGCTCGCGGAGCTTATAGGCGTCGGCGCGGGCCAGGCGGAGACGCTCTGCGTACTCAGCAGTCTTGGCTTCAGCGTCGGCGACCGCTTTGCGAGCATCTTCCATGGCGCCCTCGGTAAGTGCGCGGCGTTTCGCAAGCATGGCCGTGAGCGGCTTCTGCATCAGGAACTGATAGGCGATGACGAGCAGGATGAACAGCGCAGCCGTCGGCATGGCGCCAATCAGATATTTTTCGATTGCTTGAAGGATGTCTTGCATGAAGGTACTGGAGTGCCGGCCCTCTTCACTAACAATCTTCGCACGTGGAACCCTTTTTTGTATCAGGGGCTAGCGTCGAAGTCAACGCGAGAAGGGCTGCGCAAACCGCATTCTGTGACACCTGTCACGAAACGGGAAATTCACCTAAAAAAGGGCTTGCTATTACCCAAAACAGTCCTACACTGGAGTTACCACCTAGACCCGGTCCAGGGTCCAGCGGGCAGCCGGTTTCGGGATATCCTTCCACTCCCGAGGCCGGTGGCCCGCCTCTTACTTTCTGGGGCCTTTTTTCGCGGTAGACCCGGGATTTATCCCGGGTGATGAAGCTCGCCCGAAACAGAGCTATTTACGGCTTCGGCGCCTCTGCCGTGAGCAGGCCCTGGGCGCGGAGCCAGCTCTCGAGTAGGCTGGGCCATTGGTCGAGGACTGGATCGCCCTTACCCAGGCCGCTGCCGTGGGCACCGTTCATGAACACGTGCATCTCGGATGGAACGCCGGCCTTCAAGAGCGCCTGATAAAAGTCGACGGTCGCCGCCGGAGAGACCGTCTTGTCAGCAAAGGTCTGGTAGATGAACGTTGGCGGCGTGTCTTTGGTGACAAACAGGATCGGATCGTATTTCGCCCGCAGATCGTCGCATTGGTCCATGAGATTGAGGATCTTGCAGTAGCTCAGGTAGGTAGTGTCCCTGGTGATGGCGTCAAGCCAGGGATAGCCGAGGACGAGGTAGTCGGGGCGGCTAGAGGCGCGGTCGATGGGATCTTCGGCGTCGGGATTGCCAGGAACCGGTTGGGTTCCGGCAAGTGCGGCGAGGTGGCCACCGGCGGAGAAGCCAACGACCACAATGCGATTGGGACTGATGTGGTAATCCATCGCACGGGCGCGGACGGTTTGGATGGCGCGGCGAGCGTCGAGAAGCGGGACGGGAAAGAAGTAGCCGTTGGAGCTGAGGCGGTAGCTGAGGATGAAGGCGAGGAAACCGCGGGCGGTGAACCAGTCGGCAACTTCGCGGCCCTCTAGGTCGCCGGCGAGATGAGTGTATGCGCCACCGGGGAAGATGAGGACGGCGGAGCCATTGCAGGTTCCCTCGCGGGGCGCAAAGATGGTGAGTGCAGGAATGTCGTTGCAGGTATCGCCTTTGGCCTCAGGCGGCGTTCCCGGCCAGAGGCGGATGGTCTGGATGCCCAGGAAGTTGTTGTCGGTGCCGACAGTGGCGCAATTGGCGAGCTGCGCGCGGGCGGAGGGGACGGCAAGTGTTGCCGCGATGAGGAACGCGAAGAACTGCTTCATGGGAGCCTCGGAACGATTCGCCAGAATTATACGGTCCGCAGTTGGACGCCGATCGGAAAACTACAACCAAATTGCGCTATGGCCGGGACAGAGGCTGGCGGCTTGCTCTGAAAGAGTTTCAGCAAGCGAGAGCCCATAGCGGGCGAAGTAGTACGCACCGCCGTGGACGCGCTCCTGCAACACGCCGCCGGGATAGAGAGCATTGAAGATGGAGTTGGCGTGGCGCGTGAGAGTGGTCTCGCGCTGGAGCTGGAAGTTGGCGGCGAGCGTGCGCAGGCGATTCATCTGGTAACGCATTTTTCCAGCGGCGGTATCGGCTGATTGGCCGAGGCCTTTGTCCTGCGATTGCAGCCAAGCGACAAGCGTGTTCAATTCCGCGTCGAGCGCGTTGCCGGCGGCGGCTAATTTTTGTTTGGTCTCGATGGGCATGGAGCGGGCGGCGAGGCGCAGGGCGAGCGCGGCGGCGTTCTCTTCGGCAAATACCTGCTCAAGCGAGAGATCGTGTTTGCGCAGCAGCTCGGCAATGGAAGGCTCGATGAGAGTGGCGGAGAAGCGTGCGATCGGCGGGGTTTGGCGGCCTAATATGCGCTCGAAGAGGACTGTGGACTGCGCGAGGTAAGCGATTTCGGCGGGACCACCGACCTGCGCCGTTGTCGCGAACAGAAAGTCCTGAAAAACAGGGCGTAAAAGCGCTGCGGGCGAGATGCGCTCCGGCTCGGAGTCGAGAATTCCGAGGAGATCGGCGGCCGAGTAAGCCTGGTGGTCGGCGTGCCAAAGGCCGTTGGGCTCGGCAGCTGAGGGCGCGGTGCGGCGAAGAGCGATGCGCGCGCCGGATTTGGCGTCGATGAGGAACAACAAGCTCGACTGCGGCGCGACGGCGACCTGAACGTGATAGCCCGCGGCTACAAGGGCCTGGCCACGCTCGGTGAGCGCGGAGTGAAACTCATCGGCGCGCTCGATGGCGGCACGAAGGACGGGCGCGCCGAGGCGATGGAATTCGCGGCTGGCGGCGTCGACTATGAGAAGACCCTGCGCGGCGAAGAGCGCGGAGTAAAGCTCGCCGAAGGCCTGCGCGAAGGTGCGTCCGGGTTTGTATGCGGCTAGGAGTGCGTCGGTCGCTTGGGATGGGCCGAGGAGCTCGGCGGCGCGTTCAACAAGGGGCGTAATGGATTCGTCGAACACGATTCGGCCTGCGGGGATTTGGGATTCGGGAGTTTTCTCGTAGGTGAGCGACGCCAGCTCGCGACCGGATGGAAAGGTGACGTGATCGACCTCGGCGAAATCGTGATCCTCACTGGCGAGCCAGAAGATGGCGGTGTGACGATGGCCTGCGGTCGTAGATTTGCGCGCGCGCGCGATGGCGGTAGCGGCTTTGAGTGGCGTATAAAGCGGGCCACCGAAGAGACCCACCTGCTGTCCGGTGAGGACAGTGCCGGCGCCCTGGGCGAGTGCGGCCACCGAATCCTGGGCAGTGGAGGAAGGGTTTTGTTCGGCCACGAGATGGACAAGCTCTGCCCAGTGCGCGGGGCGCGGCGGAGGAGCCTGCGCGATTTCGTCCAATGGCAAAAAGGCACGGAGCGATCCGGCGCAGAAGTCGAGAAAAAGGCGGCTCTGGCCCGGCATTGCGGTTACCGGATAACAATCGGCTTTCAAGGGTTCGTTCACTCGTGGCTCGTTTGGCTGGGGGTAATGGCGCTGCCGCGGAATTTTGAATTTGATGCTCTATTAAGGATGCCACGGCGGTGCGGGGCGATGCAGGAATGGGATGAGCGGGGGTTAGGGAAGTCCCTCAGGTGCTAGGAAACTCAACGATTCCGTCCTGATCCTGTGCCTTAGAAAATCGCAGAGTGGCATGGTATTGTTCGAGGGATGCTCGCAGTCGCTCTCGCTATCGGCCTGCTGACCAACGCGTGTCCCCTGAAGATCGGGATCGCCCATGACGGGGCGGTGTTTTCGGACCGGATGCAGGGATGGTATCGAACGAGTGCGACGACCCTCGCGGGCGTTCTCCGCGGAGGCTGCTACAACGACGCCAACCCATCCGCGATCACCTCGGTGGACTTGGAGATCGCCCCGAATGCGCCGGAAGGACGGGTTGACCAGATTCTCTCGATTCTCGAAAAGGCAGGGTGGCCAAAAGACAAAGTGAGAGTGGGAACGTGGACCAACGACCCGCGAGAGCCGCACTGATCGTCGTCGACACTTGGTCTTGATGTTTCATTCCGCGAGAGAGTAGTGATTCGGACCTCTGCAAAAGCAACCGCAGTTCCTTCACTCCGTTCAGGATGACAACGCATCACCATTTGGGTCGTCCCTGACATAAACCTTGCTGCTTCGAGTGCGTATACTCGTGATGAATTGAGATGAATGGTCGATCTCGACAAAAAGGGGATGAAATGCCGGCAAAATCGAAGGCGAAAAAGGTGAAGGCGGGAAAGATCGCGAAAGCTGTGGTGGTTGAGCGGGCCAAGATCGTGAGCTCGGAGGTTGTGTACACGGGCCCGCTGTTCCGTGTACTGCACGACAAGCTGATTGAGCCGGATGGAAAGCGCAACGAACGCGACGTGATTCGCCACAACGGGAGCGTGGTGATTCTGGCGATCGACAACTCACAGAGCAAGAAGAATCCGTGGATCGTTATGGAGCGCCAATACCGGCACGCGGCAAACCAGTACCTGTGGGAACTGCCTGCGGGCAAGCTGGAGCCGGGCGAGGACGCGCTGGAGGGAGCCAAGCGGGAGCTGGCCGAAGAGACCGGATACAGCGCGAAGAAGTGGCGGCCGCTGGTGGAGTACTACGCCAGCCCGGGGTTTCTGGGCGAGTCAATGAAAGTTTTTCTGGCCGAGGGGCTGGAACCGGGCGCGGCTCATCCCGAAGAGGACGAGCAGATTGAGCTAAGGCTGGTGAAGCTCAAGGATGTTCTGAAGGCGATTGAAAAAGGCGCAATTCTGGACGGTAAAACACTGAGCAGCGTGCTTTTATACGACCGGATCAAGGGCCGCCGAGGGAAGAAGTAGGGGACAAAGCCGGCCTTCTTCCGAAGGATGTCTCTTTCTAAAATACCCGCCTGAGCCCTGCCCGCGCGGTGTATTGGCTCTGGTTTCACTTTGTGGAACAAACGATTGTTAATCAACCTTTCCGGCCGTTTCAGCGTCATATTAAATATCGGCGGGAATTCCCCGACATCCTTCCGCCGCATTCCACAAAAAGAAAGAAGGCAGGAAGCTGTGGCTCAGTACAAAGGAAAGGTTAAGTGGTTCAACAACGCCAAGGGCTACGGATTCATCGGACGCGAAGACGGGCCGGATGTATTCGTCCACTACTCAGCAATTCAACTGGATGGATACAAAACGCTCAAAGAAGGCGACGAGGTCGAGTTCGATATCGTTGAAGGTCAGAAAGGCCCGCAGGCGGATGCCGTAGTCCGCAATCGGGATAGCGCAAGCGCCAACACCGCCGCTTAGGCGCCGGTAGGGCCCCCGGGCGTTTCCGCAAGACCGCCGCCCGGCGGTAGGGGTGAGTTGTGCCCTCTACATTTCTCCTCATCACACTGGATACACTTCCACTCATCCCATTTGAACCTTGCCGCATTTCAGTGCCCGCCGGTTGTCGCGGATTGAGCGCGGAAGTTTATGCAGTGGCTTGAATAGCGGCGCATGCGCCATACTGCTGGCGGAGCGATCAAATGGACAACAAGACGATGGCGCGGCTGCTCGCGGAGACGGCCGACCTGATGGAGATCGACGGCGCGGACAGCTTCCGCATCCGGAGCTACCGTCGCGCAGCGGATGCGGCCGAGCAGACGACGGTCGACCTGACGGAGGCTGCCAGCGATCCGGCCAAGCTGATGGAGATTGACGGGATCGGCAAGAGCATGGCGGCGCACCTCCAATCCATTGCCGCAACCGGCTCGCTGCCGCTGCGCGAGGAGTTGCTGGCGAAATACGGAGCGGGGGTTCTGGAGCTGCTGAAGCTGCCAGGGATGGGACCAAAGACTGTGGCCCTGCTTTGGGATGCGGGCGTGATCGGCAGCGCCAACATCGACAGCGTTGGGCAGCTGGCCGAGGCGATTGCCGCGGGGCGTTTGAAGGGTCTGCCGAGGATGGGTACGAAGCAGATCGAGAAGCTGCAAAAGGGGATCGAGGATTATCGGCGGAGCGCCGGGCGGTTCCGGATCGATGTGGCCACGGAAGAGGCGGAGAAGATCGCGGCCTACCTGCTGAAACTCAAGGGGATTAAACGAGTGACGCCGGCGGGATCGCTGCGGCGGGGGCGCGACACCGAGGGCGATCTGGATTTGCTGGCGACGGGTCCGGCATGTGAGCCAGGAAAGACGCAGGCCGCAGTGGAGCACGTGGCGGCGTATCCCGGGATTCAGGACATGATCGCCAAAGGCGAGAACAAAGTGAGCTTTCACGCGGACCTGGGCATGCAGGTGGATGTGCGCCTCTTGCCCGAGGCGAGCTACGGCGCCGCGCTGCAATATTTCACCGGCTCAAAGGCGCACAATGTGACGCTGCGGCAGCGAGCGCTGAAGATGGGCTACACGCTGAATGAGTGGGCGCTGGCGCGGCTGGACAACGGATCGACCGTGGCGGCGAAGACGGAGGAGGAGATCTACGCGGCGCTGGGGATGGACTGGATGCCGCCCGAGATGCGCGAGAACCTGGGCGAGATCGACGCGGCGGTCGCGCATGAGCTGCCGCGTGTGGTTGCGTTGGGCGATATTCGCGGCGATGTGCACATGCACACGACGGCCAGCGACGGGCGGAATTCGATTCGCGAGATGGCGGAGGCGGCGCTGGCATGCGGGTATGGATATATCGCGATCACGGACCACTCGAAAAACCTGGCCATGACGAATGGGATGGATGAGAAGCGGGCGCTCGAACAAATCAAACAGGTGCGCGCGGTGGACCGGGCGATGGAGGGAAAGATCCGGGTGTTCACAGGCATTGAGGTGGACATTCTGGCCGATGGCGCGCTGGATCTGGACGATGAGGTGCTGGCGCAGATGGATGTGGTGATCGCCAGCGTGCATACGCGGTTTGAGCAGAGCCGCGAAGAGATGACAGCGCGCGTGCTAAGGGCGATTGAGAATCCGACGGTCCGAATATTGGGCCACCCGACGGGGCGCCTGCTGCTGCGCCGGGAGCCGTTTGCGCTGGATTTGCCGGCGGTTCTGAAGCGCGCGGCGGAGCTGGGCGTGGCCATGGAACATAATGCCGCGCCGGAACGGCTGGACCTGAACGATCACGATCTGCGGCTGGCCAAGGAACTGGGCTGCAAAATCGTGATGTCGTCGGACTCCCACGACAGCCGCAACCTGGGCAAGATGGGCTACGGCGCGAAGCAGTTGCGGCGGGCCTGGCTGACGGCTGAGGATGTGCTGAATACGCGGGAGGCGGGTGCGTTTCTGAAAGGGTTGCGGGTGAGGGCCTAGATCGACGACGGGCGGTTTGAAAGACATCCCTCGGGGGCTGAAGCCCCATCCGTTCGGTTGGCTTTATCGGCATGGCTGAAGCCATGCCCTGATACAAAGCGCCGCAACTGAAGGGGCGGCGACCTTTGAAGCCATGCGGTTTCAAATCAGGCCTGATTGGCCCAAC
This sequence comes from uncultured Occallatibacter sp., assembly GCA_964407295.1. Lineage (GTDB taxonomy): Bacteria > Acidobacteriota > Terriglobia > Terriglobales > Acidobacteriaceae > Telmatobacter. The sequence continues at coordinate 10,560 of CAYOVE010000086.1, forward strand.
CGCTGCATCCCCCAAAGGTCACCACCCCTGAGCACAAAGGGATTGGGCCGGGACCCGGGAATGCTTGGCTTGTTGTGATCGATTGGGATTACCATTAGGCCCAGCAAGGTTGGAGGTCCCCATGAGCTTGCTACAACAGGACGCAGCGGGAGTGGACGACGCCGCGCTGGGCGAAGAGTTGACCAAGGGGTCCAGTCACGTGGTCTGGGCCGCTATCGTAGCCACCGTTGTGGTGAGCATCGCCATTGGAACCTACGTTTTCATGGAGCGTACGCCACCGCCCGCGTCGGGAGAGATTGTGGCGGTTTGGGCGCATCCGCAACATACCGAGACCTCGGGTTTGGACGCGAGCGGCGCGCCGATGGCCAAGGAAGAAGTTGACCAGGTGATGGTCTTCACACAAGTGAAGCTGCAGAACCACACCGACCACCCGCTCTACCTGGTGAACGTACTGACCAATGCCACACTCGCCGACGGCATCCACTCGAGCTACGCGGCGAATACGGGCGACTACGAGCGGATCTTTGTGGCCTATCCGACGATTCCCGTGCCGCACAACGCTCCGCTATCGCCGCTGGACACGACGATTAACCCCGGCCAGACAGTCGAGGGCACTTTTGTTTCGGCTTTCAAGATGACGAAACAGGACTGGGACGCGCGCAAGAAGCTGGACTGCACCTTCAGTTTCCGTTACCAGCCGGCCCTGACGGTCGCGCCCCAGGTTCCGATTACTGAACAGTAGGCGGAACGGGCGCGCCCTTGGGCGTGGAGAGATAGCCCGCAATCTCATTCCTTGAATTGATGTTGTTGACCACGATCTCGTAGAGCGCCTGGTCTTTGCCGCTGTAGAACTGCAAAGGCTCGTTCACGTTGCGGTCCTTCTTCTCGTACACCTTGTCGTCGGCAAAGATGTCGATCGTGAACTTGCTGTGCTTGGCGTCGGTTCGTTTCAACTCGAGCGAAACCGTGCCCACGGGCTTCTTCTGGCCCTTATCGAGCGAAAACTCATAGAAGTTGCGGTCGCCCTTGTGCTCGAGCTGGACCAGCTCATCGTGATTGCGGGCGATGACGCTGTTGGTGCCGCTCAAGTCGCCCTTCACGGATTGCAGCTCGCTATTGGTGTTGGCCAGGTCGCCCTGCGTCTTGGTCAGGTCGGTCTTTACGCCGCCCACGTCGGTCTTCACGTTGGTGAGGTCGGTCGAAATTCCGTTGACCTGCTGAGCGGTCTGCTTCTCGGCGGTCTCATCTGCTTCCTCACGCGCGACGATGGCCTGGGCACGCTCGTCGAGTTCTTTTTGCGTCAGGCCTACGGATTTGCCCAGCTCGTCGGTGGCTACTTTCAAGCGGGCATTGGTTTCGCGCAGTTCCGCGGCCACCTGCGTGGCCTGCTGCTTGGAATCGGCCAGCTCCGCCTGCGCGGTGGTGAGGCGGGTGGTCAGCGTGAAGCACCAAACCAGGCTGCCAACAGCGGCCAGCAGAGCGATGGCAATTGCCGCCAACAGAGCGCCGGAGTAAGTTCGGGGGGCTTGTTCAATTTCGCTTTCACTCATGCTTTACCTTTCGTGCACGGGCAGCTTGTTTTGAACGCGCTGTACCCGGCTCAACGGCGACACCTAGTCCGGTTAGACGCCGCAAAAGGGGAAAATTGTCTCATTCGATCCGGAAATCCCCATGATTCACAATGTTACCCATTGGTACGCCCCGGCAGAAGCCGGAACTTCCAATCGGTTCGGTTGGTGAATCTACAGGATAAATCGGG
>CAYOVE010000087.1:0-12309 GCA_964407295.1 uncultured Occallatibacter sp.
TAAAAGAACGGAATGAATAGACCGGGACTGCAATGGAAACGACGTCATAGGAACTCCTCCAAAGTCGGTCTGAATTGAGAAACCTTTGCAAAAGCTTCAACATCCAGGTTGCGCGCTCTCGGTGGCTCGATGGGGGGCAAGTCCGATTCCGCAGATTGATCCGAATAACCCAAGAACATAAGTGCTTGAAAAAAAGCGACACGATACCTGATCAGGCAGGGCTCTGCCCCTGCTGGATCCGACTCCAGTAGCGTGGAATTAACTTTGTGTTTCTTAAGGCAATTCATGGGCCATTTGAAAAGAAGGGGCAAAATCCTACAACCGCATGAAAATAAACGATGGTTTGCATCTCCCCCAAAGATGGAATTGACACTTAAATATGAAAATATGTATGCGCTACCGCCAATATTGCAAAAAATGGACTTTTGAAACGGCCGCCCGCTCGCATGCGCCTCGCGTCCCCGCCTTGAGTTTCTGGCGAAGCTGAGTCTCAAGGTGGCTGTCGCAAGCCTTTAAGCCGCCGGGCAGGATTGGGCTGATGACGGTTCCTGAGAGCAGGAAAAAGGGCGCAACCTGCAGGAACGCCAGCTCAAGTGCGACGAGCCGCCTGGAGCGAGATGCGACTCTTGACCGGAGGTTGCAATGACCGGTTACCCCGCGAGTCCCATCCTGGAAGGGGCTGGTGCCAAGGTTGTAAGTATCCAAGCCAACTGCAATGGGCGGCATGGAGTTGTTTGGCTCGTTAGGCGCACGAATGGGCCGCTTAAGCGCGAATAAAAAAAGCGCGGCCGCCTGGAATTGCTTCCAGACGGCCGGAACGGCTGAGCGAAGTTTCCTAGAACGAAAACTTGACCAGGAGACGGATGTGACGGTGGCCGACGATGTCTGAAGCCGGATCGTCGAAAGTGTTCGTGCCGTTCGTGCTGTATGCATCGTTAACGACGCCGGTAGTCAGGGTCGTGTTCAGCACAGAGGGAGAGATGGTGACGGGCTGAATGGCCACTCCGCCGTGGTTGAAGATGTTGAAGAGTTCGCCACGAAATTGCATCGTGAGGTTCTCATGCAATTTGAACTCGCGGGCGAAGTTCATATCCCATTCCTGGAAGCCGGGGCTGGTAAGCGAATTTCTGCTCACCGGGCTTGCGGGGTGGGTTCCAATGGCCGGGATGATCCAGTGGACCTGGTCTGGAGTCACAACCTCGCAAGGATTATTCGTGTACCAGAGGCTCGGACCCGAGCAAAGCGTGCCTTGAGAAACACCGTAGAACCATGAGTCGTCGAAGGCGTAGGTAGCCATCGGCGCCTTCGGATTACCCAGCACGGGGCGGTCGTTCGCGATGCCGTCGCCGTCCGTGTCGTATCCGTCCTCAACGTTCAAGGGGCTGCCGGACTGGAACTGGCTCACGCCAGAAATCGCCCATCGATTGACGATGTTGCCCAGGATCTGCATGCCGCCTTCGGTGTGCCATAAAGAAGGCTCCCACGTGTACGCAAGAACGAGCCTCTGACGGTGGTCATAGCCTGATGGTCCCCAATCCGTAGTTCCGCGCGGAGTGGGATATTTGCTGAACTGGTAAGACGATTCGTTGTCGAAGGTGAAGATTTCAGACGAATCGTCCAAAGATTTCGCGTAGGTGTATGAAGCGCGGAAGAGGAAGTTGTGGTTGATTTTGTGGTCAAGCTGCGCCCATAGGCCGTTATATTCTGAATCGCCCGAGTTGTCGCGCATCACAATTGAGCCGCGCGTAGGAACCGTGCGGCTGCCGTAAAACCAGTCGTTCACGTAAGGATTGAGCTGGGTGTTTCCGTAAAGATGCTCGCCGCGTTCGCCGACGTAGCTCACCGAAAGAGAGGTGGACCACGGCAGCTCCTGCTCGATATCGAGATTCCAGTGCATGGTCATGGGCGTGAGCAGCTTGTTCTTGATCGGGTCTGAAGTGTTCGTTGGTAAGGGGCTTTTGTTTAGATCTATGTAAGTGGCAAACTGCTCATACCAGCTGCCCGTGCCACGATTGTTATTTGCCGAGGCGTTCGAGAAAACCGCAGGCGCGGCAGCAGCCGGCGCGGTCCCCTGGATGTTGTCGATGATGTTGGTGTAGGCCACATCGTAGAAGACGCCGAAACCGGAACGGATCACAGTCTTCCGTGCGCCGAAGATGTCGGGCGTGTAAGCAATGCCGACTCTCGGGCCCCACGATTTGTAAACGGGCTGCTGGCGGGAGTTGCAGCTACTCGTAGAGGACGGGAAGCAGGCGATCTGCGTCGGGTCAATGCCGGGGTAAGGGGTTGCTGCGGTGTTGAATGGGGCACCCGTGTATTCGTAGCGGAGTCCATAATCAACGCTCAACGTCGAGATGGGACGCCACGTGTCCTCAGCGAAGTAATTCTGCGCATAGAGATTAGGCCGCGCAGTGGGACTGCCGAAGTTCTGGGTCACCTCATCGGTACCCGGACCACCGTAGTCGTCGATGAGGTTCGACAGGCCGTGATAGGTGAATGTATTCTCGCCGCCGCCGGGATACGGTGTTCCATCCGCGTCATCCGCGAAGCCGATCGACCCGTAGAAGATGAAGGGGATTGCGTCTCTGACGCGGACATTCTCCAGATCGGCCCCCACCTTGATAAAGTGCGTCCCGCGTGTCCAGCTCAGAGTGTCCTGGAGCTGATAGGTATTGTGGAACCGGCCCTGAGGAACGCTGGTGGGGATTCCATAGCCGTTGACGCCGCTCATCGAGACAGTTGGCATACTGGCCAGAGGATTTGACGTGGTGGATGCCGGCAGCCCGAAGATGAATCCGATGCGTCCGTAAGAAGCGCGAACATCGTTGACAAGATGTGCATTGAATACGTGGGTTTCGACGATCCCCGAGTTGTACGATGAACCGCTCTGGTCGGTGTCGAACCCCGGCAACTGCGCATCGAAATTGAATACATCGTACGGCGCCAGGAACGAATTCCGAATCAGATGGAGCCGGAGCGTGTCTTTCTGGCTCATCACATAGTCGCCGGTCAGATCCAGTTCCGGCGCGTTGGTGTCGGCGCCCAGGTTGCGCTGGTATGTTCCCACCGCTACCGTTCCCCGGTCAATGCCGGTCGTGGGGTCGGGTCCAAGCGGAATAGAAGGCTGCAGGTTCAGGGGGTTGACCGTACCGACCAAACTGCCATATGCGGAGAGCAGGTTTGCAAGGCGGGGATTTGAGGGCAGAGCCTTCAGCGTTGCCAGGCCAGCGGCGGTGGGAAGGGCGAGGACCGCCAGGTTGGCGGACGAACGATAGTAGTCCCATTGATACGATCCGAAGGCAAAGACTTTGCCGTGAATAAGCGGTCCGCCGATGTCGAAGCCCGGGAGATTTTCGCGATACTTCGTCGGTGTGGTCACGCCGTTAAAGTGATCCTGCTTGTCGATTGCGTCGAGCGAGTTATTTTCCGTGCGCTCCCACACCGCGCCGTGGAACTGATTCGAGCCGCTCTTGAAGATAATGTTGCTCACCGATCCCGCGCCGTGGCCGAATTCGGCAGTGTAGTTGTTTTCGAGTACCTTCGTCTCTTCGACGGCCTCGAGGTTTTCTGGTTGCAGGCCCTGCCCGGTGATGCCGGCGTCATTGTTGTCCTGGCCTTCGATCAAAAAGTTGTTTGCGCGCGGGCGGCCGCCGCCGACCTCAAAATTGACGCCGTTGCTGAAGCCGCCCTGCGTGGCAGGCATGACACCGGGAAGCGTAAGGGCCAGCTCATATGGACTGAGGGATGAGACAGGGAGATTGTTGATCTCCAGGCCGCTGATTGTGCCCTCAAGAGAGGCGTTATCCGTATTTAGAGCGGAATTGTCGGCCGAAACCTGAACGACTTCACTGGCCTTGCCCACTTTGAGCTGGATATTCGCGGTGATGATCGATGTACCCGGAACAACGAGGTTCTTCTCCACGGAATTGTCGAATCCCGCAGCCGAGACTGAGACATCGTAGGTTCCTGGCAGGACCGATTCGATGCGGTAATCGCCGTCAGAGTTGGTCGTGGTCACGCGCGAAGCGCCTGTTTCATGGGAGGTCGCAGTCACACTCGCCCCCACGACGGCACTACCTGATGGATCTGTGACCGCGCCGATCACAGTACCATTCGATGTTTGCGCACGAGCTGCCGGGGTGAAGACAACCGCGAGAGAACCAACAAGCACCATCAAAGTGAGCGCCAATATCGCAGACGGAAAACGGAAACTACGCATTCAATTCCTCCAGAGTGAGCTGGGATGGTTTGTACTCAGACATGAAGGCCCAAAACTGCCGGCCTCCTCGGTTTCTTTGAAAACGAACGCTTAATCTGCCGAACGCCTGAATGGACATCATGTGTGTAAGAAAGCGGGACCGGAATCTAAATCGTTCCCCTGGCTTCGAATCCGGGGTTAAACCGTGACCATGCAATCCGGGAACAATTCCTTGAGTTTTATATTGCACGCGGCGGGCCATTCCTGAACTCCCAGCCTCCTAACTGCTTATTAATAGAAAACAAAAGGGTTGTCCATCACCTGTTGGTGTCACTGGAGACCGGAGACAGTATGATCGCGGATTTGAGAGTATGAATTTTCATAGAAAATTGGGCCGATCACTAAGAAATTGAAGATAAGTTCCAGATTCCGGGATAGATGTATGCGCCTTCGCACGATGCCCCGATGGGGCTTTTGAGGTATTCTCCACTCCATGAAGATTACCCTCGCCCAGATCGGATCACCGCCCCGATCTCAAGACGCGTATGAGGGGTTGGTTCAGGACTATCTAAAGCGTTGTGTTGCGGTTGCGCAGTGCGGAACCGAGGCCTTCCGGACTGAATCTGCGTTCCTTGATTGGATTGGCCGCCAAAAGGGCCGGACCGAGCCAGCCGTTTTGCTCCTGGATGGGCGTGGGCGGCAGATGAGCTCTGAGGCGTTCGCGGAATTGCTTGGCGCGCGGCGCGATGAAGGAACGCAGCTTGTTGTCTTTGCAATCGGCCCTGCAGATGGGTGGTCAGAGAATGCGCGAACCGAGGCCAAACGCCGCGGCCGCCTCCTCTCGCTGGGACCCATGACCCTCGCGCACCAACTGGCCCGCTTGGTGATGGCGGAGCAAATCTATCGCGCATGTACAATTCTCACGGGCCATCCGTACCACAAGGGGCATTGAAGAAAGAGTTCACAGTTCGTAGTTCGCAGTTCTCAGAACAAGGCAGAGCTCCGGCGGCGAATTGCGAGGCCCCTGCAACTGTGAACTGCGAACTAAGAACTGTGAACTGACATGGCCGAAACTCGACGCGGACTGATACTGATCAACACCGGACCCGGCAAAGGCAAAACCACTGCCGCGCTGGGCACAGCACTGCGCGCCGTTGGATGCGGCATGAAAGTGCTCGTGCTGCAATTCATCAAGGGCTCGTGGCATTATGGTGAGCTCGACGCAGCCGAGGGCCTCGGGCCGAACTTCGTTCTCAAGCAAATGGGGCGCGGGTTCGTGAAGGTAGGCGGCGCGGAGGCCGACCCAGAAGATATTCGCCTCGTGCAGGCGGCGTGGGAGGAAGCGCGCGCGGCAATCAACTCCGGCGAGTGGGATCTGGTTGTGCTGGACGAAATCAATTACGCCATCAGTTACGGAATGCTCGATCCGCAGGTCGTGGCAGAGACTCTGAAAGCCAGGCCGGAGATGGTGCACGTGATCCTGACCGGGCGCAACGCCCATCCCTTGCTGGTTGAACTCGCGGATACGGTGACAGAGATGCGTGAAGTGAAGCACGCCTACCAGAAGGGCATCCTCGCGCAGCGCGGAATCGAGTATTGACCAGCGAGTTACTGACCAGCGCGGCATCGGAGATTGTGGTCAGTGGCGGCTGCTTAAGTTTCTTTCTCGTGAATGCCGGTGATGAGCAGCCACGCGGCCGAGGCTCGTTCCGCTCGAAGTGGCCTCAGTCCGGCCTCTCGAGGAATCCTCGCCCGCTCAGGATCATGGGCACGCATCTTTCAGTCCGCGCTTCTCTGGTTTTTGCCTGCTTCGCGCTTGAGATGTGGATGATATAGGACTTCCTCCGGCCCGGCGTCAGTGCTTCGTATGCCGCCTTGAGAACTGCGTTGTCATCCAACCTGTTCTGCAACTCCTCAGGAATTGCGTACTCTGAAGACTTCTTGAGCGCGACCTTCTTCCCGGACTCCTCCAATGCGATGGCTTCGTAGAGGTAGTCCCTCAAAGTTGATTGCAGAGCCGTGATCTTTCTGAGCGAGGTGAACTTGATCCATCGCGCTGCCTGCGTATGCTCTCCGATCCGTTCGAGGATGTGCTTCGGATCCTTGAGCAGCGCGCCTTTGAAAAACGAGAGCGCGCACGACTCCTTGAGCGGGATGACAACTGCTACGTTTTTCTTCAGGAAGGTGAAGCACGGCTTGCCCCACTTACATTCTTCGATCAGGTAGCAATCGAGGGCGATTTTGCGCAACTTATCCGTTTCTCGCTGCCACTTCTTCGCGTAGGGAACTTGCATCGTTTCAGCCTCGGCCTCGCCTCTTCGAACATGAATAACACATCTGTCAGGACGTCTTCTGGACCGATGGTCGCGAGTTGAGAAGAAACCTCACTTGCAGCTGCTTCCCGGCCAGCGTGTCCAGGCATATTCGTTGCCGCCATCGCATCGTCGACCTGGATGCTGAAAGATGACGCCATCCATATACAATTGGGTTCGGTATGTCGTGGTTTAAGCGCGAAGACGGCGAGTACTCCCCCGGACCAGGCGGTCCCGGAGGCGACAACGGCCCCGAGTCCGGCGCGAGAAACGTGCGCACCGAGGGCCTCTGGGTCAAATGCCCCGGCTGCCGCCAACCCATTTATCGCCAGGACCTTGAAGCCAATTTGCTGGTCTGTCCCAAGTGCCAGCACCACTTCAAGCTCAGTGCTCGCGAGCGTATGGACACGCTCCTCGAGCCGGGCTACACACTGGTTGACGCCGGCCTGCGCTCCACCGACCCGCTCAACTTCACCGACGTGAAGCCCTACAAGCAACGCTTGCGCAAGGCGCGCGAAGATACAGGTCTCGATGACGCCATTCTGAATGCAGTGGGACAGATGGGGCCGCACGACGTGGTGCTGAGCGCCATGGAGTATGCATTCATCGGCGGATCGATGGGCGCTGTGGTGGGCGAAACCATCGCACGCGCAGTCGATCGCGCCAGAGAGACACAGAAGCCTCTGATTGTGGTGACCGCTTCAGGCGGCGCGCGCATGATGGAAGGCGTCGTGAGCCTGATGCAGATGGCCAAAATCTCCACCGCTCTGGCGCAACTGGACGACGCGCGTGTGCCCTACATCTGCGTGCTCACTGACCCCACCACCGGGGGCGTCACCGCCAGCTTCGCCATGTTGGGCGACCTGAATATCGCCGAGCCCGGCGCGCTGATCGGCTTCGCAGGACCGCGCGTTATCGAGCAGACCATCCGCCAAAAACTTCCCGATGGTTTTCAACGGTCTGAGTTCCTGCTTGAGAAAGGCTTTCTCGATGCCGTCGTGCATCGCCACTCGCTGAAGGCCTACCTGATCCGCGCCCTGCACTTCCTCAAAACGCCCGCCGCCGCGTAATCGCAGCCTCCAAGACAGCCTCCTATCAAGCACCGCACGGGGTTGCCCCGTCCTAGTTTGTTGGTGCGGGAAGCGACGCTCCCAACGGGACTCGCCTTGGAGACTCCACAAACCCGGCCGAGATGTTGGCGAAGCCGTGCACCACCTCGCCTTCCCCCGCCTCATGCGCGTAGACTTGGTTCAAACAACTCAGCAAATTGAATCACAGGTATCCGAGATCAAGGTGCCCCTTGAATTCAGTGCCAGGCCGCTTTGAGAATTCCAGACCGCCGCGAGGCCGGTGGCTGACTCTTCTCGTTCTTTTGTCGAGTGCGCTCGTTTCATCTGCGCAATCGAGCGGCTCGTCTCCCCTGCAGATCTCCGGCGGCTTCTCCACTTTGTCTAATTCCATCAACGGCGTCCCCGGCGCGCGACAGCCGCTGCTTGGCTGGGAAGCTTCGCTGGCAGCTCCCGCCTGGCGGAACCTGCGTTTCAAAATCGATTACTCCGCTTACCTGGGCAATAACCAGGGCGCGCCACAGCACCCGTACTTCATCCTTGCTGGAGGACAGTATGATCATCGTCTCGGCAAGGAAACGCTGTTTGCAGAAGCACTCTTTGGCGATTGCGGACTGAATGCGAACTGGGCCCCCAATAAGTCGCCGGGAAGCACCGCCTCTTTCTCCATATTGCTCGGAGGAGGCGTTGATACTCCGGTGTCCAGGCACCTGGCCGTGCGATTCGAAGGCGGCTATCACTACACGAACTTCGCCTTGTACCAAAGCGTGGACTACAAGTACCCCTATCAGTTACCGGGCTATCCCAGGAACTTCGCCCGCGTCTCCGCCCAACTCGTCTGGACTCCACATTTGGAAAGACACTCAACAGAAGAAATCGGGCGCAACCAGGTCGAGCGCCAACCGGTCAAAAGCGAATTGGTGTTTGAGGATCTGGGAAGCATCGGCCGTTTTCATCTCTTTACCAGTTCCCTTGTGAGGGCAGGCTTTCATGCCGGCGGCCTCGAATATGACCGCAACTCGTGGGGCCGGTTCCTCGGCGCGCGCATGGATTACGTTGCCGAGATTCTGCCCGTTGCGTTCCTGAACCAGCCAGCCGAGTCCAACGTTTGGGGCACTCCGCTCACCAAAAGCATGGAGGAGGTTCCGGGCCTGGCGATCGCGCCAATCGGCCTGCGCATGCTGTGGAGAGACGGCAAGCGTCTTAAGCCGTACGCTTTCTCGAAAGGTGGAATGATCGGGTTTTCAAAGAAGGCGCTGTCGCCAGCCGCTTCATACGAAAATCTCACCCTTCAATTCAGCATTGGTCTTCAATGCCGGCTCAATGACAGGTGGGATCTCCGCGCAGGGGCACTCTACTTCCACTTTTCCAACGGCTTCATTGTGCCCAGCAATCCGGGCTTTGATTCGATGTCGTACGGCGCCGGGCTGAGCTATCACCTCGGCAAGCGAGAATCGAAACTACAGCAATAACTTGATCACCGGGATTCTTCTCGATTCGCCTCCGGTGCGCGTGCGCTCTAAAAACTCCACACCAGCCCGCTCGATATGCGCCAGAAGTTGTTGGGCAGCCCCGGCGTTTGAATGGGCTCAATATCCTGCGTGTTATTGATCAGCTTGAAATTCGACCACTGGTATCCGCCACTCACGCGAAAGGCAAACCGCCGCGAGATGGGCGTATCCAGCCCGCCGCCAACTAATGCGGCAAATGAAGCCGTCTCTCCCGGAGCTGCGTTGGGTCCCCAGTACCGCGGCAAGCCGCCGTCGCCTAGCAGCGCCTCAACAAATGCGGTCTCTCGCCCGAACCGGTGGAAGAGCTGCGGGCCGCCCAGGATGAACACCGAATTCTGCGACGCTCCCTGATTCGTGCCCCGGTACCCTGAAGCTTCAAACCTGAAGTGCAGGTCGTGGTGCCCTGGGACGCTGATGGATCCAGCCCATCCGTTCAGCGGCTGCCTCGCTCCCGGCAGCCCGTTGAAGCTGTTGGAAAGGAATGCGTAGCCGCCATAAAGCTGAAAACGCGCGGGCTTCTGCGCTGGCGCCTCCGTCTGGGCGTGGACCGCGACGGCCACCGAAAACAGTGCAAGCAGCAGGGAGGTGCGAAAGGTCATGAAGAGCCTTAAGGGAGACGCTCCTGCAAATGAGTCCGAATCAGATGCGCATGGGCATCAGCACGTAGCGGTACTTGAACTCCGCGTCCGGATCTTCGGGCCGCATCTGGCCGGCCGACTGCGCGTCTTTGAACTCCAGCCGCACCTCGCCCGCGTTGTCCATGGCTTTCAGGAAGTCGAGAATGTAGCCCGAGTTGAAACCAACTGTGATCGCCTCTGACGAATACGGCGTGTCGATGGTGTCTTCGCTCTCGCCGGATTCCGTCGAATTCGCGCTGACCTTGAGCTCGTTATCTTCGAGCTTCATCCGAATCGCCCCCGAGCGCTCATCGGCAAACTGTGCCACGCGCTGAATTGCCGCGGACAGCTCGCTAGACCGCACCACCGCGAACTTGGTGTTATCGCGCGGCATCACTGCCTCAAAGTTGGGGAACTGCCCGGTCAGCTTGCGGCTGGAGAGCGTGCGATGGCCCACGCGGAAGAACAGCGTGTGCTCATCGTCGGCAAACTCCACCTTCTCCGCTTCAGAATTCGCCAGCAAACTCTGCAGCTCCTGGAGCGCCTTGCGCGGTATCAACACGCGCTTTTCACCGCTGATGCCCTCGAGTGTCTCACCACCCTTCTCAACAAACGAAAGACGGTGTCCGTCGGTTGCAACCATGGCCATTGATTCGGCCTTCAGTACCAGCAGCGCCCCGTTGAGCGTGTACCGCGATTCCTCATTCGAGATTGCGAAGATCGTCCGCGCAATGAGCGTGCGCAGCGATGCAAGAGAAATGCTGGTCGCCGCGATGGCTGGAAACTCAGGCACCTGCGGATAGTTGGCGCGCGCCATGCCGACCATCTTGGTGTTCGATCGGCCGCTCCTGATCTGCACCCAGTGATTCTCGAGCAGTTTGATGGAAATATCGCCATCGGGCAGCAGCTTGATGTAGTCGTAGAGCTTGCGCGCGGGGATCGTACATGAGCCGGGCTTCTTCACTTTGACTTGGGCGCTGGTGCGGATGGCCTGATCCAGATCGGTCGCAGTAATATTCAGCCGATCTTCGTCCGCTTCAAGGAGAAAGTTGGAGAGAATCGGGATCGTCGTTTTCCGCTCGACCACGCTCTGCGTCGCTGTAAGTTCCTTCACCAGATCCTGGCGGCTTACCGTAATCTCCATCGCTGCCCCCTCGACCCCAGATCCGGCTCCTGATCGCCCAGCCGGCTTCTCCACTTCCGCTTCCGCACTCGGCATACACCCACCCCTGCTCGCCAAGCCGCGCCCTATGCCCCAACTTTATAACAGCTTGCGAGACATCGGAAGCAGCAGCTTTTCTTCCTCCCGATTGTAGTCATCCTGTGAACCGCACGCGCGTGGAAAACCGGGCTCATTCTGTGAATTCTCCTGCGCTCGGTCTCATTTGGAACGGTCGAATCCATCTCTGGTTTCTCGCAATCGGCCAGGTGCGCTGCCGGTCATTCCAGAGGCAGGGCTTTACGGGGGTAGTTAGGGTAAGAGAAGGATTAGATAAATACCCGTAGTACCCGTAGTTCAGTTCGGAAAAGTGGGAATCCGCGCAATGTCGCTTAGGGGAAGCGAGTTGGCTGGCTGGCCAGTTTCCTAAATCGCGGCGCGTCAAGTCGAACAAGCCGGATAACCAGATGCAATCGTTTTAATTGAGGTCCTTTTACCCACGTCTCCCACACTGCAACGCAAATCGCTTGTGGATCGCGCCGACGTTGTGTGAACACCGCGACGAACGTCAAACCAGGCAGCGAGTTGCAGTCATCCCATCTTGCACAGATGTTGCTTTCGGTCGACAGCCTGCTCGATGCGAGACGAGCCCTCCGCGCGCCTCATATACTTAACCTTTCATGCCCTCGGCAGCAGCCATGTCCTACACAGACGCCATAGCCCAACTCAACTCTCTCGTGCCGGAGCTTTACGCCACCGCAGGGCAGCCACGGCGCCGATTCTCAGTCAACGAAGTTCGAATCCTCCTGGATGCACTCGGCAACCCGCACCAGCATTTCCAGTCAGTGCTGATTGCCGGGACCAATGGAAAGGGCTCGACCGCTTCGACCCTCGCATCGATTCTGAGTGAGGCGGGCCTGCGTGCAGGCCTCTACACGTCGCCGCACCTTGAGCGGCCCAATGAGCGCATCCGGTTCGGGCGTCTGGATGTCTCCTCTGAAATTGCCGACGGCGACTTCGCTCGCCTCTACTTTCGCGTGCACGATGCAGGCCAGCAACTGCTGCTTTCTGGTCGCCTTGCGCAACTGCCCAGCTACTTTGAGATTCTTACAGCGTTGGCATTTCTTCACTTCGCCGAGAATAAAGTCGATGTGGCTGTGCTCGAAGTGGGCATGGGCGGTCGCCTCGACGCAACCAACATCGTCGATCCGCTGCTCTCGATCGTCACTGACATTTCGCTTGACCATATGGAGTGGCTCGGACCGACTATCTCAGCCATCGCGCGCGAAAAAGCGGGAATCCTGCGCCCCGGCGGAACGATGATTACGCTGCCACAGCATCCTGAGGCCAACCAGGTCCTTGGCGAAGTGGCCATCGAGCTGGGAGTGCGCGGGGTCAGCGCGGCGGGCTTCGTGCCGGCGGCTGGAACCAGCGGTCCCTACACC
>CAYOVE010000088.1:0-12223 GCA_964407295.1 uncultured Occallatibacter sp.
CTGCCCGACAGTCTCTTCTGGCTCTATAAACCGCTTCGTCCCGTGTTGTGGGTTTGGCGGTGGGTCCTGCGCAAGCGGCCGAAGGCGCCATATGGCGACGCAAAGCCTCGTTCGACGACTCTGCGTATGGAGTGCAAGTCTTCGCGTTCTATGCCATAAAGAATGCTCGCAAGCTAGAGGTCGCCGATTTCCAACGGGCCACGCTCATCAAGCGGACGATGAGCGTGGCTTTTTTGCGTCTGAGTTCTGTCGTTTATCCGTCTGGCGAAGCTTTCACGAACGAATAAGTGACAACTCGATACGGGAGATCAGTGAAGATGATTGCTTCAATACTTGAGCATCCGAACGACGCCTTTCTATTGACCGTCGACGACCGTTTCCGTATCTCATGCGATTACGCGTGCTTCTGCCCTTGAGAGCGTTCTTGACCCAGGAACTCCACAAGTGGCCGGGTGCGACCGGAACAAAAACGTTGCGCATCAAAGGCCTCTCCTCATGGGGAACGACCGCCGCGAAAGCTCCAACTCGAAGCTTCGCGATGAGTTCCTGAACGGAGAGATCGTCAACTCGCTGCTGGAGGCGCAAGTTCCGGCTGAAAGGTGGCGCGTCTACTGCAACACCAGGTGGCCGCACTCATCGCTCGGCTACAGGCCGACGCGCTGGTGAATGAAGCTCAGAACGGATTGCATAATGCTACGGTTCGTACACTCCCGCCGTCTCGATCTGGAGCGTCGCTTGCAGCGGAAGCTTGTCACTCGATCCCCCGGCGAGTATCCGTACAGGTTCCTTCTCCACGCGCCACGCCTGCTGGGCGGAATCCCAATAGGCCAGATCGCGCGGCTTGAGATCGAGAACAACGTCTTTCGTCTCTCCCGCCTCGATGTAAACACGCGCAAAGCCCTTGAGCTCCAGTTTTGGGCGCTCGACTGCGGAACCGAGGTGCTGGACATACATCTGAACAACTTCGTCGCTCGCGCGCTCCCCGGTATTTTTGACCTTCACCGTCACCTCTACCGTGCCATCGGCGCTCGTGCTGTGCGCGCTGAGGCTCATATGCTCATAGGCGAAGGTGGTGTAGCTCAGCCCGTATCCGAAGGCATAGAGCGGTTTTTCCCTCAAGTACATGTAGGTCCGGCCGTGACGGATGTCGTAATCCATCATAGGAGGCAACTGCGCGTCACCCGCAGGCCAGGTCTGGTTCAAGCGGCCGGCAGGTGAGTAGCGGCCGAACAGCACGTCGGCCAGCCCGTGGCCTTCCTCTTCGCTGCTGTGCGTCATATGCACAATGGCGGGCAGGTTTTCCTGGCTCCAGAGAATCGCATATGGGAAGCTCGACCGAAGTACTTCGACGGTGCGGGGGTTGACCGCGAAGATTTCTTTTGCCAGCTCTTCCTGTTCGAGAACGATCGTCTTGCGATCCATATCTTCTTTGCCGTTCGATGGCACGGGACAAATGTCCCACCCGGCATTGCAAGTGGGATGATTTCCCACCACCACGATCGCCGCATCGGCCTTGCGCGCCAGGGATTGCGCTTCCTCAATATTGGAACCATCGCTGAAGAGCAGTGTCGCGCCGGGAGCTGCTTCCTTGATGCCCTGGACAATGCTCACGCTATAGGGAGGCGTCCCACTGTACCAGTCCAGCAGGACCTGATTTGTCCACGGACCGATGACCGCGATGGTCTTCAGTTTCGCGCTGTCCAGCGGAAGCATATGATTTTCGTTCTTGAGCAGGATGATCGACTCGTCCGTTGCCTGGCGCGCCAACGCTCTGCTTGAAGAGCGATCCCAAGGCGGCAGATCGCCGTTCGACTCGCGGCCGATATTCGCATAGGGATCGACTCCAGGCGGGTCCAGCTCGCCCAGAAGGAGATGAACGCGCAGCAGATTCTTGAGCACCGCATTCATATCGGCTTCGGTGAGCAGGCCATCCCGGAGAGCCTTGGTGAGGCCCGGCTTGTAAATGTCCAAAAAGCGATTGACGCCGGCCTTTACCGCTGCAGCGGAGCCATGCTCCCGGTCAGGGAAACTCTTGTGCGCCGTGATCAGCAATCCCAGCGCTCCGCCGTCGGTGCAGATGATGCCGTCGTTGCCCCACTCGCCGACCATTACGTTCTTGAGGACGGGATGAATCATCATGGGCGTGCCATTCCAGGAGTTATAGGCAGCCATCGCGGCGCGCGAGCCCCCTTGCTCAAAACCCATGCGGAAGGCGACGGAATAGTACTCGCGGAAGAGCCGCTCATCGAAATTCGACGAGGTGTAGGTTCGGCCATTTTCGTTTTCGTTGGCCAGAAAATGCTTCATGAGAGAGGCCGCTTGCCAGTGCCTGGGATCGGGCCCCTGCAATCCATGGATGAATGCAACCGACATGGTGCCCACCAGGTAGGGATCTTCGCCCATGGATTCCTCTGTGCGGCCCCAGCGTGGATCACGGCTCAGGTCGGTGTTGGGCGCGCGTATTACGATGCCGCCGAAATCGAAGATCGGATTCTGGTAATAATAGCGAGCCTCTTCTCCTTCCAGCTTGCCGATCTTCTCCATCAGCGCCGGATCCCAAGTGGAGCCCAGCCCTTTCTCCTGGGGAAAGATTGTCGTCGGCAGCGGTTGACGGCCGCGCGGCCCCCACCCACCCGGGCCGCCCAATGCGAGCCCATGCAGGCCTTCAGCCTCGTCAGAAAGCACAAGGTGAAGGCGCGGAATCATGGGATGGCCATCCATGAGCTCGACCTTTTCTTGCAACGTCAAGCGGCCCAGCAAATCCGCGATGCGCGCATCGTCGCTTAACTTTGGGTCGCGGAACGGATAGTCCGATTGCGCGCCTGCTTTGATTACCGCGCATAGAACAACAAAAAGAAGGAAGAGAACAGGTTTTCTATTCTTACCAAGCTGCATCGATGACTCCACACGACTCGAAGATCCGCGCGAGCAAATGTGCCTGAGACTCGGGCAGCACTACTCCACGAGATCCGACTGGTATGGGGCGAGTTCCATTTTGCCCGCGTACGATTTGTTTGAAAGGATCCCGTGCGCCTTCATGCCGACCGAGACATCCTGGCTCTGCTTTGTCGTATTGACATAGAGCGTGCGGCCATCCACTGTTCGCGCGAAAACTCCTTCGGGAGTTTCCGGACCAGTCTGAATTCCCAGCGATTGATAGAGAGCCCGGACAACCGGGCCGATCAGCGACGGCTGCGAAGGCGCCGCGAGGTAGATTGCCTGGCCCTTGCCAAACTTGTTCACCGTGACCGCGGGAGGATTGCCCTCGATGTTCGAGAAACTCGCCAGAGTGGTCGCGGTCCCCGGCTCCAACACTTCGTAGTACTTGATACTCGCTTTCGCTGTCTTTCCTCCGATTTCAAATTCCGGGGCGACATCGGGCTGATAGAACTGCGCGGTACGCAGCCCAAAAACATCGCTCAATCTTCCCGGAAGCGGAGTGTCGAACCACTGTCCATGCTCATCGACTTTCGCTGAGTATGCCGTCATTAAAACGGTGCCGCCGGAGCTCACATAGTCGCGAATGGCCTTCGCGCTCGCGACGTCCATCAGGTAGTCGGCAGGCACAACGACCAGCTTGTAGGGAGCGAGGCTGGCGTGGCCAATGTTGATGATTGCCGTGTCGATGTTATCGCGGAAAAACGGCTGAAAAGCGCCCTCCACCTGTACTGTATAGGGCGTCTTAAAATACTCGCGCGCGGAATTGGAGGGGCCGTCGGGATGCGAGTCGATAAACGAGTCGATAAACGAGTCAAAGGAATATGCGATCGCGACCTGCGGATGGGTGAAACGGGGGAAGCCATACTTGGAGAGCAGCTTATAGTCCGATGCGATGCGTGCAAACTCATCCAGCTTCCACGAGGGAGTGCTGTCATGGTCGAGCAGCCCGAAGAGCGCCTGCTCTTCTCCTCCAAGGTGGCTGTTGAAGGTCCATGCAAGCACGCTCTGCCCGCCAATCATGAGAGCAAGTTGTGCATACATGCGGCTGCGCCCCGGCTCGCCATACCAGCCTCCTCCTCCCGCCACGAACTCATCGAACCAGATGGGCGTAGTCAGGTCGCCTTTTTCTGTCAACGCCAGAAGGGAACCGCTCACCGGGTCGCCCGGATAGAAACCTTCCGTGCCATAAGACACGTACGACTTATAGGTGCTGAGATAATCGAAGCCGCGTCTGGGCGCAGTATCCCAGAGATTCGAGACTGAAGGAACGTCGGGCATATTGCGACGCCTGATGTCTTCAAGGTCCTGCAGCCGCGCCACCGAAACGTCAGACCAGAAGCGATGAAGATCCAAGTAGCGTTCAGATGGGCCGGGTCCGTTTCCGAGCGGCAAGTCGACATCTTCAAAACTGTTCAGCCGGCGTGACCACCACTCAGTTGCCCAGGCCTTGTTGAGTTCCTCAACCGTTCCATACTTCTTCTTGAGCCAGGTGATGAATCGCCCCCGGTCGGCCGCCGAATACGATATATAGCCGTTGCCGATCTCATTGTTGTAGCCGATGGCTATGATTGCGGGATTATTTGCATAGTGTTTCGTCATCGTGTTAGCGAGGATCTTTAGCTCACGCGCATAATCCGGATCGCTGATGTCATCCATGTAGCGCTCCGCGGGAGGGAGGCGCGTTCCGTCCTGGGCGATGATATCCACGCCAGGATACTTGCGGTGCAGCCAAATCGGAGCCGGGCTGCCCGGGATGTCCAGAATCACCCTGATCCCGTTGGCGTACATCTTCGCCACGATCTTGTCCCAGAAGCCAAAGGTGAAGTTACCCTGGGACGGCTCGAATGAATCCCAGGAAAGATCTCCAATGCGAACAACGTTGAATCCCGCCTGCTTCATGAGGGCAATATCGCGATCGATCTCCTCGGGCGTGCGTTCGATGGGCTGATAACACGTGCCCACAAAGAGTTGCCCGGGCCCTGGCCAGTTGGGATGTGCCTGAGGATTCTGAGCCGCACAAGCGGAACTCAAAATGCCCGCTATGAAGAGAAGGAACGCAAACTGTATGGAGGACACACGCTTTCCTTTTGGACTATGTCCCACCTTGAACGAGTTATTCATAGATCCTTTCAATGATAGAGGAGACAAACTGATGAGCGGCTAACGCAGGCGCCCAGCGCACACCGGCGATTCCGCCGTGGCGGAAATTCAGAGATTTTCTTGAGAATAGGCTGTGAAAAAGAAAAGGCCGGACCCTGTTTTACGAGGGTCCGGCCTTTCTCACTACCAGCTCAGTCGGGCTGACAGCTGGATGTAACGCGGTTCGTTGTTTGGCCCGCTCGGTCCCTCCCCAATGGTCCCGAAGTCGATGCTGGTGGGATCGTCGTTATAGCTTTCGTCCCAAACCGGGTGATTCAATGCGTTGAGTAAGTCGGCGCGAATCTGGAGATTCATCGCGTCTCCAAGGTGGACTCTGGAGGCCTCGGGGATACCGAAGTTCTTAGAGAGTGACATATCGAATTTGTATGCACCGGGTTGACGAACGCCAAAGTCCTCATTTTGCCTTCCAACCGCATAGGCATTTGGCGCGCGCACAAACTCGATGCTGGTGCAACCGGCTGCAGTTGCCGCGGGGCTGGGAATAATAACGCCGGTGTCTGTGTCTTTGTAACCGACGCAGGGAGTCACGCCGCGGATTCTGTAGTCTTTATGTTGACCATCCGGAGCAAGAACGGTGTGGCTGACGCCCATGGACTTATTGATCGGTCCGCCCGTGGATGCCATCTCCCAGTTTCCGGCATGCTCATAAAATGGCGTATTGCTGCCACCGGAGTTCACGGGACGCCACGCAAATCCGCTATACCAGGTGTAAAGCGGGCTGATCTCCCAACCGTTGACAATTTCATCAACCACCCGGTTTGCATTCGAAAGCAGCAGCCGGCCCCTGCCGAACGGCAAAATGCCGACCCCAGAGAGCGTTACCCGGTGATTGACGTCCGCATAGGTGCTGACTTCGCGGGAAAAGACGTTGTTCAGTTGATCGACCCACCCGGTCGTGGGGTTATTGTTGGGGGTCCATCCACTGCCCGGGACCCACCCGCCAGCGGACATTGCCTTGGAATGTGTGTACGTTCCGTGCATCGTCAGGCTTGAGGAAAATTGGTGCGATCCAACCGCTTGGAAAGAGTTGTACCAAGTCCTGCCGTTATTGGTAATTCCGTTTTCGGTAATGTCTCCGAACTCGGGAAATGGGCGAGTCAGGTTGGACCCGGAGATGGTCGTCGAGTTGTAATAGCTCGAACCGCCGAAAGCAGCGATACCGATAAACGGGTTGGCGACCTGACCGGCAGAACCGTCGCAGAGCTGGCGGTTGCCGCCACGCTCCACGTCGCACTGTGCATTCCATGCGGGTGAGATTTCGTTGATGTTGTTGTTTTCCGGAAGGTTTGGAACCCGGCTGCCGACATAGCTGACGGAGATTGTATCGTGCCTCGTGGGGGCTATTTCGTAGGTCAGGCTCCAAGTCCAAAGAGAGGGAATGTGATAGCTCGGATTGAAGAACGTGATTGAATTGCCGAGGTCCTGCAAATAGCCGCGGGACGAACCGACTGGTTGAGGGACCACCGCGATGGGATTGCTGAGACCCTGCCCAGTGGTGGCGGTGTAGGGCGTGACCCCGTTGTTGAGCGAGTTGTTATAGCTGGTCGAGCTGCTGAAGCCGTCAGAACCGTTAATCGATTGATCGGCATCGAAGCTTTCGCCGATTCCGCCGCGGATCGACATATTGTCCGCGATCGCGTAGGCAAAGCCGAGGCGCGGCTGAATATCCAGCATGTTCATCTTGTAAACGCCCCTGCTCTGGCCGTTGACGCCGGCATATGTCAGGCCACCCTGGAGATTCGTGCCTGTTCCCAGAGCGGTCCCGGTGGGTATCGAGGCGGAGACAGGATTCAAGACCGTTGGATCGAATGCGCCGGTCATCTTGTTATGGCGCTCAACCCCTGGGGTAGTCAGGTCCCAGCGCAGGCCGAGGTTGAGAGTCAGTTTCCTCGTTATTTTCCAATCGTCCTGTATCCACGGCGCGAAGTAGTGCTGGGAATAGAACGGATAATCGGTCCAGTTTACAGAACCGTTGTTTGGATACCCGAGCAGCAACGAGGCGATGGACAGGCCGCTGGAGTAACCAGGCGCATCGGGGGAATTCCAGAATTCGTTGCTGAAGTTAGTGGTGAAGTTGAAGTTGTCGGCATTGCCACCGATCGGTTCCATCCACTGACTGAAGTTAAGATTGGCTCCGGCGCGGATTGTGTGAGCGCCTTTGACATAGGTCACGGTGGGAAGGAAATCGAGAACGTTCCTGTCGCCGGAAAAACCGAGCCAATTGGGACCAAAGTCGACAAAATTATCCGCGTTGGGAAGGCCGCTGGAGGAGATGTTCAGGAAGCGGTTCTTGCTCTGGATTTGGTTGTAAAAGGCGGCGTTATATCCCAGACTCTGTACTTCGTTGCCCGAGAAGATCTTGCCTTCAATCGACTCGTTCCTGTAGTACATCACAGAACCGCCGACGTTAAATAGGAGATTCGAACTGAAAATGTGGGTCCATTGAGCGGTACCGGTATCGGTTTGTGGCTGAGTACCCGTGCCGTCGGAATTGGCAGGATCCGCAACCGGAACGCACGTGTTCCAGAGGTCTGTGGCGGCGCGCCCTTGTCCGGCCCAACGAAACGAGAATTTGTTCTTTTCGCTCAGGTTGTAGTCGATCTTGACCATTGCATTATGCCAGTGATCGTTTTCGACTTGGTTGACGACGTAGTTGTTTGACCAGGGAGCATGGCCCGGTCCCGGATCGGCGTTGGCTTTCTCGTAGCTAAGGTACGACAGTACGTTTGCGGCAATGGGATCGATCCGGTTGCTGGGAATTTTGTTGCCAGCAAAAGCGGCGTGCGCCAGTTTCGTCTTTCCGTCATTCGGATCGACGACGGTCGTCAGCGGCGTAAGAGGATCGTAAATTGTCAGCGGCTGCAGACTGTTCGTCGTGCTGTTCCAGTATGTTGCGGTGCTGAAGTCGCCTGTGACCCAGGTAGGGTTGGGAAGAGAATAATTGTTATAGGACGGGTTGGGCAGGATATCGATTATTCGCTCATAGCTGGCAACGAAGAACAGCTTGTCTTTTCCGTTAAACAGATGAGGAATCAAAACCGGCCCCGTCACCACGAAACCATATTGATCGCGCTTGTGCTGGAGTTTCGGATCGTCGTTGTAATTGGATTGGAAATCTTCCGTGTCGAGCCATCTCCGGCGCATGAAGTAGTCCGCCGAGCCATGGATCTTGTTGGTGCCGGATTTTAATGATACGTCGATCGCCGACCCTCCGGAGTGTCCATAGGAGGCATCGTACGCATCTAGCACAACCTTGTATTCCTGAACCACATCCTCAGAGGGCGTGAAGGCTGTTCTGCCTACATCCCATGCATCGTTGCTGAGACCGTCGATGTTGTTCTCACTCGGCTGGATTGAGCCATTCACGATCTGGTTGCCGGTTACGTTGTCGAACGGCCGCGGGTATTGCGAGCTTGAGAAGTCAAAGGTACCGGGGCTCAGGTCGAAAAGGTTATAAGGGTTGCGCGAATCGACAGGCAATTGCTCAATGCGGTCGTTGCCGATAATCTCGCCGAGATCGGCCTTGGAGAGTTCGATCTGGGTGTTGCTCGCGTTCACGGTGACGACCTGGCTTGTGGCTCCGACCTGAAGCGAGAAATCTATGGTCGAGGTCTGGTCGACGCTGAGCGAGATGTTGGTTTTCTTTGCGGTCGAGAACCCGTCCTTTGAAACGGATATATCGTAGGTTCCGGGAATCAAGTACGTAACCGTATAGTCGCCACTGCTCGTGGTGACCGCTTTGGTGTCGACGCCGGTCGCCTGGTTGTGGACAACCACTTGCGCCCCCGGAATGACAGCTCCAGTGGAATCGACAACGGTTCCCGTGAACTGCTGCGTGGTCTGGGACCATGCAACCACCGCGGAAAACGCGCATAGTACACACAACGCAAAGACCCCGAGCGCATTCAGCGCCTTTAGTTTTGCGTATTTCGTTAGATCGAACTGCATTTGTTACCTCCTCGAAAATTGTTGGGGTGGACGCGTCGGGTTTCGGGCCGTCACGCGTTGCCGTTTTGCCAGGAAACCCTCTTTGGAGCTGAAGTCCCTGAAACTTTCACGCTAACTGTACCGCTCATTTCGTTGCCCCCGCTTTATACTCATCGGGACTGGGCCGGTCCACGTACCGAACGGTTTGTTGCAGTAACACCAGCCGAGTCGATTCGTAAGCTGCTGAAAGCATTATGGTGTAGCGGATGTTCAGCCTGGGACGTAACGGAGAGGTATCGAGCGACCGTGAATGGAGCTATAATCGGTCAGCGAATGGGAAGGCACCGGGCACTCTCGAGCCATTCGATCCTTTTTGGCGTTTGGTGTGGACCGCGGCAATGAAAACGTTGTCAAAGATTGATTGACTCAATTCGAGCCGCCTGCCCAGCTTCCAAACCTCGATCGAGATCGGGATTGACGAGCCAAAGTCGTTCGAGCCATATTGGACAACTCGCCGCGCATGCGCGGAGAGTCACAGCCAAGGGGGAGTGTGGATCATGAATCTCCAGGAGTCAGTGCAACCAGCGACGCGCTTTCCTGATTCAGTCCCCAGTCGACAGGCTGAAATCCATGGCCATTTAAAGCAAATCCAAAATAGTCATGCGTTCAGCAACAGCGCCCGCTCGAAGGAATTTCTTTCCTATGTTGTCGAACAAGCCCTGGCTGGTAACTCCGAGGGATTGAAAGAGCGCTCCATTGGAATTAACCTGTTTCATCGCGCCCCGACCTACGATACCGGCGAAGACCCGATTGTTCGAGTTAAAGCCGGCGAGGTCAGAAGGCGGCTGGCGGAATACTACGCAGGAGAGCAAAAAGCACCCGAGCTTCAAATCGAGCTGCCCGTCGGATCATACGTCCCCAAATTCCGTTGGAGGGCCGAGCCGGTTCTTCCTTCCCTCGCTCCGGGGATTGAGGTGGTGGAGCGGCTGCCAGCGCCTCCAAAACAGTCCAGGAGTTGGAAGACCGCGGGACTGGTAACAGTCGTTGCGTTGATCGGACTCGCGACAGCGTTCCTGATCCGAACGTACTTTCACCCCGCGTCGGCACTGGATCTATTTTGGGAACCGCTTTCCTCCACAAAGCAGCCTGTCCTTATCTGCGTACCGTCGCCGGTCGGGTATGCGGTAAGCTCCGATCTGTTCCAGGAATCGCCTGCGGTGAAGACTGGAATCTACGATTCTGTGATGGAGCGCAACGCGACGCCTCTCCAGTTGGACCCCGACACGACGATTAAATGGAAAGAGATTACACCGCTCACCGATTACTACGTGAATAAGGATGACGCCTACGTCGCAGAGGGTTTGTCCTCATTCTTCGCGAGTGAACGCCGGCCCAGTCAAGTGAGGTTCGGAAGCGACTACACGTATGAGGATATCCGGAGTTCGCCCGCTATCCTGGTTGGAGCCTATAACAATCCGTGGTCGGATCGCGTCATGTCCGACCTTCCGTTTGTTTTTCGCGAAAGTGGAGAAGTCTTGTGGATCGAAGACCGCACAAAGCCCGGTCAGAGTTGGAAAGCCAGTTTGAATGGGCGATTGGGCAGTAAAGACTTCGCTCTGGTGGCACGCATGCTGGATTCGAAGACCGGGCAATTCCTCGTCATTGTCAGCGGGGTCGGGATGGTTGGAACCCAGGCCGCTGGGAAGATCATCACTCACGAAGAAGATTTGAAGGCTGCCCTTAGTTCGGCCGCTCCTGGCTGGGAAAAGAAAAGCCTCGAATTCGTCATTGAAACCGACATCGTCGATGGATCTCCTTCGCCTTCCCATGTCGTCGCTATGAAGTCCTGGTAAACAAGAGCCCTCGGCCGTTGAAATCTTGCCACCGCGCTCCGGACAAGTCTCGCCGGGTCACTTTGCCACTCGCATCAGAGTGTTCACAAACGAATCAGCGGAGAACTGCCGGCACGTTCTGCCTCATGTTATGAAGGATTCGGCGCGCTTCAGCGAGACCATCCAAAGCCACAAGCGGCAGCGCTCCTGGCCATCATGCGGAAACGGCATCCATGAATTATCTGTAATATTTTCATTAACTTAGTGAATGCTCCTGGTGCTCGCATTACGGTAACGAGCCGTTACATACCTAGAAGGAACCAGTTGCCTGGATTAGGTTTGTCCGAATAGCGATTGAAGTCGGGAATTGAACTGCACGATCCAGCCTCTAAGAGCCATTTTTGCCCTCGGCGGCGGAACAGTTGCTTGCGATCTGAATGAGGATTCTGTCGCAGCCGCTCGACTGGGGATCGGTCATGCCCCTTTTCGCATGGGACCGCAAGGAGTTTGCAACCGGCAACTTTCTTTACACAAGGGAAGTGGCGCAATTGCAAATTTCAGGAAGCTGGTAAGGAAATGCGCCGTCGAAATTTCTGCAAAGCCCTGGGCGGATTTGCAGCAGCAATGGCCAGTCCCCTGGGCTGGCCAAGATCCCTGCCTGACAACGCTGACGGACTCGGAAGCTTCGATTACGCGCGGTTCTGTGCGCTTCCGGAATCCGAGCGAAGCTTCTCAGTCGTTTCAGGAGATCGAATTGTCGCTGAGAAGTTGAATCTTGCGGCCTGGAAAGCGAATACCTGGGGAGCCCCCGAAATGCTGCCCGGGATTCCTGATTCCTGGGATGGCGTTCCCATGAAGTCGCCGATTTCAGGCCTCAACGGCGCTGGGCCCTATCAACCGACCTGGGACTCCCTTTTGCAATACGAAGCTCCCGAATGGTATCAGGACGCCAAGTTCGGCATATGGTCCCATTGGAGCCCCCAGTGTGTTCCCGAAAAGGGAGACTGGTACGCGCGGAATATGTACCTGGAAGGTTCGGAGCAATACAAATACCACCTTGAACACTATGGAAATCCATCCGGCTTCGGCTACAAGGATTTGTGCCCTCAATGGACGCTCCTAAACTGGCAACCAGAGGAGCTTGTCGACCGGTATAAAAAAGCTGGCGCTCGCTTCTTGTTCGCTCTCGCAAACCACCATGATGGCTTCGATTGCTGGAACTCAAAACATCAGCCTTGGAACGCCGGGAGCATAGGACCGCACCGCGACGTGGTGGGAACCTGGGCAAAGCTGGCGCGGGATCGCGGGCTGCGCTTTGGCGTAACGGTTCACCAGGCCAGAAACTGGTGGTGGTTCGAGCCCTC
>CAYOVE010000089.1:0-12091 GCA_964407295.1 uncultured Occallatibacter sp.
CAGGTGTTCAGGTTGTTCTTGATCTCGTTGAAGTCGCCGTTGTAGTTGTCGGTGATGCGGGGTGGAATGTCGCCCTTCGAGATCCGGTCGACATACTCGGCCGAGACATTGAGCGGACCGATGACTGCATCCAGCGTGGCGTTGACGCCCTCGACGACCTTGCGGAAGTCGCCCTGGTGCTTCGTGGCGTCGGCACGCGTCGCCAGTCTGCCTTCGACGGCGGCCTTGGTCAATAGGGCGGCGTCGGCCAGCATGGCGTTCAACGCCTGTTTCTGAGGCGTAATGTCGGTGGCGTATTTGACGACTTTGAAGGGCTTGCCGTTGAGGTCCATGATCGGGTTGTAGGAAGCCTGAATCCAGACCTCTTTGCCGCCTTTTCCGAGGCGCTTGTACTCCGCTGCCTGATACTCGCCGCGGTTCAACGCGGCCCAGAACTCCTTGTACTCGTAGCTCTGGCGGTAGCCCTCATCCACGAAGATGCTGTGATGCCGGCCTTTGATCTCATCCAGCGTGTAGCCCAGGGTTCTGAGGAAGTTGTCGTTGGCGGTCAGGACCGTTCCGTCCATGTTGAACTCGATCACCGCCTGCGATTTGCCGATGGCGGCGATCTGGCCCAGGTAGTCCGCGTTGCGCAGCTTTTGCGCCGTCATGTCCGTCGCAAACTTGACGACCTTGAAGGGTTTGCCATTGGGATCGAGAATCGGGTTGTAGGACGCCTGAATCCAGACCTCTTTGCCTCCCTTGCCAATGCGTTTGTATTCGGCGGCCTGGTACTCGCTGCGATTCAAGGCCGCCCAGAACTCCCGGTATTCGCTGCTCTGCCTGTAGGCCGGCTCAACAAACATGCTGTGGTGCTGGCCCTGGATTTCGTCGAGCCGGTAACCGAGAGCGTTGAGAAAGTTGTCGTTGGCATCGAGGATTGTGCCGTCCATGGCGAACGCGATGACCGCCTGCGATTTGCGAATGGCGGCAACCTGGCCGGCATAGTCGTTGAACCGTTCCTGGTCCACGGCGCCTGGCTGCGCGACCTGACCATTCCTGGTTGTGGGTCGTTCACGCTCCGGACGGTCCAATACTGCGGCGCCGGCGGACGAACTGCGGCCGGAGCGATCTGCCCGGCTGAAACTTGAATGTCTTTCCATGGTCACTGCTCCTTTGCGATTCCGATTGGTTATTCCGCCTCGACCGGCAGTTGATTCGTAGTCGGTTCCTGCCCCTGGCTGCCTTGCGCGCAGGATGCGACGAATCGTTGCGATTCGCGCAACCTCTCATTGCAGCGCTCGGTGAGTGGAGGACCGTGGCCAAAGTAGATCCGCCGCACATCGCGGGCACATAACTTCTCCAACGCCGTCTGAAAGCCGGCTTCATAACTGGCCGCGGACGATGTGATCAAAAGGGGTGTGTCGCCGGCGAACAACACGCCTTCGGCCTGGTTGTAGAGGCAGATGGAATCGCTGCTGTGACCGGGAGCGTGGATCACTTCGAACAGCCGATCGCCCATGCGAAGGGCATCGCCATCGCGCACCGTGGCGTCGACGCCGGCGAGGCTCGCTGAGAAAGCCAGCACCCTGGGGTGGTAAGCCGCGCGAACCTCGGGCAAGAGCGCGCAGTGATCGGAATGGCTGTGCGTCACGACTACCTGGTCAACGGCCCACTTGCCCACGCCGGTCGGCGCTTTTTCGATGCTTGCCAGGATGGCCGGGTCCGCGCCTACATCCACGAGGGTGTTCACGTCCGCTAACTGGCTCCGATCGCCGAGCACAAGGTAAACCTGGGAGGTATACATTCGGCCGCTATTCTCTAGAGTCACGACGCGCATGCGGCAACCTCCACTTTGCGGAACAGTTGCCCGTCGGGGATCACGCGCTCAAACAGCGGCGCCAGTTCCAACGGAAGTTCCTGCGTCTGCTCGGTGACCAGAAAGCCGCCTGCCGCCAGCGCCCGATGAAACATCTGCAGGACCTCAACTCTTTCCGGCGGACGAAAGTGGAGGAGCACGTTCTTGCACACGACCAGCGAGTAGTCGCTCCCGATCTCCTTCATGGAGAGGAGATCGTGGCATTGAAAGGCGACGCGCTGCCGGATTCGATCGATCACGCGAAACTGTCCCGGCGTATCGCCGGGCTCGAAATACTTTTCAAGGATGCCTTCGGGCAGGCGGGATAGCTCGTCCTGAGGGTAAAGGCCCGCTTCGATCACGCGAGCGAAGTGTCCCGTGTCCTCCACGTCGGTTGCGTCGATGCGAAGATTGTTGAAGGCGAAGTGCCCCATGCGCTCGGCGAATAAAATGGACAGTGTGTAGGGCTCCTGCCCCATGGCCGCGCCAGCATCCCAGATGCGGGGATGGTTTCGGCCCGCGAGGATGGGCAGGCAGTGCTCGACTGCCTTCTCCAGCACGTGCTGATCGCGAAAAAAGAACGTGAAAGCCACTTCAAATCCTTCGTGCATCCTCATCGAATGCCGTCCATCCAAATGCCGCTCACTGCGCTGTCCAGCTCTTCACGAGCCGACCGCGGTCCTCGAAACCGCGATGTCCACGGTCCGCTCGGTATTGAGAACCAGCAGCAGCCGGTCCTTGAGCTTGTACACGCCGTGAATCATCTCGCGCGCGGCGGGATCGAGGTTCTCCGGCGGCCGCTCGTAGGTGGCGGCATCCACGTCCAGCACGTCTCCAATTTCATCGACGAGCAAACTCACCGCGCCATCGTCGGTACGGATCACCATGTTGGTCGGCACCTGGCCTCCGGTGCGAGGCGGCAATCCGAGCCGCCGGCGCAAGTCGATGGCGGTGACGATCTGTCCGCGCAGGTTGATCAATCCCTCAATGACCTCCGGAGCCCGGGGCACGTGCGTCATCTGCTGGAAGCGCAGGACCTCCTGCACGCGGAGAACATCCACGCCGAAAAACAGGTCCGCCACAAAGAAGGTTGAAAGTTGTCCGTTGGTCCGGCCAATCTCCGGCTTCAGGATCGCGGGTTCGCTTGCCATCGCTTACTTCTCCTCTCCGGCCGAAATCGGCTCGTGTTTTTCAGGAGCCTGCGCGGAAACCAGCCGTGCCACCGACTCGAGGACAGCGTTGCCATCGAACTTCGCCTGGCAGTCTTCAAATCCGGCTATCCGTATCGCGGGCGAATGAAGCTGGCCGGCTGAATCGGCGAGGCCCAGAAGCGGAATCCGCTCCCACTCCGGTCTTGCGTGCATGGCGGTTACGAGAGCCGCACCTCCCCTGGGCGGCAAGTCCATGGCCGTTACAACGACGTCCGTAGGCTGCTGCTCGATCTCGCGCATGGCCTCATCGAGATTGGCTGCCTGCTGAACCCGGTAGCCGGCCATCTCCAGTCCGCTCGAGAGCAAGCCACGCGAGAACGGCGAGCCCTCCGCAACGAGAACCGTTTTGCCGACACCGGACCCGCCCGCGCCCTGGAACCAGCTTTCGCTGGCCGCGTGAATCACCTCGTTCAAATCCAGAAGGTCCGTAACGCGCTTGCTGACCACCGCCGACCCAAGCAACCCTTTGCGCGTCGATTTCTGGCGCGTGATCACCGTCTCTTCCACGACATCGAGAATCTGATCGACCACTACGCCCACGCTGCGGTCGCCGTCGTTGAAGACAATCACCTGCACAGGATCGGCCGTCTGCCCATGGCCGGGCTCGGCCGATTCCAGGACGTCGCGCAGAGGCACAAGCGGGAGAATGCGGTTGCGGTACTGCACCACCTGGCATCCGCCGGCGAACTCGATCGAGCTCAAGGGGAACTCCTCAAGCCTGGCGACGAGCGAGAGGGGCACGGCGAGGCGCTCGAAGGCGCCGGCGCTGAACAAGAGCAGGCGCTGCTGTTCGGCGCCCGCGTGCGTATTTGTTTTCGCGGCGGCGCGCGCCTGCTCCCGGCCTTCGGCCAGCACTCCGGAGCGCTGGCCGATGCCAAGCACGTCGAGGATGAGGGCCACGCGGCCGTCGCCCATGATCGTCGCGCCCGCATATTCCGTGAGGCCTTTCAACTGCTTGCCGAGCGGCTTGACCACAATCTCCTGTGTGTCGTTGATGCCGTCGACCACCAGCCCGAACTGGCGATCTTCAGCCTGAAGAACCACGATGCTGACGGCCTCGGCCCGCTCCGCCGACTCGAGGCCCAAAACCCGGTTCAGATAAGCAATGGGCAGCAGGCTTCCGCGGCGGCGATAAACCGGTGTTCCATGAACCTGTTCGATGTGCCGCTCGGAGGAATCTCCCTCCAAGCGGATCAACTCGAGCAAACTCACTTGAGGAATGACGAACCGCTCGCCCCCGCTGGTAATGACCAGGCCGGGAATAATGGCCAGCGTGAGCGGAATCTTCAGCTTGACCGTGGACCCCTCGCCGGGCCGGTTGATGATATCGACCACGCCGCCAATCTTCTCGATGTTGGACTTGACGACGTCCATGCCCACGCCACGCCCGGAGACTTTGGTCACGGTTTGGGCCGTTGAAAAGCCGGGCTGGAAGATCAGGTTCAATGCTTCCCGGTCGCTCAGCTTCTCCGCCTGTTCGGGGCGCAACAGGCCTTTCTCGATCGCCTTCTGCTTGACCTGAACGACGTCAATCCCGGTCCCGTCGTCGCCGATTTCGATGTTGACCTGCCCGCCTTCGTGATACGCGCGAAGCGTCAGCCTTCCCTGAGGCGCTTTGCCTGCGCCGGTTCGCGCTTCAGGCGTTTCAATGCCGTGATCGCACGAGTTGCGGACCAGGTGGACCAGCGGGTCCTTGATCGCTTCGATGATCGTCCGGTCCAGTTCCGTGTCCGCTCCATCCATCTCCAGGCGAATCTGCTTGCCCAGCGACACGGCCATGTCGCGCACCACGCGCGGCAGCTTGTTCCAAACCATCCCGATGGGTTGCATGCGCGTCTTCATCACGCCTTCCTGCAACTCCGTGGTAATCAGGTTGAGCCGCTGCGAGGTCGCATTGAGAGCGGGATCCTCGCGCTCAGCGTTGAATTGGAGGATCTGATTGCGCGTCAATACCAGCTCGCCGACCAGATCCATCAGCTTGTCCAGATGCACGACCCCGACCCGGATGTTGGCATCGACGATGGCGGAAGACCGGGTGCTGTCCTCCTCGACTTTTGCGCTGTCCGGATGATCCGGAGAGCCGACTCCGTTGCGAATCTGTCGGGCCGGTGCAGCCGACTCCTGAGGGTCGCTTCGGCTCTCTACGCCATCGAGGGACTGCGCCTCTGTCCGCAAGCGTTCCGTCAAGTCTTCGTAGAGGTCAGGACCTTCTTTTCCACTCGCCTCAATGGATGCCAGCACCTTGCGCGTCGCGTCCACGGTTTCCAGAATGAGAGAGATCAACGCCGGATTCAGTTCTCGTTTCCCGTCGCGCAGTTGGCTGAGCAAAGTCTCAGCCTGGTGGGTGATCTTCTCCAGAGTCGAGAATGCGAAGAAGCCGCAAGTGCCCTTGATCGTGTGGATGGTGCGGAAAATACTCGCCAGGCGGCAACTGTCTTTCGGATGCAGCTCCAGCTCAATCAGATCCTGATCCAGGCGCGAGAGATTTTCATGACTTTCGACGAGGAACTCACGGACTACATCCTGATCGTCTTGCATGCGATTCTTCTCCAGAGAGCACTCATTTTCCTGCGCTGCCCGTCAGCCGCGATCCGCCGGCTTCCACCGCCAGGCCTTGCTCGAACGCATGGCCCCCGCGCGGTGACTGGCGAAACCGAGTATCTTATCGGCATCGAAACCCGAGTCGCGCCCGTGATCGCAACCCTTGGTCAGCGGACGTCCCGAATTGAATCTGAGCGGCTCCACGCCTGATGAGACCTGATTTCTCCTGGCGTTCGTTGATCGGAGGCACCAGCGACTCGAATCCTTCTGCAAACCGGCGGCATACACGCGTCGTGTAACTTCTGCCGGTTGCGACGAAGCATTCGATGCGCCTCCGATCGCAGGCCGGGATGAGAAGCCTCTTAGAAATCATTCAGATTCGGATGCTGCATTCACTTCGACGACCTACAGGAGGTCTTGCGCGTCAGGAATTGTCTCAAATCGACGTCGCGGTGATGGCAGGATCCGCGGGGCGAAATGCTAAAGAAAGTACAGAAGATGCTCGCAACAGGCGTGTATGAATCGGTTACTGGACCTTGTTCGCCCGGACCATTTCCAGAAAGAGCTGCTGCACGCGCGTGTCTGCCGTCATCTCTGGGTGGAACGTGCAAGCGAGAAGATGACCCTGGCGAACAAGGACAGGGAACTCTTCGCGGCTGGCGAGCACATGGACCCCGTCGCCCACGCGGGTGATGCGCGGCGATCGGATGAAGACCATCTCCAGAGGGCCTCCGGGAATCTCTGTTGGAAGCGTAAGGATGGTCGAGTCGATCTGGCGGCCGTAGGCATTGCGCTCGACAGTGGCGTCGAGCACGCCGAGGCTCCGCTGTTTTGGTTGAAGCACCTCGCGCGCGAGAAGAATGCAGCCGGCGCATGTTGCGAAGACCGGCTTTTCCGCGGCGAACCTGGCGAGCGCCTCAAAGAATCCATCCTTCTCGAGGAACTTGAGCATGGTGGTCGACTCGCCGCCGGGGATGACCAAGCCGTCGAGACCAGCAAGCTCTTCCGGTTTGCGCACCAGCACGGTCCGCGCTCCGCTGCTTTTGAAGGCGCGTGCGTGTGCCTCGTAGTCGCCTTGCAGGGCGAGCACGCCAACGGTGAGAGGACTGCTGTTTGCCGCGCTCTTCGCGGCCGGCCGGGCTGCCTGAGTGGTCATGGGTTTCCCTATCAATATGATACCGATCGTCGTGGAAACGATGCAGCGTGCCGCGATGTAGATGCGCGGCATGGATGCCCTGTATGCTCAGTCCATGAGCGAAGGCGCGCCCTCGAAAACCGGCAATCAACTGGAACATGCGGCATCGTCGTATCTGCGATCGGCGCGGCACCAGCCGGTGCGCTGGCACGCGTGGGGCGACGCGGCGTTCGCGCGGGCGCAGGCTGAAGACAAGCCCGTTCTGCTCGACATTGGCGCCGTGTGGTGCCATTGGTGCCACGTGATGGACCGCGAATCGTATGAAGATGCGGAGATTGCCGCGCTCATCAACGACCTTTTTGTGGCCGTGAAAGTGGATCGCGACGAGCGGCCCGACGTAGATGCGCGCTATCAGGCAGCAGTTTCAGCGATCAGCGGGCAGGGTGGATGGCCGCTGACAGCGTTTCTCACTCCTGACGGGCGGCCATATTTTGGTGGCACCTACATTCCGCGCGACGACCGCTATGGGCGGCCGGGGATGGGACGCGTTTTGCTGGCGATGGCGCAGGTGTGGCGCGAGCGCCGCGATGAGGCGCTGGAAACGGCGAGCAGCGTGATGGCTGCGATCGAACACAACGAAAGCTTCTCAGGCGGCGGTGGGGGGATGAGCCTGGGGCTTGTGGACAAGATCGCCAACTCCATCGTCGCCCAGTTCGATCCGCGCTACGGCGGATTTGGCTCGCAGCCCAAGTTTCCTCATCCGGCGGCGCTCGACCTGTTGCTTGAAGTAGCGATGAATCGCGGCAACCAGCGAGCGCGCGAGGCGTTCACAACGACGCTCGAGAAAATGGCTCGCGGCGGCGTTTACGATCAGCTCGCCGGAGGCTTCCACCGCTACAGCGTGGACGAGCGGTGGGTGGTTCCGCACTTCGAAAAGATGATCTACGACAACACCGAGCTGCTGCGCAACTACGTACACGGCTATCAGAGTTTTGTGCGCGAGGATTTTCTGTTGATCGCGCGAGAGATTGTTGCGTGGCTCGACACGACGATGACCGACCGCGAGCGGGGAGGTTTCTACGGATCGCAGGATGCGGACGTGGGCCTGGACGACGACGGCGATTACTTTACGTGGACACTGGACGAGGCCCGAGCGGTTCTGAGCGGGGAAGAGCTCGAGTTTGCGGCGAAGTATTGGGACATTGGTGAACTGGGAGACATGCACCACAACCCGGCAAAGAACGTGCTGCACGTGAATCAAACGATAGCCGAGATGGCGGCGCAGACGGACTTGAGCGAAGAGTCGTTGCGGAGGCTATGCGACTCGGCACGCACAAAACTGCTGGCTGCGCGCGCGCGCCGGACTGCGCCGTATATCGATCGCACGCTCTACACAAGCTGGAATGCAATGGCGGTGACGGCGTACCTGGAGGCGGCCCGCGCGCTGCGCGATGAAAAGGTACGCGACTTCGCGCTGCTCACGCTTGATCGGCTGCTCGACGAGGCCTGGGGCGGAAGAACAACGCTGAAGCATGTCATCGCCTACCCGGACGGGCTGTCGCCGCGGGAAAGCGCGCCCGGAACGCTCGACGATTACGCCTTCACTGTGAATGCGTGCATCGACGGTTGGCTGGCAAGCGGCGCAATGAAGTTCTATCGCGCGGCGGTGAAGTTGGCCGATGCCATGATCGAACAGTTCCACGACGCTTCAGCCGGAGGGTTCTTTGACACCTCCGCGCCGCTTAACGACGAGCCGGCGGAGATTCCGCTGGGTGCACTGACGGCGCGGCGCAAACCGCTGCAGGATTCACCGACTCCCGCTGGGAACCCTACGGCTGCCACGGCGTTGCTGCGCCTTGAAGCTCTGAGCGGACGCGAGGACTATCGCACGATCGCGGAAGGGACGCTGGCCAACTTCGCCGGGATCGTGGAGCACTTTGGCCTCTACGCAGGCAGCTATGGATTGGCGGCCGAGCGTATGCTGCTGGATCCAATGCAGGTGGTGATTGTGGGCTCGGGCACCGAAGCGGATCGGTTGGAGGCGACGGCTGTGGCGGGCTTTGCGGTGAATAAGACGGTGATCCGGATCGAGCCCTCAAAGCTGGTTGCAGGCGAACTGCCGGAAGCGTTGGCCGAGACGGTACTGCAGGTGCCAAAGCCGGAGGGAGCGACAGCGTGGGCGCTGGTTTGCCGAGGGCGAACCTGTCTGCCGCCAGTCAGGGACTCGGAATCGCTGCTGCAAGCGATGTCTGGGTGAGATTAGGCCACATGCGGGCGCGTGACGACAGAAAGTCAGCAAGCAGGCGAAGTTAGCAACCAGCGGCTATGGTTACCTCGATGGCGGAAGCAGGAACCCGCCGAAAGTGATGAGGACTCCCGATAGCAGGAACATTTCATTGCCGATGAACCAGCCCATCAGTCCCACCCAGATGGGTATCTCGGCCAGCAGCGAGAATCCGCAAAACAGCACAAGGACCCTGCGAATGCGCGTTTGAGTGAATGCCGCGATTAAAGCCACGATCGCAATCGTGATCCAGGCCAACCCGACTATGAGAAAGACGGCGCGCATGGCGTTTGCCATGAGGACAGTCAGGTTTGAAGCTGCAAGGGCCGCGATGACGCGCGGGTAGCCGGCCATCAAATGAAGGCCGGCGCCAACCAGCACGTTGAGTGATCCCAACCCAACCAGCAATTGCGCGACGATCTGACGCTTCTTCACTGCAGTGCTCCTTACTCTGGAATCTTTGGGGAAGGCGACTCAGCAAGAATAAAACAAAAAAGGGAAGATGCCGGCGGCAACGTTCATTCGCTTCCGAACAAATTCGCATCCGGCTGCTTGATCGATGTTGGGTCCGGTGCAGGCTCGGGTTCCTTTTCTTCGAGTTCTTCGGTTGCGGCAGCCGGCTCACCCGTCGGTTTGAACACACGATATGGATCGCCGGGAAGCATCTGTTTCTCTTCGAGCGCGAGCCGCACTCGCCGCTGGAATTCGCGCATGGGACCGTATTGCTTGGTCGCGAGCGTTTTGAACACAACCGGGAAGATAACCTGCGAGCCTTTGACGGCGTCCACGCCCAGAACCTGCGGGTCCTGGAGAAAGACGGTTTTAAATTCCTCGCTGTTCCGAACGTCCATGGCGATTTGCTTGAGCAATGTTGTCACTTCGTCAGGATTTGCCGAGAAGTCGACGCTGATATTGACGGTGGCGACAGAGAAATCGGCGCTCAGGTTGGCCACGGTCGTGATCTGCGAGTTGGGGATGACGTAGAGAGTTCCATCGGCGTCGCGCACCGTGGTCTTGCGCAGCGTCATGGATTCAACGGTTCCGCTGAGCCCGGCCAGCTTGACGACGTCACCGACATTGAACTGATCCTCAAGCAGAAAGAGTATGCCGTTGAACATGTCCTTGACGATGTTTTGCGCGGCCAGGCCGATGGCGATGCCCGCGACTCCGGCCGAAGCCAGAAGCGGGGCCAGATTGAAGCCCATGGAGTCGAGCGCCTGCAGCATTGCGATTACTGCGATCATCGCCAGGCCGGTGGCGCGAATGACTCCGGCCATGGTTTTGACTTCGGCACGGCGCCCCAGGCCAGCGCCACCTTTTTCCGCAACACGGATCATGCGTGCAGTGGCGAGAGCCAGCAAGCGGCTGAGCACGAAGGCGATGATCGCAATGACAACCAGACGCGGCAGCCTGGTGTGAATGAACTCCTGGCTGTCGTTGATCCATTCGTCGAAGACCCGGCCGAGGAATCGGCCTTCCTGGAACCAGCCCCAGCGCAAGATGAGAATGAATCCCGCGATCGCCGAAGAAACGGACATGCCAAAACTCCACTTTCTAGACTAAACTGTGCGCAGGATGGGCGCGACTTGCGGCCATGCTCGTCCCCAAGCCTTCCTCTCCGGCGGTGAGAGCGTGAAAGCAAACGACAGCGAATCGACGAGCCGGAATCTCCCGGCAAAACTCCTGGCACAACGGCTCGGTTCTGTTGGGTGCGCGGTGGCGCTGGTTATTGTGGTGGTCTTCGGACTGGTTCGCATCACGGCTCAGGAATCGTTTCCGCTTCCGGCGATCGACCCTCCGGGGGCCAAGTCCGCTGCCCCAGGCACCCGAACGGCGCCGTCGCAATCGGGGACGGCGGCCCTGGATGCCCATGCGCCAGAGGTCTCTAAACAGTGCGCCGAGATCCTGAGATTGGCGACAGACCTGAAGGCAGCCGTCGATCAAACATCCGCGGGCACGCTTTCGGTGACGGTGGTCCGCAAGGCAGGCGAGATTGAGCAGTTGGCACACAAGGTAAGGAATGCGAACGCGAAATACTGAGGCATCGCATGCGATTTGTTCCTGGACACCGTTTAGACCGTGAAGTTGGATGTGCAGTGAAAGACTGCCGGTCGGAGAGATGGGTGTCGTCTCTGTGTTGGGTTGTCGGCTTGGCGATGGTGCTTGGGATTGCCTTCGAACCCGCGATGCGTTCCCAGTCCGGGGTCCCATCGATCATGAATCGTTCTGCTCAGACGCCAAGGGATCCGGCAGTGTCAGGCGATTATGATCCGATTTCCGTGGAGCGACAGCTAAGGGCGCTCAATAACGAACGCCAGAAGGAGATGGTTTCTGACACCAACAAGCTGCTCAGTCTGGCTAAGGAATTGAATGAGGGGCTCGCGGCAAACAGGTCCTCAACGCTGACCGATGAACAGTTGCGCAAAGTCGCCCAAATTGAAAAGCTGGCGCACAGCGTCAAAGAAAAGATGGCTGATGGAACACCTCAGCCGACGCCGCCCATGCAGATGCCCGTTCCTTTCCCGTCCCACTAGCCATTGATTCGCGCGGGCAGAAAACGGCAGGGAGCCCAATATCCGGCAAGCACCGGCACATGGCAAATTGCTACAATCAACCTAGGTTGTAACCGGAAGAGGGAACTTCCGGCGAAGCCAGAACGACGGTGCCCGGATTGGCTCGGCGCTCGATCGCCGCGATCTCCTGATTGCGTCGATTGGCTGGCCGGGCAGCAGGTCACGCTCGCTCTGGTTTTCGGTATGGGGGTCGACCGGAATGGAAGTGGCAATTTCCAGCGCTCGTGCGTCCGGAGCCTATCCGGCCCGAGATGAGCTGACCGCGCAGCAGATGATTGAGATCTACCGGCTGATGTTTCTTTCCCGCGCGGTAGACGATCGCGAGATCCTCCTTAAACGCCAACAGAAGATTTTCTTTCAGATTTCCTCAGCGGGGCACGAAGCTCTGCAGGTCGGAGCTGCTCTCGGCTTGCGCTCAGGCTACGACTGGTTTTTCCCCTACTATCGCGATGGTGCGCTGGCGCTGGCGCTGGGCGTGACGCCCTACGACATGATGCTGCAGGCCGTGGG
>CAYOVE010000090.1:0-12004 GCA_964407295.1 uncultured Occallatibacter sp.
GACGCTTGGCAGCCGGCCGGGCGCGAAGCTGCGCTTTTCTGGCGCGCCGCGCTTCCACGAGTTCGTCTTGCAAACCGACGAAGCGCCCTCGGCATGGAGCCGGCGGCTGCTTGAAAACAAGATTGTCGGCGGCATTGAGCTGAGCCGCTGGTATCCCGAGCTCGCAAACTGCACGCTCTGGTGCGCGACGGAAGTCGTCAAGCGTGAGCAGATTGACGCAGCGGCCAAAGTGCTGGCGGCTGAAGCGGTGGAGGCGTAGGGGGGAAGATGACCAAGCAGACTTATCCGCCGCGGATCATGTACGTCGAGTACAAAGGTGGAGGTTTCGTAAACCCGTATGGGTATGGCGAGGTCAGCACAGGCGGTGGGTTGCACGGGTCTGCACGGATTGGCAGAGTGACTTTTAGCCGCACAGGCGCGACACTTCACTACCGCGATAAGTCATTTCAGAGTCTGAAGGGCAGCGGATTCAAGGCGAACTACTATTGCGTGGAAACTGGCGAGCAATATTGGATCTCCGGACCAAGGCGAGATGGAACCGACAGGCTTTACAAGAGTGATTGGCCGGTCGAAATTGATGAGGATGTGCGCGAGGAGTACTGGACGGAGATTCGCAAGAGGCCCGAACTCAAAGATCAGACGACGACATCCTTATCGACAACGAAACGGCCGAACGCGACGTCGCTCACTCGACTTTGAATGAAGATCCACGCAACAGGCCTTGTAACAAGGGCACGGCTTTAGCCGGGCCGCAAGAGTAGCGGAAAGGAAAGAGGGCTTCAGCCCCTG
Organism: uncultured Occallatibacter sp.; assembly: GCA_964407295.1. Taxonomy (GTDB): domain Bacteria; phylum Acidobacteriota; class Terriglobia; order Terriglobales; family Acidobacteriaceae; genus Telmatobacter. Next base: position 790 of record CAYOVE010000090.1, read on the forward strand.
CCATGGCGCACCCGGCTCGCAATGCCGCTCCGGCCAACATTCTGAGCCCGTCTCGCATCTTTTTCGCGACAACAAAGACGAGCATGGGCAGGCGATTACTGCAATCGGATCGCAATGCCAATCTTCTCATTGACGTGCTTCGCTCGCTGATTGCGGAACGCAAGTTTCAATTGCACGACTTTGTCATCATGCCCGATCACATTCATCTTTTGATCGAGGTTGGCAATGAGATGACAATTGAGAAGGCGATGCAACTGATCAAGGGCCGGTTCTCGCATCGGCTGGCCCACGAATTTGGTTACAAAGGCGAAGTATGGCAGAGAGGGTTCACCGAAGTGCAGGTCATGAATCAGCGGGACATTGAGGCCCACCGAACATATATCGCTGAGAACCCAGTCAAAGCCGGACTTACGGCATCAGCAGATGAGTACCCTTTCTGTTTTTGCAGTTTGGCGAAGAAGAAAAAGGAAGTTGTGAGCTCAAACAAGATTGGCAGGGGCTAAAGCCCAGGATTTGTTTGTCGCGCTTTTCGGCCCGGCTGAAGCCGTGCCCTTGTTACAAAACCCGAGACGAAGAGGATCCAGCTAAAGCCGTGCCTTTGTTACAAAACCCGAAACGAAGAGGATCCGGCTGAGGCCGGCCCTCGTTACAAAGCATCAATATTCGATGCTGTCGATAGAGCGTTCTTAAACACGGCAAGGCGAGAACCAACACGGTCGTGAAACAAGACCACGAGGAACGAAGAATGGCGACAACCTCCGAAAATCCCGGCCCCCACACCCTCGGCAAAGTCCGTCCGCATCCGACGCAAAACGAGGCTCTGCTCTTCGAAAAATCCTCGCCGGGTAAGCGCGCCTACAAGCTGCCGCCCCTTGACGTACCTGCGGTTGATGCTGCAAAGCTGCTGGGCGCCGCGCGGCGCCAGACGCCCGGGCTGCTGCCGGAGTTGAGCGAAATCGAGATCATCCGTCACTTCACGCGGCTGTCCACCTGGAACTACGCCATCGACCTGGGCATGTATCCGCTCGGCTCCTGCACGATGAAATACAACCCGCGCGTAAATGAACTTGTTGCGCGCATCGAGGGCCTCGCCGAAGCGCATCCCTACCGTCCCGAATCGCTGGCCCAGGGTATTTTGGAGATTTTGGACTTGCTCCAGCGATGCCTTTTAGACATCACCGGCATGGACGCGATCACGCTGCAGCCGGCGGCCGGCGCACACGGCGAGTTCACCGGCATTCTGCTCACGCGCGCGTGGCACGAGTCGCAGGGCAATCCGCGCAAGAGAATTATCATTCCCGACTCGGCCCATGGCACCAATCCAGCCACGGCGGCCATCGTCGGCTATGCGGTCGAGAACCTCAAGTCGAACGCCGACGGCGGCATCGATCTCGAAGCCCTCGCGCGCCAAGTTGACGGCGAAACTGCTGCGCTGATGCTCACCAACCCTTCAACTCTGGGCGTCTTCGAGAGCCAGATTCACAAGATCGCCGACATTCTGCACGCCAAGGGCGCCTTGCTGTACATGGACGGCGCCAACATGAACGCGCTTGTGGGCAAAGTGCGGCCGGGCGACTTCGGTGTGGACGTGATGCACCTGAACCTGCACAAGACCTTCTCCACGCCCCACGGCGGCGGCGGCCCCGGTTCTGGCCCAGTGGCCTGCAAGGCGTTTCTTGAGCCCTTTCTCCCGATTCCGGTACTCGTCCAAGACCAGAACGGCACGAAGTGCCCTGACGCGGGCGATTGGGAGGACACGAACGCCGAGCCGACCGCCGACGGTTGCCCGCCGCTGTTTCGCGCACCAATTCTGAAATCCGATGGCGAGCGTGTCGGCGACTCCGAGCCCTTGCCGCTCCACCCGCTCGGAGGGGCCCTGCGCTGGGAATATGACCGTCCTCAATCCGTTGGCCGCGTGCGTGCTTTTTATGGCAACACCGGAATGTTCATTCGCGCGCTGGCCTACATTCTCGCCAACGGCCCCGACGGCCTGCGCCAGACGACCGAAGATGCTGTACTGAACGCCAACTATATCCGCAAAAATCTCGAAGACACGTACGAACTGCCTTACAAGACGGCTTCGATGCACGAGGTCGTCTTCAGCGATAAGCGCCAGGCGGCGCGCGGCGTTAAAACCGGCGACATCGCCAAGCGGCTCATCGATTACGGCTTCCATCCCTACACGGTCAGCTTCCCGCTCATCGTGCATGGCGCGCTGATGATTGAGCCCACCGAGAGCGAGTCGCGCGAAGAGCTCGATCTATTCATCGCGGCAATGCGGTCAATCGCTCACGAAGTCGAGGAGAATCCGGAGATCGTCAAGACGGCGCCGCACTCCACGCGCGTCTCGCGGCTCGACGAAGTGCAAGCCGCGCGCAAGCCCATCCTGCGCTGGAAACCGCAGACGTAGCGCGAAGTCCGCCGACAACCGTTTCCTTGTTTCCGCGGTTCCTGCCTCAGGTACCAAACCCGCCATTTTCCCAGCCGTTTCCGCTCGCCTACACTCATCAACAGGATGGCCAGCACTTCTCTCACAGCAGCTCCGGGCTACCGCGGACGCCTCGCGCCCTCGCCTACCGGCTATTTGCACGTGGGGCACGCTCGCACCTTCTGGACGGCGTTTCAGCGCGCGCGGGAGGCCGGTGGAGCGCTCGTCATGCGCATGGAGGATCTGGACCCCGACCGCTGTCGCACAGTCTACGCTGAGGCTGCCCTCGACGATCTCCGCTGGCTGGGAATCCGCTGGCAAGAGGGCCCGGACGTGGGCGGCCCCGACAAAGGTGGGCCGTTTGCCCCCTACGTGCAGAGCAAGCGCCGTGCCGTTTACCTCGATGCCTGGCGCAAGCTTCTGCGCACCGGCCGTCTGTTTCCGTGCCGCTGCTCGCGCAAGGATCTGGCCACCGCACTCAGCGCGCCACATGAGTGCACTCAATCAAGCGGCGGCAAGCTCGACACCGAGGACGGTGGGCCCGACGATGAGCCGCTTTACCCTGGCACCTGCCGGCTTTTCATGGGTGGCACGCCTCAGCTACCCGGTCCAACGGCGAACGAGTTCGAGGATCCGGCTGGATCGAACTGGCGCTTTCGCGTTCCCGACGGCGAGGCGGTTGAGTTTGTCGATCTCAATCTTGGTCCGCAGCGCTTTGTGGCCGGCGTCGACTTCGGTGACTTCGTTGTCTGGCGGCGCGATAACGTTCCGAGCTATCAGCTCGCGTGCGTGGCCGACGATGCCGCCATGGCCATCACGGAAGTTGTTCGTGGCGCCGACCTGCTCAAATCGACCGCGCGGCAGATTCTGCTCTTTCGTGCCCTCGGCATTGAACCTCCCGCTTTTTACCACTGCCGCCTGGTGGTCGATCACAATGGACGCCGTCTCGCCAAGCGCCACGATGCGCTCAGTCTGCGCGCCCTGCGCCAGCGTGGACTTACGCCCATGAACATTCTTTCCGCGGAGTTGCCCGTCGAGGCATAGCAATGCGGCTCCGGCTCGGTTCAACAGGGTTCTTCGTCGATTAACCGCAACCGGACTGCGTCTCGTGGCTTCAATGCTTTACCATCGTTGACGTGCGAGAGGCCCCCTGCCGCGTGGCGTCAGGCGCCATCGCCTTACAGTCCGTTATGAACGAAGATCAACAGCTCCGACTGAACCCGCTGCGCAACGCGCCCAACCTGCTCACGCTGATGCGCATGTGCATGGCGCCGTTCCTGGTTGCCGCGATCCTCGAAGGGCACTTCCTGCTGAGCTTCATTCTCTTCATCGCCGCGGGACTGACCGATGGGCTTGATGGCCTGTTGGCGCGTGTACTCAAGCAGCGTTCCGTGCTGGGCCATTATCTTGACCCTGTGGCCGACAAGCTGCTGCTGAGCACGCTCTTTCTGGTGCTCTTCTACAAGGGGCTGATTCCAGGCACGGTCACTGTGCTGGTCTTCGGAAGGGACGTAGGAATCCTGCTGGTTTCGGCCATTCTCTATGCGGCCGTGGGGCGTCGCGAGTTCTACCCGAGCATCTTTGGCAAGGCCAATACTCTGGCCCAAATCAGCGCTGTTGCGGCCGTCCTGCTGCACCAGCTCACGCCTGCGCCTTGGGTAGCAGCCTTACGCACCGTCGCTCTGGGCGCCACAATCGCGCTTACCATAGCGTCGGGTCTGCACTATGCGTGGCTGGTTTCGCGCCGGACGGTTACTCCGGCCGCCAACGGCGCTGGCGCAAAATAACTTTCCTTGCAGGTCCAGAGCGCGTGAAAATGAGCCCTGCTCGTGAGAGCACGGCTCGGAGCGGCCATTCGCAGCCTCTACGGTTCGTCCGGCAATTCCTCGCTTCCAACCGTGTCTTCAATCTCCATGTCGCGAAATTCTTCGGAATCGAAGACTTCGCCGCACTCCAGGCACTCGACATACTCCGTGTCGTCGTGCCGGGAAACGATCCGGACTTTGGGGTGTTTGCAGGCGGTTGCCATCGTTCTTCGAGACTGGTGCTCCTTCGCCGATTCCGATGCCCATTACCCGCTCCGGATAGGTGGAGGCTGCTCTCCCTCGCGGTTGTTTTCCACTTGAGAGTGCTGGCGTCCGGGTATGGTTGCTCGGGATTGGCTATAGGTGCTCTTTCCGCCAGATTGTAGCCGTCTTTGAGCCGATTGCAAACGGATTTTTTGATGAATCAATCAGCTTAGTCACTGTGTCTGCCGCGTTTCTGGCAGACAAATGCCGACTTGAAGGTGAATTCAAGCGGACGTATACTGAATACGGACCTAACCAGTCGCATATTTCATGCTAAAGCTCACCAAAAAAGCGGATTACGGGCTCATGGCGCTCAAGTACCTGGCCGAGCACCCCGAGACCCCGGCCCTGAGCGCCAAGGATGTCGCTGACGCTTACGGAATCCCTGCCCAGCTACTGGCCAAGATTCTGCAGCGGCTGACCAAGGTGGGCCTCCTGCGCTCCCATGCCGGAATGAACGGGGGTTACGCGCTATCCCGGGATGCTCGACAGATTTCGGCCTTCGAGGTGATTCACGCCATCGATGGGCCGCTGTTTATTACGTCCTGCTTCAAAGGCGTAAAGGCCTGCGATCTAACGCCAAGCTGCACCATCAAGGAACCGCTTGCGCGGGTGAATGAAACCATCACCGGAGTTTTGAAAAGCATCAGCATTCAGGATCTGGCGGAGCAGGAACATCCGGCAGGGAAAGCCCACGAGGCGCAACCGCTGGTCTCGCTGACGCTGTGATGGACCGAGTACGGACCGGCCTAAGCGCATTGAGCGGCAAGCCGGACGCCCGCCGGATCATCAAGAGTAGAATCGGCAACGCTTCGTGCCGAATCAAACGGGCAGTTGGTGAGCTCTACTGAACGAGACTGAAACTATGGCAGAAATCGTTACCATCGGATCGACGCCCTCACCGGACGCTGTCGCGGCGCAGCCAGTAGCTTCTGGCGGCCTGCAAGTGACTCCCAGCGCAGTCAAGCGCATCCGCGTCATCCTTGGCAAAGAGGGGATTTCGCTCGAAGAGGGTGGGCTGCGCCTGGGTGTCAAAGGCGGCGGCTGCTCGGGGATGTCTTATTCGGTGGGATTCGACATGCGCCCGCGCGAGACCGACAACATCTTCACCTTCGAAGACGTTCGCGTCTTCATTGATCCAAAGAGCTTCGTCTATTTGCAGGGCATGACGCTTGACTACGAAGAGACGCTGATTCGCCAGGGATTCAATTTCATCAATCCCAACTCCACCAAATCCTGCGGATGCGGCTCGTCGTTCTCCGTCTGATCCTTGTTCCTTTGTAGCCCCGGCGTCCCGCCGGCTGTCGTGCGGGCGTCCTCGCCCGCACTTCCTTTCTCACTTCTGTAGCGCCTTCTCAATACCAGCTTCGGCCAGCGGCGCCATGATGGCGTACCCGGCCGGCAGCGGATGCACGCCGTCTGTGCTCAAGGTCTGCGGCAGCCCGCCGCGTTCATCCTTCATCGCCGAGTAGTAGTCCACGTAAACATCGCCTTTCTCGGCCGCGTATTGCTTCATCCACGCGTTCACTTCCACGACCTTGGGCGCGGGAGTGAGCCCCGGCGCCCAAGGAAAATCGAAGGCCGGCAGCACAGAGCACAGCACAACGTGAATCCCATTCGCGCGGGCCAGCTCCGCCATCGACGCGATATTGCCTTCTGTCTGCTCCAGTGTCATCGGCCCCGTATTTCCCGCAATGTCGTTGATCCCGGCGAGAATCACTACAACCTTGGGCTTCAAATCGGTCACGTCCTGCCGGTACCGCACCAGCATCTGCGGAGTTGTCTGCCCGCCGATGCCACGGTTGATGTAGGGCTTTCCGGGGAACGACTCATCCAGCTTCCATCCCGCCGTGATGGAGTCGCCCATGAAGACCACTCGGTTCTCGCCCGGTTTCGGCGCAGGCAGCATCGCGTTCGCCTCCTTGAAGTGCGCCAGCCAGCCGAAGTCCACGAGCAATTGCCGGTCGTGCTCATTCCAATATGCGCTATTCGGGTGTCCCGATGGGGAGGTCTGCGCCGCTGGCGAGGGCTGCGCCGATGGCGCCGGTTGCGTCGCAGTCGTTCCCGCTTGAGGCGAGGTTGCTGGCGCCTGGGCCTTCAGCCCCGCAACCGCAAAGAACGCGACCAGGCCGGCGACCAAGAGAGTTGCATTAGAAAGCTTCAATCGATGCACTTGATTGCTCCATTCACAGGACATCGGGCTTCGACCATGACCATCAATTCGTCCCGCCAACGATTGTAGGCAATCGCGCCTCATCCCGGCCACTCACGCTCCGAAACTCCGCCCATGCTTACTCACGATAAAATCCGTGTATGCCCGCTACGGCAGTTTCTTCTGAGATTCTCGGGAAATACGAGCCCGTCATCGGCCTCGAAGTACACGTGCAGTTGCTCACGGCCAGCAAGATATTTTGCGGCTGCGCCAATCGATTCGGCTCCGACCCCAACACGAACATTTGCCCGGTCTGCATCGGTCTTCCTGGAGCACTGCCTGTCCTCAACGCGAAGGCCGTCGAATTCGCCACGCTCGCATCCCTGGCGCTCAACTGCCAGGTGCGCGAGCAATCGATCTTCGCGCGCAAGAATTATTTCTATCCCGACCTGCCCAAGGGCTACCAGATTTCGCAATACGACAAGCCGTTGGCCGAGCAAGGCTGGATTGACGTCTCGTTGCCCGATGTTCCCGGCGCCGATGGTTTGACGAAGCGTATAGGAATTACCCGCCTCCACATGGAAGAAGATGCGGGAAAGAGCCTGCACGATGGATTCTCCGACTCCGCAACGCGCACCTATCTGGACCTGAACCGCTGCGGCACTCCGCTCGTCGAGATCGTGAGCGAGCCGGACATCCGCACCCCCGATGAGGCCTTCGAATATCTGGCCCGCCTGAAGGAGATCCTGCTTTACACCGGCGTCTCCGACTGCAATATGGAGGAGGGTTCGCTGCGCTGTGATGCGAACGTAAGCGTCCGCCCCCAAGGCCAGGAAAAATTCGGCACCAAGGTCGAAGTAAAGAACGTCAACAGCTTCAAGTTCGTTCGCGCCGCGCTGGAATACGAGATCGAGCGCCAGGCTGAATTAATCGAATCGGGCGGCCACGTGACGCAGGAGACCCGGCTCTGGGACGCCAACGAGGGCCGCACCTACTCCATGCGCTCCAAAGAACAGGCGCACGATTATCGCTATTTCCCGGAGCCGGATCTGCCGCCTCTGGTCGTGTCCGCTGAATTCCTGTCCGAAACCAGAAAAAAACTCCCCGAGCTGCCGGAAGCGCGGCGTAAGCGCATGATCGCCGAGTACGACCTGAACGCACAGGACGCGCACACCCTCACGGGATCGCGTGAATTCGCCGACCGCTTCGAGGCCGCCGCAAAAACGGCGCGTAATGCGCGGCGTGTGGCCAATGTGCTCTTGAGCGAAGTAGGCGGCCGCCTGAAAGCGCTGGGCATCGAGCTCGATCAATCCCCGGTCACAATGGCCGGAATTGTCTTGGCCGCCGATCTGCTCGATGAAGGCAAAATCAGCTCCAAACAGATGAAGCAGCTCTTCGATGTTTGCTTTGAAAAGGGCGAGGACTTCTCTGCTGTCTATGAGCGCGAGAAGCCTCAGCAGATTACCGACGTTTCGGCTCTTGAAAAGTTGATTGACGAGGTGATTGCCGCCAATCCCAAGCAGGTGGAACAATATCGCGGAGGCAAAACGACCATGGCCGGATTCTTTGTGGGCCAGGTGATGCGCGCGTCGAAAGGCCAGGCGAACCCCGCGCTGCTCAATGAATTGGTTGTGAAGAAACTCGAGGGATGAAGCTTGAGCGGCGGACTCGACGCCCGGTCCGGCTGCACACTCGCGAATGCCGCGCCAAGCGCCGGCTGCGAGAGCCTACTTCAACTTCAGGTCGGAGATGAAATCCTTGCGAGCGTCCCAGGAGCTCACAGTCTTTACGGCGCTCTTCTTGCCATCCTTCTCCGCCCAAAGATCGAAATCAGTGCTCATGTCGACTTGAGCGAAGTGGAAATGGCCGTCGGCGATGGAATCAAAACTGCGGATCGTCTTCGTTTTCTCGTTCTTGATGAATACGGTAGCGCCCGATACGGGCTGCGAGTTCCCGTCCAGCACCGTGCCCGATACGGTGCGCATGCCGATGTTCTGGGCCTGAGCTGTAGAAGATAAAAACGCATTTTTCGGCCCAGCCGAAAGCGCCCCGAATGCAAGAAGACTCAATACAGATGCCGCCAGCACGCCGGCTCGGCTCATTCTCACTCACTCCTCCTCGTCCGCTCCAAAGAGATCGTCTTCCTCTTCGATGCCTTCTTCAACGCGCGCCAACTCCAGCGGTTCGACGCCAACCACCTCGTACTCCGTTCCACACTCCTCGCAGGCTATCACGTCGCCCTCTTCCACTTCGTCGAGTTCAACGTCCAGTGCGGTGTCGCATTCCGGGCAGCTGGGCATAGCAGCCTCCTCACTTTCCGAACCGAATCGCATTGCGGGATACGAACATCATCCCCATTCGGCAACCATCGCTAGTTTTAGGGAGAACCCTCCCTCAGGTCAAGGCCCAAACGATGCAATCGAGATCAGCTTTTTCATTGCCGGGAAAATTCCTTTCATACGCCTTAGACGACGATTTTTCTGGGACGGCGGTGTCCGTGCTCCATCCCCGGTGCAGACTTCATCATGACCTGATCCGCCACCGCCCGGCCCTGAGTCTACGCGTCGCCCCCTGGCTCCATGACATCCGCGCTCCTGAACGTTTACCCTGTTGACTACGATGCCGCGATTTGGCTCCATACCGCTGGCCTTCCCCGAATTCAAGGGTGCGACTCGCCGGCTGGTTCTCATCAACCTCGCAACATACTTCGTGCTGTTGGTCGCGAGCGCCGTCTCTTCCTCAGCGGCAGGCGTCGCGGGATCGCTCGTACTCGATCCCTCCGCGTTTATGCACGGAGCCCTATGGCAGCCGCTCACATACAGCTTTGTGCATATAGGAATCGTAGGCACGCTTTTCGAGCTGATGTCACTCTATTTCATGGCCGGATTTCTCGAGGCCTATCACGATGCCGCTTGGGTCACAAGCCTGTATGCGTTTTCCGTTCTCGGAACCGCGGCGGCGGCGCTGGTGCTCTATGTGGTTGCGGGCACACTGGCCCCGTCGCTGCTCTTGAACGTCAACCCGCTCTACGGCTGTTTTGGCGGAATCTTCGGGCTTCTGGTGGCCATCGGGGTCCTTTATGGCGACACCCAGTTCCTCATGTTCTTCGTCATCGGCATCAAAGCGCGCTACATGGTGATCATTTATGCGCTCGTTGCCGTGGCCATGCTTTTCGGGCAAGAGCGCATGTACGCCTTCGCGCAGCTCGGCGGTGCGCTTGCCGGACTCGCCTTCGTCCGCATGGCGCCGCGACGAGGAATGTCCTTCATGCTCAGCGAAAGCTGGTACGGCCTGCGCAACCGCTACTACCGCTGGAAGCGCCGGCGCGCGGCCCGCAAGTTCGAGGTTTACATGCGCTCGCAGGGCCGCACCGTCAAGTTTGACGGCCATGGCAACCGGATCGATGAGGACGCCGAAGACAAGAAACGCTGGAACTGACGGCTCGGATTCTCTAACTACCTGTCATCCTGAGCGCAGCGGGTCTCGCGAAGCGAGCCCGCGGAGTCGAAGGATCTGCGGTTGCTTTCGGCGGCCAATTTGAGACGGAATCGGTGCGCGCCACGATAAAATCTGACTGAAATGAACAACAAAATAGCGTTTCTGTTTCCGGGGCAAGGCTCGCAGGCCGTTGGCATGGGCCGCGAGCTCGCCGAACGATTTCCCTTGGCCGCCGAGACCTTTGCCGAGGCTGATGCGGCGCTTGGCTTCTCGCTTTCAAAACTCTGTTTCGAGGGGCCTGAAGAAGATCTGCGCCTGACTGAGAACACCCAGCCGGCCATCATGACCGTGAGCGTGGCGGCAGCGCGCGTCCTCGCCGCGCAGGGCGTCGAGCCTGGGCTCGCAGCAGGTCATTCGCTGGGCGAGTGGTCGGCTCACGTCATCGCCGGCACGCTCACCTTTGCAGACGCGCTGCGCGCCGTGAAGGCCCGCGGAGCAGCCATGCAGAAAGCAGTGCCTCCAGGTGAGGGAGCCATGGCCGCAGTGCTCGCGCTTGATGCCGCACAGGTCGCCGAAGCATGCCACGAGGCCGCGCGCGAAACCGGCCTCACCGTTCAGGCGGCAAATCTCAACTCTCCGGGACAAACCGTGATCTCCGGAGCAGCTGCAGCCGTCGAGAAAGCTGCAGCTATCTGTAAGGCCAAAGGCGCACGCCGCGCCGTCATGCTTCCTGTCAGCGCTCCGTTCCACTGCGCCCTCATGCAGCCCGCGCAGGAGGAAGTGTCCCGCGTGCTCTCCGGAATCGCCATGCACGATCCGCGTATTCCCGTCGCCGCAAACGTCACCGGCGGACTTGTCACAACCGCCGACGCCACGCGTGACGCGCTCATTCGCCAGGTCACCGGCGCGGTTCGCTGGGTCGATTGTGTTCAGTCGTTGAAGGTCGCCGGCGTCGATCTATTCGTCGAAGTCGGCCCCGGCAAGGTGCTCTGCGGCCTGCTTAAGCAAATCGATCCGGAGCTGAAGTCCCTGAACGTGGAAGATGCGGCGAGCTTGGAAAAGACGCTGGCTGAGCTAGAGCCTGTTATTAACTTCATGCGAGCAACCTGAAGAGGTTAGCGATCATGA
>CAYOVE010000091.1:0-11965 GCA_964407295.1 uncultured Occallatibacter sp.
ACTAGAGACCTCAATTGTCGTCGGATCTTCGCTTTTGGAAAGCGTGGCGGAAGTGCGTGTGAGTCGAACACACCGTCGCCCGATCAGGACGACCGCCGGTTTTGAAGACCGGGAGGATCACCGGAACCCAGGCACTTCCGCTTTGACCAGCCTATCGCTATGATACGAATCTATTGGCCGGTGTGACGGGTTTACTGCCCGTTGATCGGCAGAAGACTCGAGCCGATGAGACTCACACAACAAGTGAAAGCGGGCGGATGCGCCAGCAAACTCGCTCCCGGCTCCTTGCGGGCCGTCCTTGACGGGCTTGCCCAGGAGACCGATAAAAACCTCCTCGTCGGCTTCGATCAATCCGATGACGCGGGTGTCTACCGGGTCAACAACGATACCGCTTTGGTTCAGACCATCGACTTCTTTACACCGATGGTCGACGACCCGTTCACCTTCGGACAGATCGCAGCGGCGAACGCACTAAGCGACGTGTATGCGATGGGAGGCACGCCGTTGACCGCGCTTGCCGTCGTCTGCTTCCCACAGGATGGCGATCTCGATGTGCTGGCAAGCATCATGCGTGGCGGCCTGGCAAAGATGAAGGAAGCTGGATGCACCCTGGTAGGTGGCCACTCCGTTCGCGATGCGGAGATCAAATTTGGCTATGCGGTCACCGGGCTGATCCATCCTGATCGCGTCTATACCAACGGAGGTGCGCGTGTTGGCGATCGGTTGGTTTTGACCAAGCCCATCGGCACAGGGGTCATTACGACGGCCCTCAAGCAGGGCAAAGCCCAGCCCGCTTGGATCGAGGGTGCCACGCGTTCGATGACTACGCTGAACAGCACCGCCGCCCGAATTCTTGCCCAACACGCCGGCGTGCACGCCATAACCGACGTGACGGGATTCGGCCTGATGGGTCATGGACGCGAGATGGCGATGGCGAGCAGCGCGATGCTTGAAATTCAAGCAGACCAGGTTCCGCGCCTTGATGGCGCTTTGGAGGCGATCACCCTGGGCACGATCCCGGCGGGATTGCTGGCGAATCGTGACTACGCAGCATGCGTGGTCTCAGTCGAAGGCGAGGTCGAAGACCACCTGTGCACGCTCTTGTATGATCCTCAAACCTCCGGAGGGTTATTGGTGAGTGTGGCGCCGGAGAACGCCGAGGCCATCGTCGATGCGATGCACCATGCGCAGATTCCAGCCTGCCTCATCGGACGGGTTCTCGCCGGTAAGCCTGGAATCATTCTCCGCCAAGGATGACAGATGGAGACGGCTGACAAGAGCGGCACCCAGAGGGATGGAGATGAGGCATCCACGGATGCCCTGTACCGCATGCTGCCCTCTGTCCACGAACTCCTGCTGAGCCCTGCGGTCGCAGAGCGCACGAGGACCAGCGGGCACGCCCGTGCGGTGGAGACCATTCGAAGAACGCTCGAAGGGATACGGCGTGAGATCGCTGAGGGGCTTCGGTCTCCGTCGGGCTTGAAGAGACGTGTCCATGAACTTCCGGCGCAAATTGCGGAGGCGATGGCGCACAGCAACCTATTTTCTCTACGTCCGGTCATCAACGCAACCGGCGTTTTGCTCCACACCAATCTAGGGCGCGCACCGCTGAGCCAGGCGGCTGTCGATCACATCGTCGAGATCGCGACCGGTTATTCGAACCTTGAATTTGATCTGGAACGCGGGGATCGCGGCAAGCGCGATGTCCACGTCGAGGCTCTACTTCTGGCTCTGCTCGTCGGAACCGCCGAAACGAGCATCGCTAGGACGCATAGAGCCATCGTGGTGAACAATTGCGCGGCCGCCACCTTTCTTGCATTGCGGGCGCTGGCGCAAGGCAAACAGGTCATCGTGTCGCGTGGTGAGTTGGTCGAGATCGGAGGAGGCTTTCGTATTCCCGAGATCCTGCAAGAGTCGGGCGCCGAGCTGCGCGAGGTGGGAACGACAAATCGCACCCGCACGTCGGACTACGCAAATGCCATCACATCCGAGACCGCCCTCATCCTGCGCGTGCACCAGTCGAATTTCAGTATGGAAGGTTTTGTCGAACGGCCCCGTCTCGAGGACCTGATCGCTCTGGGAAAGCGAACCGGAATTCGCGTCTTCGAAGACCAGGGCACAGGGCTGGTTGTTCCGCTCGCGTCCCGGGGTAATGGAGGAGAAACGACTCTCGCGAGCACCATCGCCAAAGGGTGCGACCTGGTTGCGGCGAGCGGCGACAAACTCCTCGGGGGGCCGCAGTGCGGCATTCTCGTTGGCCGTGAAGACATCGTCGACTGTATTCGGCAGAATCCGCTCTTCCGCGCGTTCCGTGCAGACAAGCTCAACTATGCCGCACTCGAAGCGACACTCGTGCAGTATTTGTACGGCGATGTGGAATCGATTCCCGTTGTTCGCATGCTGTCCGTGCCGGGGAAGGACCTTCGCAAACGGTCCGAAAGCATCGCGGTGGCGCTGACGGACCCGCTGCTGACGGCAGAGGTGGTTCGTATGGAAAGCGTCATCGGCGGCGGGACGGCCCCGAAGAGCAAACTGCCGAGCTATGGGCTTGCGCTGATGCATGCGCAGCTTGACGCATCAACACTTCTCCGCGCGCTTCGGCAATTTGACCCTCCGATCGTCGCACGCATCGAAGACGATCGGGTACGAATCGACCTGCGCACCGTGGAACCCGAATCGGACCCTGTGGTCGTCGCGGCATTGAGCGGGGTTCCCGATCCGCGCACGGCGGACGAGAACTAGACATGTCCGGCATTCCCAAGTCTTCGTACTCTGCGCCTCGATCCGTCATCATCGGAACCGCCGGCCACATCGACCACGGCAAAACTGCTCTCATCCGCGCGCTCACGGGAATTGACACTGATCGCCTGCCCGAGGAGAAACGCCGCGGCATCACCATCGATCTGGGCTTTGCTTCGATGGAGGCGGTCGCCTCCGACGGCACGCCCCTAAGCCTCAGCTTCATCGACGTGCCGGGTCATGCGCGTTTTGTGCACAATATGCTTGCAGGCGCGGGCGGTATTGATGCGGTTCTTTTGGTGATTTCCGCGGAAGAAGGCGTAAAACCCCAAACCGAAGAGCACCTGGCAATCTGCACTTTGCTGGGGATTACGCGCGGCATCACCGTCCTGACCAAAACCGACACCGTCAATGAAGAGCGATTGCAGCCCGTGACCGATGCGGTGCGAGTTTTTCTGCACGGCACGTTTCTCGCAGAGGCACCGCTCATGCCCGTCAGCGCGCGGACGGGCTCCGGCATTGACGACCTTCGCCGTTCTTTGACGCAGTTGACCGAAGACCTGCCGACGCGAAGCAATGACACGCTCGTCCGGCTCCCAATTGACCGGGTTTTCACTATCAAGGGTTTTGGGACCGTGGTCACCGGCACCCTGATCGGAGGTTCCATCCGGGTCGGAGATGAGCTCGCGATCGAATCGCCCGGTCGCAAAACAAAGGTCCGCGGCATTCAGGTACATGGCCATTCAGAAGAGTCGGCATCTTGCGGTTCGCGCGTGGCCTTGAATCTTACACACGTGGAAACCACTGAACTGCAACGCGGCAATACGCTGGTTGCGCCATCGTTCGTGCTCGCAGTCGACCGCATCGACGCAGAGCTGATGCAGCTTCCCGGCGCCTCTCCGCTGAAACATCGCGCTCGCGTTCATTTCCACGGGTTTGCCTCCGAGTGCCTCGCCACCGTTACGTTCTATGACTCTACCTCGATGGAGGCAGGCGAAGCAAAGATGGCGCGGCTTCGACTCAGCCGGCCGATTGTCCTTGTCCCAGGGGATCGTTTCGTCCTGCGGCAGGGCTCACCACTCACCACCATCGGCGGTGGAGTGATTTTGGATGCGCATCCATTGGACCGCTCAAAAAAGGCTGCCACGGCCGAATGGCTGGAGAGTCTTCGAAACGCATCGGCAGAAGATCGAATCTGGCTGCGCATCATGAGACGCGGAATGGCTGGTATCTCGCGCGATAAGCTCTCGAACGAAACCGGCGCTTGCCAAGAGGCTCTTCGCGGCATCATCGCGCAAGGAACGCTCAAAGGACGGCTTCATTTGATCGGGCCGAACCGCCTGCTCACCCGCGAGGCCTTCGATGCGCTTCGCACCACGGTCGCGCGCGAGTTCGACACGCGGATTCGTGCCTGCCCTGGGGGCATCAAACGCTCGGAGCTCAAGAGCCAAATGCGCCTCGATCCGGAGATCGTTGATGCTGCTTTGCAGCAGCTCGAACAAGATCGGCAGTTGCGTGTCGTGAGCGAAATCCTCCTGCCATCCACTGTGGATGCAGTTCCTGAACGCGATCGTAACTTGCTCAAGGCAGTTGCAGCGGAGTTCGAAAGAGCGGGCATCACCCCTCCATCGCCCAACGAGCTCGTAGCACGATTGGGGATTTCCCCCCAGGAGATGCGACGCCTGATCACAGCACTCCTCCGCAGCAACACCTTGGTGCGGCTGGGCGACGATTCTCTCTGTATCGATCGCGGCGCGCTGGAACAGCTTGCCGAAAAAGTGAAAGCTCTTCGTGGCCGAACGCTCGACGTTGCGGCGTTCAAACAACTCGCTGGCGTCTCGCGCAAGTATGCGATCCCCCTCCTGGAATACCTCGATCGCCAACGAATCACCGTCAAACGGGGCGACCAGCGGTTCGTGCGTTAGCGTGGCTTCCGCACTTATCCCCGTGTGCGGGTCGGCAGCAATCGCCTCTTTCCTCCATCCCCCCAGCAATGCGCGCATGCCATCTCCACCGAAAGTTGATGTTGCGAAAACCGGCACCATGGTATAGTCCCAGAGATAAAGAGGACTGCGCCTTGGGCAACGAAGAGACCAAGATCAAGCTGATCGAAGATGCCGATGCGACCGGCGATGTGGCTGCCGTCTACGACGAATGGCGTCAGAAATCCGGCAGGCAGAAGATGCCAGGCATTCTGAAATGCTTCGGCCACCGGCCCGACTTTCTTCGTGACGTCATGAAGTTCGGCGACACCGTGCACTTTTCTGAGGGGCATCTGAATCGGCGTCAAAAAGAGGCGATCGCCAGCTGGGTTTCGTGGCTCAATCGTTGCCCGTATTGACTGGACTCGCATGCATACTTCCTGCGTGTTCAGGGAGCAGAAGAAAAAACGGTGCAGGCGCTGGCCCAAGGCAAGCTCGATGAAGCGGAACTGAGCCCGGCAGAGCGTGTGTTGTTGGACTACGTGACGAAGGTGACGGAAGCAGCTTATCGCACGACCCCAGAGGACGTGCAGAACCTGCGCGATCACGGCTGGACAGAACCGCAGATCGCCGAAGCTGTCTACATTACGGCGATGTTCGCATTCTTCAATCGAGTAGCAGATGCTTTTGGAATTCCGCCGCAAGGCTATCTTGAAATGAACGCCGTGACGAAGTAACCGGGGCGAGGATCAATGAAGCTGACCATGAAACCCTGGCTCAAGTTGAAGGGCACGACAAAGCGCCGGCTCAAATGGACGGCAGTCTGCCTGGCGATTGCATGGCTCGGCTTTGTTGGATTTGTGGACTGGGCCATGCATCAGCCACCGGAAGTGTTTGGGCACGTGATGGCGCGGATGCCCATGCCTGCCTATTTTCTGTTCCCGTTTGAGACGATGTGGACACAGGCTCGCTTTGGCCATGTGAATCCAGGCAGCCAGGCGCCCGATTTTACCGTCAAGACGCTGGAAACCAAGACCCCCGTGCAACTGGCTTCGTTGTGGACGTCGAAGCCTGTCGTACTGGTCTTCGGGAGCTATACCTGACCGCCATTTCGGCGGGAGGTTCCCGCCCTGAACAAGCTTGCCGCGCAGTACAAGGATAAGATTGACTTCTACGCAGTTTACATCCTTGAGGCGCATCCCACCGATGTGTGGGAGATGCAGTCAAACGTGCGCGAACACGTGCTTTTTGCCAGTCCCAAAAATGAAGGCGAGCGCTTCTCTGTGGCGGGCGCCTGCGTGCGCAAATTGGGAATCAAATTTCCTGCGCTCGTGGATGGGTTCGACAATCGCGTTGAGGTGGCCTATACCGGATGGCCCGATCGCCTCTATCTGATTTCGCCCGGGGGCCAAGTCCTTTACAAGAGTAAGCCCGGTCCGTTCGGCTTCGCCCCCGACGACTTAGCAGCGGCGATTCAACGTACAGTCAAGCCCGGTTAAGCTTCGCGGGTTTATCCGGAACGCCCGTTAACAACGAGCAGACCTGGGCTCGCCTCGCCAACACACTTTCTATGGGCGGGATTCCGAATGGCTTTGCCGCGCCTTTCAGCGCGGCAAAGTGAAATGCGGTTTCGATTCCCGCGTGTTTCAACATCCGTTCGGCGCCGCGGTATTCCCTAAAAATAGAACTTCCCGGCCAATTGAATGGCTCTTGCTGGTTGCGGATCGCCGCTGGGATTCACCGGCTGATCGACAGAATTGATGACTCCGAACACTTGAGGTCCGGCACCGAAGTTCCCACTGGGGTTGGCAAAGTTTGCATGGTTGAACGCGTTGTAGGCTTCGAGCCGGAGCTGGATATATCGTGGGCTCTCGGTTCGCCCGATCGGGAGATTCTTGTAGATCTCAAAGTCGGAGTAATTGAAGCCAGGCCCGTGGAAGAAGTTTCGTTTCACATTGCCAAAGGTTCCAAGCGGCTCCTGAGTGAATGTGGACGTGTCGAACCAGAAATGTCCCGGTCTTCTTGGATTGAGCGTCTTGATGTTAAACGTGGAGGTGTTTGGGACATCCGGGCAATTCACAAAACTGAACTGATCGCAGTAAAGCGAGTTATAGACGCCCGCGTCATAGACGGTTACAGGAAACCCGGATTGCAAGGCTGTGATTCCGGAAAGGTGCCATCCACCCAGCACGGAGCGGGCGACCTGATTGGAGCGTAGCGCCAGCGGCAACGGAACGCCATAGTTATAAGTCGCGACGACTCGATGGCGGGCGTCATACACCGAATCGCCATAGCTCAACTGTTGGAACCCTGGAACGTAATTTGTCCCGTAATTGTTCGCGACGGAGTCCTCGAGGCTCGACGCATTGTCCAATGCATGACTGTAGGTATAGGCAAGGGCAAAATACAGTCCGTGTGTCGGAGCCTTGGCCAGAGAAACCTGCAGCGAGTTGTAGTTGGACGCGCCGTTGGTGTGCATCCCACCAATCGACAAGTAATAAGGCAACCCATTCGGGAAGACGCCTGGGATCTGTGTTCCCGGAACTACCGCGGGCTGCAACTTGTTGCCAGGGAAATAGAGCGACTGTTCGCCAGAGAGTTCGACACACGAAAGGGTCTGGCCTGCAAGCATGATGGGAGCCGCTGTCCCCGTGCCATTCAGGCACGCGTCATGCCCCGCCTGGGTGATTGGATCGCCGTCGGCGGCGCGGAGAAGTTTCTTTCCAATGGAACCGACATATCCGACCGTCAGCACCATATTGCTGGGAAGAGCGCGTTGTACATTCAGGTTGAAGTTATAGGTGTAAGGAACGTTGTAGTCCGAGGTGATGTTGTCCATCTCAAGCGGATACAGCGAGGAGAAGTCGACATTCTGCCCCGGCTTCGGGACCGCATAAGGAAAGGGATTTGCCGAGTAGGAAGAGCCGGGAGTTCCGGCAATATCCTGGAACGGATTGGCGAAGCCGGGATTTCCGCCGAGACCAGCCGCGCCCACGCTGCTCAGCGAGAACGGCGGATCGTTCGAATTTACCTGTGCACCCTCTCCTTGAATGCGGTTGTAATACAGGCCAAATCCGCCGCGAACGACGAGTGCGTGCTGCCCCGTCAAACCAGAAAGTGCATCTGGCCCTCCATCGGGCGACCAGGCAAACCCGACGCGAGGTGAGAAATGATCCAAGTGCGTGGTTGCGCTTCCATATTTGTTGCATCCTGGATCGCCGGGATATAACGTTCCCGGAGGCGCGCCGGTGAACACCTTGGATTGCGTATTGTTTCCGTACCAGCAAGTAACGCCCACGCCGTCGTATTGCAGATTCTCAAACGGCGTCTCGGCATCGTAGCCGATTCCATAGGCCAACGTGAGGGCATGCGTCGCCTTCCAGTGGTCCTGTGCATAAGCGTAATACTGCCACGCCCGTGCGTCGACGAAGAAACCTGATCCCTGGTTATATGTCGCCGGAACACCGAGTAGAAAGTCGGCTGCCGGATCGCCCGAGCTATACGTGGCCGAAGCGTTGAAGAAATAGTTGCCGCTGTTGTTTGTGTAGACGGGATTGCTCAGGACAAAACGCTCCAGGTTAACGCCGAACTTCAGATTGTGGTTTCCAATGACTTTGCTGAAATTATCGAAATAGTTGTAATTCTCGTCCTTCCGTGGCTGTGGCCCGTTCGTACTGAAGCCTAACGTGAAGTAGCCGTTCACGTTGATATAAGGCAGGGTTCCTGCAGCTGCGTCTTGCGGAATGATGTTAAAGCCGAACGACGAGGGCGCGGCCAGCGTAGCTGTCGCTGGTTCCAGTTCCGCAAAGTTATAACGGAAATACCCCGCGCGCAGTTCATTGAGGGTATTACTGTTGAAGACATGTGTCCACGAAGCATTGAAGATTTTGGTATGCGATGAGTTATTCGCTGCGAAACCCGGAAGGTTCGCTCCGTTGCCGGTCGATTGGGTGGCAGGCAAAGGCAAGGTATTCATTCGCGGATTCGAATCGAAAATAGTGGACGCCCATAGCGAGTCCTTGGCTGTGAGCTGATCGTCGAGTCGAATGATTCCCTGGTCTTCAACGTCTGTGTTCGCCGCATTGAAGTTATAAAAGCCGCCCGGATAGTTTGCAGGTGGAACGTATGTATTCAGCAGCTTCACCGCAATCGGGTCGAAGGCGGCGACGGGGATCTTCGCGTCGGGGAAGCAGGTGTTCCACGGAGTTCCCTGTGGACAAAAACCGGCTGGACCCTGCAGGCCCGCGGGAAACGGAATGGGCTTGTTCGATAATTCCCCTGCGCTCGCAGAGAAGTCTCCAGTTCTCTGTGCATCTGAAAAGACGGGAGACAGCTGTGTCTGCCCTGAACGGCTTCTGAGACCCTGATAAGCAACAAAAAAGAACGCATGGCTGCGCCGGATCGGGCCGCCCAATGTTCCGCCGTAGACATTTTGATGAAACGGAGGCCTGGTTTGTGAGAAGTAGTTGCCATTGTTCAGAAACGTGTCGCGATAAAACTCGAAGCCATCTCCGTGAAACTGGTTGGTGCCGCTCTTGAGGGCCTGGTCCACAATTGCGCCCGAGTTACGGCTGAATTCAGGATCAAGCGTGCTGGAGAGGATGTTTACCTCGGCCAGGGCGTCGGGGTTCACCACGATGCCCGGCTGATTCAGCAAAATGTCATTGATGTCGGTACCATCCAACAGAAATGCGTTCTCCTGCGTCTGGCTACCGTTGGTCGAGTAGGTGGCTTCGCGATCGGAGGCTTCCACTACACCAGGGGCAGTCTTTTGCAGGATGGAAACGTCGCGCCCGAGCGTCGGCAACTCCTCCAATTCGGTGGATCCGATTACATTTTTGAGCTGCACGTCGGAAGACTCGATCTGAACCGCTGCAGAATCTACGCGAATCGTCTGCGATGACGCTCCGACCTGAAGCTTCGCGTCCACCTCCCGCGCAGAACTCAAATCCAGCATGATTCCGGTTTCTGCAAAGCGCTGGAATCCAGGCTGGTCCACCGCGACCGTATAAGGACCGCCAATGTGAAGATCGGGAAAAATGAAGTAGCCTTTGCTGTCTGTCTTCCGCTTGACGGAGATGCCCGTGCTTGTATTGAGTGCCGTCACGGTCGCGTTCGCCACAACTGCGCCGGAAGGGTCGGTCACAGTGCCGCGAATCGAAGCGGTTGTGGCTTGCCCGTGTACTCTCGTTTCGGAAAGGAACGCGGCGGCCAGAAATAACAGACAAATTGTCGTAAAGCGAATTGCGCACTTCATGAAACCTCCAAAGTAACTGGCGTCTGCGCCGAAATTCTCTAGCCATGGAAAGGCACAGTCGGCCGCGCCGGTTGAGATTCTCACTGGTGAACAAGCACGTGCACGAAAAGATTGATTCGCGTAGAAATCCGACCGAATCAAGAGACAGCAGAGAAGATTCAAAGGTGCCTGCCCGGAATCGACCTGGGCAGGATTCAAAAGCACCCTTTAGCTCGAACTCAAAATCGCATCGGGTTCGCGGCAATTATCATTACCGATGCTGCACAATCCGTCCTCAGCCAAAGGGAGGACTGTTTGATCGATCCAACAATGTACGAGCGCTTGCCTCTCGGTAGTTCCAGAAAACGTAGCTCGCCGCGAGGAAACTGCATCCTTGTGATGCTCCTGACCAGACGATGTACGAAAAACTCGCTCCTCCGTGTGCGCGTCTACAGCACGCGATACACCTCGGCTTCCTCCGTTCAGTGGAGGCGGGCTCAACAGACATATGCCTAATATGTTCCATGGTGCACCTTATCTGCAGTCCCGGGTCGAACATCGATTCCGCATGAGTGGAGTTTGTCTCATAGGAATCCGCGCTTGTCCTCCCCCACCAATCGTTGTTAACTGCGATTCTCGAGGCGAGTTATGAATCGGCGAAGTTTCTTGCGGGCACATGGCTCCATTTGTGCGGGTTGGGCTCTCTCCAAAGCGGCGCCCGTCCTGGCAAATAGCGCGTTGGCAGGCGAATGGCGGACGTTCGACGTCACCACCCGAGTCGAGGTGCTGAAGCCAGATGGAGTAAGCCACATCTGGCTGCCGGCTCCGCTAATTCGCGACACCCCGTATCAGCACACAGTATTGAACCGGTTCACGGCGGACGGTGGAACGGCCAGGCTGAGTAAGGACAAGCAAAACGCTCTCGGGATCGTCTCCGCAATATATCCTGCGGGCGCCAAGCCGGCGCTGATCCTGATCAGCCGCGTCTCGTTGAAAAACTACGCCATCGATTTATCCTCTCGGGCAATAGCCCCGCCCGCTTCACAAACTGAACTGGACTACTTCCTTCGGCCCAGCAGATACGTGCCGACAGACGGCATTGTGAAGCAGACTGCGCTCAAGGCGACCGTTGACGCGACCACCGACGTGGAGAAAGCCCGAGCTATCTATCAGTGGGTCGTCGAAAACACATTCCGCGATCCGAAAACCCGCGGGTGTGGTCGTGGCGACATTCGATTCATGTTGGAGTCGGGCGATATGGGCGGCAAATGTGCCGACCTGAACGCTCTGTACGTTGGACTGGCGCGCTCGGTGAGCTTACCCGCACGGCATGTCTATGGTTTGCGGATCGCCAAATCAGAGTTGGGCTACAAGAGCCTTGGACTGGCCACCGACAAAGCCACGGGAGGACAGCACTGTCGCGCCGAGGTCTACCTGCGCGAGCACGGATGGGTGCCTGTGGACCCGGCCGATGTCCGGAAAGTCGCTTTGGAAGAACCTCCCGGGAACCGTCCATTGGCCGATGGAGTCGTGTCGCGGGCCCGCGCTTCTTTGTTCGGTTCTTGGGAGATGAATTGGATGGCCTACAACTACGCGCATGACGTAGAGCTACCGGGATCCGCCGGCAAACCGCTGGTGTACTTCATGTATCCGCAGGCGGAAACCTCTGAGGGGAGGGTCGATCCGTTCGACCCGGATAACTTCAAATATGAGATCACCGTGAAAGAAATCACCTAAAAGGAATCTCCGAAGAAGATCGAGCCTTGAAAGGGCACGGCGTCAATCGTGCCACTTGATTTCTCGGTCTCCACCCTTCGATGGATGCTCCCTTTCCCCTCCTTTCTTTAGAGTTTCCCATACGTCTCGTGCTTCCCCACGGCCGTGGCGTATGCCTTTTGCGTCCCGTCGTTGATCTCATCCGAACGAGTAGCTATGGCACAGCCGCAGCAGGGAAGTCCTCAGGTTCTCGAAGCCGATGCCGTGCTCATCGGAGCCGGTCTGTCTGGAATTGCGGCGGCCATCCACCTCGCGCGCAGCGGATTCCGAGTCATCTGCATTGAACAGCGCA
>CAYOVE010000092.1:0-11810 GCA_964407295.1 uncultured Occallatibacter sp.
TGCGGATGCTCCAGTTGCGGCCGCCGGGGCGCTGGCGCGCCTCGAGAATCGTGCACGACCACCCCGATTTGCCCAGTTCGTAGGCCGCGACCAGGCCGGAGATACCCCCGCCGAGAATCACTACCCGAGCGCCTTTCCCGTCGACGAGACGGAGCGGCCCGGTCTCGCCAGCCGCTTCAGGGATGGCCAGGAGGCCGAGGGACTGCATGAGGACGAAGGCGGCACTGTACCCGCCCGTCTGGCCGGCTCGCATGAGGAAATCGCGTCGCGTGAGGCTCATCTTGTTCGCCTTTCTGGAGATAGGGATTCGTTTCTGTGGTCTGGGAGCGGGGAACGGATAGTTCTTTATACCGCCGCAGGGCAGGTTCGCAAGCGGTTGCCGGGCCTACGCAAGGAAAAAATCTGCAAAAACTACTTGACATCGTACACTGTGTGTCATACAGTGTGTTGTGTACAGTGTATGGGGTACAGCATGACCTTGACCGAGAATCTCTTTGAAAACCTTCGCCTGGAGCTACGGCGGGGCTGCCTGACGCTGGCGGTTCTGGCGCAGCTCAAGCAGGAGCACTACGGGTACACGCTGCGCAAGGCGCTGGCCGAGCGTGGCATGGAGATCGATGAAAGCACGCTCTATCCGTTGCTGAGGCGGCTGGAGGCGCAGGGACTGCTGACCAGCGAGTGGCGCGAGGAAGAAAAGCGTAACAAGCGGTTCTACAAGCTCTCGAGCGACGGCGAGCAGATCTTTGCGCGGCTGCTTGAAGAGTGGAACGCGATCAACACATCCATAACGAACCTTTTGTAGACCCGACCTGTTGCAGGGAACGGGAGAAATCAGCAAAGAACTGAGGAATTGCCATGGAACTTCTCGATCGATACCTTCAAGCCGTAAAAAAACACCTGCCCTGGCAGCGGCAAGACGACATCATCGCCGAGCTGCGCGCGAACCTTGAAGCGCAACTCGAAGACAAAGAGACCGAGCTCGGCCGCCCGCTGACCAAACAAGAAGCCGAAGAGTGGCTTAAGCAGTTGGGCTCGCCGATCCAGGTGGCCGCGCGCTACCAGCGGCAGCAATACCTGATCGGGCCCACGCTGTTTCCGACGTATTGGTACGTGCTGAAGCTGGCGTTCTTCTGGCTGACGACGGTCTACGTTGTCGCCAGAGTGATCACCGTCGCGGCGCAGGGATCGAGCGTGGAGGCTTACGCGGGAATCGCCTTGGGCCTGCCTTGGATCTGGCTCGTAAATGCGGCAATCATCACGCTGATTTTTGCGGCGATTGAGCTGTCGGGCACGCAATTCGGGGGAAAGATTGCGCAGATACCGCCGATGGGGGCTGGTTGGTCGCCGCTGGATCTGCCGCCGGTTGGCGCGGGCGATGGCGAGGACAAGCCGTGGAGCTTTGCCAAGGCGATAGCCGAAGTGATCTTTGGATGCCTGTTCTTTGCGTGGCTGCTGCTGGTGCCGCACTATCCGTTCCTGATGTTCGGGCCGGGCGCATGGTATCTGGCGTCGTTGCCCTACACGCTGGCGCACGCGTGGTGGCCGTTCTACTGGTGCATGGTCGCCATCAACGGATTCGAGCTGATGTGGAAGATCGCGGACCTGACGGGAGGCGCGTGGCACAAGCGGAAGCTGTGGCGTCATTGGGCCATGCATTTGCTCTCGCTGATCCCGCTGGGGATTCTGCTGGCCGCGCCGGGGCAGCAACTGTTCCTGGCGAAGAATGCAGCGGCGAATGCGAAGGCGTTGTCCGACGCGAACAAGGGGCTGCACACGGCGCTGATGATCGCGGTGGCGGTGGTGGCGCTGCAGATTGTGTGGCACGCAGGGAAGATGGCGGTGGAAAGCTACCGGAAGCGCCTGGCGGCATGATGGGTTGAAGCGGCGCACATTGCGCATTGAGCCGGCTTCGAGCATTTCCGTGCACCAGGAAATTTATGCAACCGACGATCGAGCGAAGCAGTCTTCACCCACATGGAGGAGTTTCAAATGAACAGTCCCCGACAAAATTCGAACGCGCAAACGGTCAGCGGCATCCGCGAACTCGTCAAAGGCCAGGAGCAAAAGCTTCTCGAGGAGTTGGGGTCGATGGTTCGCCGGCAGTGCATCCGCCTTGACTTGAGCCGCACGGAGCGCATTGACGCGGCGGGATTGGCTGCTCTGGTTTCGCTCTACTCCGCTGCGTGCAAGGCGGGCCACGACTTTGCTGTTGTCAATCCGTCGCGCCGCGCGGCACGAATCCTGGCGATCGTTGGCCTCGATCGCATCCTGGTGTCGAAGGAGCCGGGAGAGATGCTGCCGCGGGCGCATCGGGCAGGGTGCAGCATGAACGAGATTGCTGCGTGAAGCGGGGCGCGCGGCGGCCATGTAGCCGTTCGCACCTCACACCTGCATCACTTCGGCTTCTTTCTTCTGCGAAAGCTCTTCCATGCGGCGAATTTCCGCGTCGGTCATCTTCTGAACTTCTTCAAGGGCGCGCTTTTCGTCGTCTTCGCTCACCTTCTTATCCTTGGCGAGCTTCTTCAGGGCATCGTTGCCGTCGCGGCGGACGTTGCGGATCGCAGTTCGGTGCTCTTCAAGCACTTTGTTGATGTGTTTGCAGACCTCGCGGCGCCGCTCCTCGGTCATCGGCGGGACGGGAACACGGATAACCTTCCCGTCGGAGAT
The DNA here is from genome assembly GCA_964407295.1 of uncultured Occallatibacter sp. Lineage (GTDB taxonomy): Bacteria > Acidobacteriota > Terriglobia > Terriglobales > Acidobacteriaceae > Telmatobacter. Next base: position 2,668 of record CAYOVE010000092.1, read on the forward strand.
GGGATTGAAGCCGAGAGCAGCGGTTTGAATGGCCTTCTCGACTTCTTTCAAGATGGTCGGGTCCCACGGCGAGATGACGATGAGCTGCGGCTCGGGCGCCGAAAGCTGAGCAAGCTGATTGATCGGCGTCTGCGTGCCATAGTAGTCCACTTTGATCTGGTCGAGCATGTGAACGCTGGCGCGGCCGGTGCGCGTGGCAGCCAGGCTGGCCTGGAAGTCGGCTACCGACTGATCCATGCGCCGCCTGAGGTCGCTCGAAAGCGGTTTAAGTGCTGGATTGCCGTCCATGAATGATGCCATCGGAACTTGCCCTCACTGCGCGAATTCGCCAAGCGCTATTCTACAACTCCTGCAGAGAGATGCGAATGTTTGCGGTGCTTTATGCGACGGTTGCCAGGCCAGTTGCCGCCGCCTGCTCGTGCGCGTGATAGCTTGAACGGACGAGCGGACCGGATTCGACGTGGCGAAAACCCATCCTGAGCGCTTCTGTCTTGAGCTCGGCAAATTCACGTGGAGTGTAAAGGCGCGCCATCGGCAGGTGGTCGCGCGACGGGCGCAGGTACTGGCCGATGGTCAGAATGTCGCAACCCACGCTCGCCAGGTCGCGGAAGACTTCGAGCAGCTCGTGCGTCTCCTCGCCGAGACCCACCATTACGCCAGATTTCGTTACGCCCGTAGGGTTCAACTCTTTGGAGTAGCGCAGCAACTCCAAAGTCCGTTCATACCGCGCGCCGGAGCGAACGACGCGATAAAGCCGAGGCACAGATTCGGTGTTGTGGTTCAGGATCTCGGGCCGGGCTTCGACGATGGTGCGAATGGACTCCTTGTCGCCCTGAAAATCCGGAATGAGCACTTCGACGCGGCAGCCGGGAGCCTGGCGGCGAATCTCCGCGATCACCAGCGCGAAGGCGCGCGCGCCGCCCAGGTTGTCGTCGTCGCGATTCACGCTGGTGATGACGGCGTGCTCGAGTCCGAGCTCAGCCACAGCTTGTGCCACGCGGCGCGGCTCGTCGAAGTCAATGGGCTCTGGCCGGCCTTTGGGCACCGCGCAGAATCCGCAGCGGCGCGTGCACAGGTTACCCAGCATCATGAAGGTCGCGGTCTTGTGGTGCCAGCACTCGCCGATATTCGGGCAGTGCGCGCTTTCGCAGACGGTGTGGAGCGAGAGCGAGCGCGCGAGACGCTTGAGGTCGTGGTAGTTCTCGCCCATGGGAGCGCGGGCCTTCAGCCACTCCGGCTTGGGTGCGGGCACGCGGCGCGCAGGCGAGATCTGTACCAATTCCATCCTGCTTATTGTAGCCAGATGCGCGGCATCGCGGCGTGCTACTCTGTGCACAATTGTCAGAAAGCCCAAGCGCAGAGCTATGCAAAGCCTTTCAGTGGCCATCGTCGCATGCAATGAAGCGGAGAACATCCGCCGCACGCTGGCCAGCGTCTCCTGGGCCGACGAGATCAATCTCGTCGATTCAGGCTCCACCGATAAGACGGTCGAAATCGCCAAGAGCTTTGGCGCTCGAATCTTCTACGAGAGCTGGAAGGGCTACGGCCCTCAGGTTAACTCCGCGCTGGATAAGTGCACCTGCGACTGGATTCTGAATCTCGATGCCGACGAGTGGCTGACGCCGGAGCTCGCGCTGGAGATTCAAACGCTCCTCGGCGGGCAACCCCGCTTCAACGCCTACATGATTCCCCGTCTCAACCGAATCTTTGGCCGCTGGATGCGTCATGGCGGTCTCTATCCCGACCACAAATTGCGGCTCTTTCGCCGGGGCGTCGCGCGCCTGCGTGAGGATACCGAGCCACACGCCACGCCCAAGACGCAAGAGCCAACCGGCAAGCTCAAAAACCACATGCTTCACCTGCAATACCGGAGCGTGGAATATTACATCGAGCATATGCAGCGCTACAGCACCGCGACCATTCCACTGTTTCTGCGCAAGGGCAGGACGAGCGATTCGGTTTTTGCATTCGTGACGAACACGGTGCTGAACCCGGCGCTGACGTTCATCAAGAACTACATTTTTCGTGGCGGCTTTTTGGATGGCAGGGAAGGCCTGATCTTCCATCTGAATCACTCCGCCTACGTCAACTGGAAGTTTGCCAAAGCATGGGAGGCGCATCGATCGGCTCGCATGAAAAGCGCCGAAGCCATCGCGCCCTGCGATCCCGCCGGCGATTCCGGCGCGAAATGATCTCTTCTATGGACCCGCGCGCGGCGTTGGAAAGGCCCAGATTCCTGCTGGTCATGACGGCCACAATTACGCCCGCGGCCAACGCGCAGATTAAGCGCTCTTCGCCGCAGATGCGGCTTGACGATTACAAGCGGGCGCTGCGCTTCTGGCTGAGCTATCCGCATCCGGCCGCCGAGCGCATACTGTTCCTTGAAAACTCTGGCACGGACCTGAGCGAACTACGCGCGATTGCGGAGAACGAAAACCCTCAGCGCCGCGAGGTCGAGTTTCTGTCCCTGCCGGCTGGCGAGATTCCCGCCGGCACAAATTACGGCTATGCGGAGATGCAAACGCTCGACGAGGGGCTCGCCGCAAGCAAACTTCGACTCGCCACGACGCACATGATCAAGGTGACAGGCCGGCTGACCTTTCCAGCGCTCGGTAAGGCGCTCGATCGCGTTGCCAAACAGGCTCCGCTCGAGCTCATGATCGATTGCCGCAAGCTCGGCCTTTTTCGCCGCGGGTACGACGCCCGGGTCCAGCTCTTCGCCTGTTCCCATGCCTTCTACGACCGTGTGCTGCGCGGTTCGAATCGCGAGATGAACTCGACCGACGTTCGCCTGCTCGAGCACTTGATCTACCGCAAAGTGATTCCGTTCAAGGGTCAGCTGGGCTATTATCTGCGTTTCCCCTGCAACATCGATCCCGTGGGCTTTTTCGGCTTCAAAAACCGGCGCTACGATTCGCCGCGCACCGCGATCCAGCGGAGCGTGCGCGCCCTGCTGCGCGTCGTCGCACCGAGTTACTGGTTTTAGCGGCTGACAGTGAGATGGGCGCGGATCGCAATCGCTCTGCGACGCCTGGTCCGGTGGCGCCTCTCTTGCGCCTACTTCAGTTTCTGCCGCACGTCGGTGCGCACAAGATAAAGGAAGAAGAGAAGATTCAAGAGTCCCTGGACGAGCGATGAACCCGAGTGCTGCGTGGAGAATCCCCACAGGAAGGTCCCCGATAGAATCGCCACGGCCGCGAGAGTAAGTGCCCACGCCCAGCGCAGCAGCAGTAATAAGCCCAGCGCACCGGCGATGAAGAAGACTGAAAACACAAGATAGATAAATCCGGTGTGTTGCGCCACGACCGACACAATCGTCACGCCAGCCAGCAGCAACATGTAAACGCTGATTGCGACCAGGCCAGGGAGCTTGAGCAGCGAAGACCCCGGCGATTTTGGTTCCGCGGGCGGAGCCGGCGCAATTTCTGATGCTGCATGGCTCGTATGGGTGTCAGTGCTCATAGCGTGTGCAAATAGGCAATCAAGTTAGCCAGGTCCTCGTCGTTGAGCGGTGTGGCGGGCATCATGCCCCGCCCGTCAAGAATCACCGCCGTCAGTCTCTCGTCGGTTGGAGGCGCTCCCGAAGGCATGGCCTTCACCTTGGTGATCGCCTGCAATCCCGGCCCATGCAGCGGCGCGGTTGTTGTCGGATTGTGGCAGCGCGCGCACTTTGCCTGGAACACCGCCGCGCCTTGCGCCTCCTGGGGCGTCCACTCAGAGGAGGGCTTCGACGGCGGAAGCGGCCGGCAGCCGGCCATACCGAAGGCGAATGGGATTAAAGCAGAAGCCATCAGAAGATTCCACGTGCGCATTGCCTTTCATGATAGCGCCGCTTCTCGTTTTTTGAAGCAGGCGCAATAAACTTCTGTAACCCGTTTTGCAACTGCTCTCTCGCAGGGGAGTGGCTTTTCAGAGTGAGGCGATTCCGCATCGGCTGGCCCTCATGGTTCGGCGGCGAAACATCCGAGGGCCCGGACCCGGCGCCGATTACTCCGCCGCGGCGATGGCCTCGGCGATGCGGTCGATGGCTTGCTCTTCAACTGTGCTGCCGGGATAGCGCCCGTTCACGAGGATCGAGAATGCCACCACGCGGCCGCTTGCGGCGTTTACGTACCCAGAGAGCGCATTGACCTCGCCCAGTGTGCCGGTCTTGGCCCACATCTGTCCCTTAACAGGCGACTTGGTAAAGCGGTGATCCAGCGTGCCATCCACGCCGGCTTCGGGCAGCGTCTCACGCCATTCCGTGCCCCACGGTTGCCTTGACGCATACGACAACAGCCGCGTGAAAGCGCGCGGCGTGACCTTGTCATCGTTGCTCAGGCCGCAGCCGTCAACGAGATAGAAGTCCGCGTCGTCCACACCCGCGTTCACCATGAATTGGCGCACGACCCGCGCGCCCTCCTCAAAGCTGCCATCGGTTCCATAAAGCTTGCCGAGCAGGCGCAACAAAAGCTCCGCATGCAGGTTCTGGCTGGTCTTGTTGGTCACCGTAATGTCTTCCGCGATGGGCACCGACATATGCGCTCCCAGAATGCGGCGGCCCTCCGCGGGAGCAGCGATGGAAGTGAAGTTGCCCGGCACAAGATTCAAAGGCAATGCGCGCTCGCCGGTAAAGTCGCCGGTTCCGGTGGCTTCTTTGTGGCGCGATTCGGCGTCGCCCGTCACTTTGATACCGTGCAGTTCAAGCGCGTCTTTGAAAGCATCGGCAGTGAACTGTGCCGGATCTTCTACGGCCATGGCAACGTGCATTCCGGCCGCGGGCGCTGTGCCCCATGCGCGCACCAGCAGGGAACCGGGACGCCGCTCGAAGCCCGGGAAAGCTTCCTGGCCGGCCCCGGCAACCGTCATCCGGTTGTCGATCGTGTAGTAATCCACATCCGGCATCCACTCGGCTTGGGTCGCGCCGGGCGTGGCGGGGTCAGCGGTGATTTCAACCTCATCCGTGTTGTCGTTGAAGGTGAGCGCGGAGACAGGCGCGCCGTAACTCCACTGCATATGGTCCCAGCTCCAGCCGAGAGGATACGGCTCGCTCAAGAAGAAAGTATCGTCGCCGATTATGTTGCCATCCACCGTGCGCACGCCTGTCTGCAACACCTGCTCGGCGAGCAGGCCCAGAACGTCCATCGCAGTCTTCGGTGCGGAAGTCGGCAAATTCCCCTCGGAAGCGGGAGGCGCGGTTCCAGGCTCGACATACGGGTAGTGCCGCGCGCTGATCGTGGGATCGCCTACACCGAGCAGCACCAGGTTGCCATGAAGCGTGCCGCTCGAATCCACATCGCCATCGCCGGCCGCGAAGGTGGTCCACGTCAGCGTGTCCACTGGAAGCAGGGCAAATGCGGCGGCAGTGGTCGTCAATTTGGCATCGGAGCCCGGCGAAAACAGCCGCGCGTCATTCAGCCCGTAGAGCGATTGCCCGTCGAGACTGGTTACGCTGATGCCAAAGGTCGCGTGGCTCAGCGCCGCATCGGCGAGAATGGCCTGGATGCGATCGGCGAGCGGGCCCGTCCTGGGGACGCGCGGCGCGGCGTGTTGCGGATTTCTGCGGGCCTGTGCGGGGGCCTGTATGCTCAGGCCGAAAGTGCAAGCGAGGAGGCTGCTCCATGCCATGGATCGCCGAAGGGAAACCATGCCCCGCAGTGTAGCAAAGGCGCGCCGCATCGCGGCGTACCATCGGGATTGAGCGCTTATGAGAAGCACGGCAAACTGGCGGCTGCGGACAAAGACCCTCGAACTTGGACGGCGCACGCTCGTAATGGGCGTTGTAAATATCACTCCGGATTCGTTCAGTGACGGTTTTCCCCTGGTCTCTGAGGAGAGTGTTGCGCATGCCATTAAGCTGATCGAGGAGGGCGCGGACATTCTTGATCTGGGCGCGGAGAGCACGCGGCCCGGCTCGCGCGCTGGAGGCCCGGATGCAGCGGTCTCAGCCGCGGAAGAGCAGGCGCGGCTGCTTCCTGTGCTGGAAGGAATTCTGAAAAGGCTGCCCGGCGCAGTCGTCTCCGTCGATACCTACAAAGCCGAGACAGCACGCGCTGCACTGAAGGCGGGCGCTCAGATTGTGAACGATGTGAGCGGATTTACATGGGATTCTGCGATCGCCGATGTGTGTGCGGAGTTTCAGGCGGGCGTGGTGCTCTCGCACACGCGCGGGCGGCCTGATGAATGGCGCGCGCAGCCGCAGCTTGAGCCCAATGCTCTGCTGGCCACGGTGCGCGAAGGATTGGCCGCCAGTCTCGCCGCGGCCGAGCGCGCAGGGAATTCGCCGGATGCAATCGTTCTCGATCCCGGCTACGGATTCGGTAAGCGCTTCGACGAGAACTACGTGCTACTCGCGCGACAGGCTGAGCTGCTCACTCTGGGCCAGCCGTTGCTCGCCGGTTTGAGCCGAAAGTCATTCCTTGGCCACACCCTTGCGCCGCTCTTCGGGGGGGAGCTCGCACCCACTGGTGCGCGGGAAAACGCAAGCCTGGCCGCCATGACGGCGGCGATTCTCCACGGAGCATCGATCGTGCGCGTGCATGCGGTGCGTGCCGCGGTTGAGGCCGCGCGGATTACGGACGTGATTCTCGAGAAGTCCTTGACCGCGGAATGATCCGCTCATGCAATCCCTTTTCGTATCCATTGCGGAAAAAGGGGATCCAGGAAGAAATGCTGGCCTTTATAACGATCCAGGACGCCTTTAGAGTTGAGGGACTCAATGGCTCGTTGAACTGTAGATGCAGGACCAAGCCGGTACTCGGTCCTGACGGACTGGGAGTAAATCTGCGAGGAGCCGAGCTCGGCCAGCGCCTGGAGAGTGGCCCGTTGCGCCGCGGACAATTGCTGCCAGAGCGTTTCGTAGTAAGTGGACTGACCGGCCACGAGATCCTCGGTAACCCATCGAACATCTGAAGCGCCGAGCGTCCGCTTTCCTGCGATCTCCGCGTAATCCCATAGCTCATGTGCAATCCGCTGCACATCGTACGGGATCAGGTTCGCGATGGAGAGCAGAGCATCGAGAGCGCCTTCGTCGACCTTCCTCCGCTTCTTCCCGAATTGCCTGACAATGAATTCTTTCCATGCATCCGCCGGAATCTTGTCGAGGAACATGTGTGGCCCAGCTTTGTAAAAGGGGCGCTCGTTCGACAGCATTTCTTTCATGAATGAAGGCTGGGACCCCGCAAAGACGTAACCCACCTCCCGCTGCTCCTGAACCTGGTTGCGCAACACATTTTCCACGGATCCGCCATAGAATTCGGAGATCTGCTGAAACTCATCGAGACAAATTGCCATCCGGAAGCCGCCATTTTTGGCCAACTCCCCGGGCAGGGCGAAGACGTCGGGAGCGATGGGCGCTGGATCGAATCCCGGTTTGGCGCCGAGCGAGAGGCTCACTTCACCGGTCATCGTGACGTAGTTGATTTCGGGTCTCACGCTCCGCGCAAATCGCGTGACCCAATCCTTGACTCGATCCCAGGGTCCGGCGGCGCGCAGAACCCTTTCCGCAAACTTCTCAAGGAATTGCGTGTAACTGGAATAGCTGCTGACCGTTAGGCTGACGGTTCTGATGTGCCTCTTGCGCAGCTTGAGAAGCGCCATTGCGACAAGAGAACTTTTTCCAAATCGGCGGGGAGACAGCAGGAACACCTTCTGGCCATCGGACAGGTCGCGGACCAACAGGTCCAGTTCCTTTGTCCGATCCACAAAGTTCGGCTCACTGACCACTTCGCCGAAGATGAACGGGTTCTCGTAATCATCCATTACGCTTATGAGCATAACGCAAATTCGCATAATCTTACAGCGTGATTACGCGTTTATGCATTACGCATTTTAGCGTAATAGAGCCCCGGACCAATACGGCACTCCTTGCACTCCTGTTAAACGCTGATGCCCACCTTGTGCCGCGGCCACAGCGGGCGCAAGGCTCCGTGGTCAATTGCCGGCTCATCGTCGCACTCGACTTCAATCACGGTCGCAGGCTGATCGGGTGCAACCAGTGGCAGGCCCGTCAATCTCAGGGTGAATTCATCCTGCGTGAACTCGACCTTTTCGCCGGTTTTCACGAGCCTCGCCGAGAGCGCCTTCGGCTTCAACCCGGCGAAGGCCACGACCACCTCGTGCTTGTAGAAATCCAGCCACTCCGCCGCCGGTGTGTGCCCCGGCCAGGCGTACACGTGCACATAGAGCGTGTTCCCGCGCCGCGTGAAATTTAGATTCGTTGCCCACTCGGCCTTCATGCGCTCGGTGCCGTAGATCGTCTTGCCGTTCGTGTCGAGCCATTTGCCCACCGTCTCCAGAATCTCCACTGACTGCGGCGGTATCGATCCATCGGGCTCGGGGCCGATATTCAGCAGGTAGTTGCCGCCGCCCTGCGCGCAGGTGATCAGGTTGTCGACGATGGTCTTCGGCGTCTTCCACGCATCGTCGCCGCGATTGAAGCCCCAACTGTCGTTGAGCGTCATACACGTTTCCCATGCGCGCCCTGCCTCGGCAGCCTCAATGTGCTGCTCGGGCGTGGAGAAGTCCCCCGGCAGCAGATTACGGTTGTTCACAATGATTTCGGGCTGCAGCGCGAAGACCATCTCGTTCATCCGCTCCGATTCCCACCCCTCCGCCGTCAACGGCCACGCTACGTCGTACCAGAGAACGTCGATCTTCCCGTAGTTGGTCATCAGCTCGCGAATCAGCCCGTGCGTGTAGTCAACAAAGCGCCGCCGCGCGGCCTCATCGGTCTTGCAGATGGCGCCGTCGGGGTGATGCCAGTCCATCAGCGAGTAATAGAAGCCCACGCGCAGCCCCTCGGCCCGGGCAGCTTCAACAAACTCGCGCACCAGGTCGCGCCCCGGTCCCTGGTCCATGGCGTTGTAGTCGGTCAGTTGTGTATCCCAGTTGCAAAAGCCCTCATGATGCTTGGTCGTCATCACCATGTACTTTTGGCCGGCGCTCTTGGCCAGTCGAGCCCATTCCCGCGCGGCATTGGGCCTGGGATGAAAGTGTTTGGCCAGCAACTCGTACTGCAACAAAGGAACTCCTTCGTTCTCCTTTGCCCACTCGTGCTGGCCGATCACGCTGTAAAGGCCCCAGTGGATGAACATGCCAAACTTTGCCTCGTGCCACCAAGCCATGCGGGCGTCGCGCGTGGCGGCCTGCTTTTGATCGGCGGC
>CAYOVE010000093.1:0-8540 GCA_964407295.1 uncultured Occallatibacter sp.
TGCGCTTTGGCGTAACGGTTCACCAGGCCAGAAACTGGTGGTGGTTCGAGCCCTCGCACGGCGCTGATGCGCAGGGGCCGCAGGCAAGCGTTCCATACGATGGCGAGCTCACCCCCAGGCAAAGCCAACAGTTGTGGTGGCAAGGATACGATCCTCAGAGGCTCTACGGGCCCAAGCACCCCGCCGATGCCCTTCCGGACCCTTCATACGTGAAAAACTTTTACGATCGGACTCGCGATCTGATTGACCAGCACGACCCGGACATCCTCTATTTCGATAATTCGCTCTTTCCGCTTGGCTGGGGAGGAATGAATATTGCCGCCTATTTTTACAATCGCAGCCTCCTCACCAGGAGCGGCAAAATGGATGTCGTTACCAACATCAAGAATGTGCCGGCTCCCCTGGTCAAAGCGGTTGTCGCTGATTTCGAACGCGGCCTCAACAATGAAATCATGCCTTTCGTCTGGCAATCGGAAACCTGCATCGGAAACTGGCACTACGACCGGGCCCTTTACGACCACCCCGGCGAATTCGGCGGGTACCTGCATCCGCGCGACGTCATTCGCTGGCTTGTCGACACAGTCAGCAAGAACGGCGTCATGGTGCTCAACATACCCGGCAAGCCGGATGGGACCATCGACTCCAAGGAGATCGCCGTCCTTGACAAGATCACCGCGTGGATGGGAGTCAACTCCGAGGCAATCTATGAGACTCGCCCCTGGAAAATCTTCGGCGAAGGACCCAACAATGTTTCGCCCGGCGCCTTTCAGGGACACACTGTTTCCGGTCTCGGGGCAAAAGACGTGCGATTTACGCGGACCAAGAACAACCAGGTCATCTATGCCATGCTGCTCGGGCTTCCTACCGAAGAAATGAACATTCAAGCTCTCGGGCTTTCGGCAGCAACTTCGCCGGGTAGAATCGAGAAGGTCGAAGTGCTCGGAGCACCGCGGGCTCCCTACTGGAAGCAGACTCAGAATGGTCTAACGATCAAAGTGCCCGAATTGATCGCAGGGATTCCCGAGTACGGAGTGACGGTGAAGGTCTATCTCGCTTGATAAGGTACGGTTCCAGTGAACGGACGATGGCGACGGATCTCTTCTCATTCGTCCCAACCGCCTTGGTCAGAGTAGAAGCCACTTCACTCGACTTGCGCCCTGACTCTCCGTGCTGGAGCCGAGCGGCATGCTGGTTCGAGGAGTCAACGAACATGTTCCGCCGTTTGTATTGCGCCGGCCGCTTGTTGACGATCGTGCTGGTCGCCGGCACGGCAGCCCTGACCATGGCGCATTCCCTTTGGGCCGCTTCGTGCGTCGGGCCTGCGTCCCTGGAAGCGCGCGTCCAATCCCACCCCGACGCCGGCGCCTATGAGGCTCTCGGTATTTGGTTTGGTCAAAACGACAAATCCGAATGCGCCGCTCTGGCCTTTCAAGCCGGGCTCAAGCTGGAACCCGACTCGCCCCGCCTCCCTTATCTTCTCGGATTGAGTTTCTACACCGCGGGAAAGCTGGAAGAGTCCGTTGCCCCCCTTGAGCTTTCCGTCAAGCAACATCCGACGGAAGAGAAGGCGCATCTGTTGCTTGCCTCGGCCTTGGCTGGACTCGGCCGCGACAAACAAGCATTCGCCGAGTGGCAAGCAGCGCTCAGAATCGATCCTGATTCCAAGATGGCGATGGATGGCGCGGCCAAGATCCTTCTCGCCAGCGGCGATAATGAGAGCGTGATTGCCGGGCTCAAAGACGCCCAACTGGATGAAAATCTGGCGCTCGATCTGGCCACTGCCTATGGAAGGTCGGAAATGTTCAACGACGCTGCCAGCGTGTTGAGCCAGGCGATCGAAACGTATCCCGACTCGGCGGCGCTCACGTCATCTCTCGTTTCTGTCGACGTCAAGCTGTCCCGCCTTGACGAGGCCGCCAAGGTTGCCGAGCAACTGGCCAGCCGCAATCCCGATGATATCGAGGCCCAGCGCGTTTACTTGAGCGTGCTGGTCCTCAATGCGGATTACCAGACTGCCACGCCGCTCGCTCGCAAGCTCCTTGAACAAGCCCCACGCGATGCGGATTTTCTCTATTTGAACGGAGTGATTGAGCGCGAGCACGGCGATTTTATGTCCGCGCGCGGACATCTCGAAGAAGCTGCCAGGCTCGATCCCAACCGCTACGCCATCCGTTTCAAACTGGGCTGCACCCTGGAGCAACTTCAAGACAACAAGGGGGCCAAGGAGCAGTTGCAAAAGGCAATCGAATTAGACCCGACTCAGTCTGAGAGCCATGTTGAATTGGCGAAGGTCCTGCACAAGCTGGGCGAAACCGATGCAGCGCGGCAGCAGCTGCTTCTCTATCAAAAGCAAGTGAAAGACAAATCCGACCAGACCATCGCGGCACAGAAGTCCACGCAGGCCGCGGAAGCAGCGCGGGCGGGCGACAAGCAAAAGGCCGCGGCGCTCTACCGGGAAGCGATCGCGGCTCTACCCGACAATGCCGGATTGCGCTATCAGTTGGCTCTGTTCCTGAACGACGTAAACGACATTGAAGGCGAACGAACCGCACTCGATCAGACGGTAAAGATCGATCCCAACTTTGCTCTCGCCTGGTATCAGCTCGGCGTCCTGGACTCCCGCAGTGGCGATACAGCCGGCGCCGAGCGGGAGTTCCGGCAGGCTATCAAAGCCTCACCCGGTTATGTGCAGGCGTGGATTGCTCTGGGTTCCGCATTGGCCGGGGAGTCGCGCATCCCCGAGGCACTGCAAGCAGTAGATAGCGGGCTTAAGATCGACCCAAACAATAGCCAGGGGCTTGAACTTCGCAAGAGCCTGGTCGCCGGTCAGGCAAAACAATAACCTGGGCGGGGCCGCCGACTCCATGGGTGAACGCAGTGATGAGCAATGACTTCCCGGGTCGCCGGACGCGCCGCGAATTGCTGCAGACCATTCCTGCCGCTGTCCTCGGTTCTCTATTTTCCGGGAAGCTCAATGCTGCGTCCGCTTCATCAAAGAGTCTTTCGCCCTTCTCGCAGTTCGTGGATGTAGCGAACGCGGCTGGCCTCACTGAACCCACTGTATGTGGCGAGCCGGACAGCTTCACCTACATCATCGAGTCCATGGCCACCGGCTGCGCCTTCTTTGACTACGACAACGACGGCTGGATGGACATCTTCATCCTGAGTAGCCGCCGGCTCGACAACACGCCTCCCAGCGCCACCAACCGCCTTTACAAGAACAACCGCGACGGCACATTCACTGACGTAACCACCAAGGCCGGATTAGTCGATGTGGGGTGGGCACAGGGCGTTTGCGTTGGAGACTACAACAACGACGGCTTCGAGGATCTATTCCTCACCTATTACGGCCAAAATCGCCTCTATCGCAATAATGGCGACGGAACCTTCACGAATGTAACCGAGAAAGCCGGCCTGCTCCATCCCAAGACGCGCTTCAGCAGCGGCAGCACCTTCGTGGATTACAACCGTGATGGCCTCCTCGATTTGTTCGTCGCCAACTACCTGGAGATCGATTTGGCGACGGCACCCAGGCCCTCGCTCTCTGTAGTCAACTGCAATTACGAAAACATTCCGGTCAATTGCGGTCCCAACGGGCTACCCAAGGCTCAGAACTATCTCTACCGCAACAATGGCGACGGAACGTTTACAGATGTGTCGAAGGAGTCCAAGGTCGGTGAATTCCGCGGTTCGTATAGCCTCACGGCCGTGAGCTTTGATGCCGACGAGGATGGATGGCCGGATATTTTCGTCGCTTGCGACTCCACACCTTCCTTCTTGCTGATGAACAACCATGACGGAACTTTTCGCGAAGAGGGCTTGATTCGCGGGGTTGCGCTCAGCGCCGACGGTCGTCAGATGAGCGGCATGGGCGTGGGCGTAGGTGACTACAACCTGGACGGGCACATCGACCTGGTGAAAACCCACATTCTGGATGAGGCCACAGGCATCTATAGCAACGACGGCAAAGGCGATTTCGACGACCTAACCATTCAGGCGGGTCTCAATAACGAGACACGCTATACCTGCTTCGGCGCAGGATTAGTCGATTTTGATAACGACGGCTGGCCAGACATTCTCATCTCCACGGGCTCCGTCTATCCCGAGCTCGATCGGCTTTCGCCCAAGTACGCTCTGCGCACCCCCTGCATCTTGTTTCGAAATCGAGGCGACGGTACCTTCGCCGAGCTCGGCTCGGAGGCCGGCCCTGGTATAGTTGCCCGCCATTGCGGCCGCGGCATGGCGTTTGGCGATTTTGACAACGACGGCGATATGGATGCGCTGATCATGAACGTCAATGAGCCGCCTTCGCTCTTGCGCAACGACGCTCCCGCCGGCAACCACTGGATTAAGATTCGTCTGGAGGGAGTGAGAAGCAACCGAAGCGCGATTGGGGCTCGCGTGCTGGCTCGCTACGGCGGCAAGGTTCAGTCACAGCAGGTGCTAAGTCAATCGAGCTATCTCTCCGCCCATGATCCCCGTCTGCACTTCGGACTCGGCGCCGCGGCAACCGCCGATATTGAAGTCCATTGGCCCCTCGGGCTCGTTGAGAAGTACACCGCACTTGCGGCGGACCGGCTCGTCACCATCCGGGAAGGGGTCGGCATCGTACCGGGGCGTCCCTTCCGCAAATCCTGAATCTTTCCTCCGCCGGCGTTGCTTGGGGCGGCCGGTCGCTGATCGCTCGCACTGAAATCGCGCGACCCGCGAGCAAGTGATCTACGCGTACGTCACCTGCCCAAGAATCGCGGGCCGCTTTGCGCCGGTGGCGCTGGGCACGTTGCCAGGTAAGTGATGCCATGTTTGCCAAGCCAGGAGCGCAAACGCCATAGCCTCCTTGGCCTCGACCGGCACGCCAAAATTCCCGATTGACGCAAGCTTGCAACCCAGAGGCTCAAGCCTCTCCGCGAGCATGGCCATCAGTGTCTGGTTGCTGGCTCCGCCGCCGGAGACGATGTAATCGACTTGAGAGCCTCTCATTGCGGCGCGAACAAAAGTTCTGTAGCTTCGCGCGATCGTCTCGGCTGTGAGCGCGGTCGCCGTTGCCAGCGCATCTTCAGGCTGCATGCTTTTCCGCTTGCAGTCGGTGAGGAAGCGCGCAGCGTATTCGCGCCCGAACTGTTCGCGTCCCGCAGTGCGCGGCGGCTTGAGCATGAAGTAGGGATTGCTGAGGGCCCTTCTCAATACCGGCTGAAGCACGTTGCCCCGCGCAGCGAATGCGCCGTTGGGGTCGAATCGCTTGCCGAGAAGCTTCTGCGCAAGCGCGTCGATGACCATGTTGCCTGGGCCGGTGTCGAAGGCAATGACTTTATCCGCATTTGCGCCAGCGGGAATCGCGGTGAGATTCCCGATGCCGCCGATGTTTTGCAGCACGCGACCGCGTTTCGCGTCGGCGAAGAGCGCGCAATCAAGCAGTGGAACAAGCGGGGCACCCTGGCCGCCGGCCAGCATGTCCGCCGGCCGAAAGTTCGAAACCACCGGAACTCCGGCCGCTGCTGCAATCGCCGCTGCCTCGCCCAACTGCCAGGTGCAGGCGAAGCGCCGGCCCGCATAGACTTCCGCGCTCGGCTGATGGTAGAGAGTCTGCCCATGACAGCCGATCAGGTCGAGTTGGATCGGATGTCGCTCGAGGGTCGTCGTTACGGCTTCGGCGTAGGCGAGTCCGAGACGCCAGTGAAGGCGCGCCAACTCAGCCGTTGATGTGGCTTTAGCATTCATCGCCTGAAGAACCGCGCGGCGCAGAGCGGCGGGGAAGGCAAAGCTCTCATGAGCCAGGAGGGTTAAACTCGGACGCTGCTTCCGCGACGCAATCCGCACCAGGGCGACATCGATTCCATCAGCGGAGGTGCCGCTCATGATGCCGGCTACCGTCATGGTCTTCGCGTTCATTTCTCGGGATCTCCAATTTCAGCTTCGATTCGCTTGAATTGTACTGGTCGAGAGGGATGCAGCAACACTGAAGCCGCACTTATGCTCGAAAAACCGATGAACTCCGTACCGGGTTCGGCGCGGACACGCAGTCGAGACGTTCAATCGCCGGCCGGAATGTTTGTAACCACCGGGCTGCGCGGTGCGTCTTAAGGAGTGCAATTCAAGATTCCGGGGGATCGATGCTTCGTTCCTACCTTCTATACCTGGCACTTTTTGTTGGGATTGCGGTGTTTGGCGTGAGCCTTTGGTCGCGGGCCGAGACGAGGGGCGGAATACCGGCTCCGAAAGACGATGTTTCGCTTGCGCAACACCCTGGCAAGGAGATAGCGGTCTTTGCGGGCGGGTGCTTCTGGGGCACGCAGGCGGTGTTCGAGCGTGTGAAAGGCGTGGTGGCCACGACTGCGGGATATGCAGGCGGTTCCGCGGAAACAGCTACCTACGATCAGGTGACAACAGAAACGACCGGCCACGCCGAATCGGTAAGAGTGGTCTTTGATCCTGCCAAGATCACGTACGGGAAGCTCTTGCAGATTTTCTTTTCGGTGCACGACCCGACGCAGTTGAATCGGCAGGGAAACGATGTCGGAACCTCATACCGATCCGCGATTTTCTATACCAGCGACGAGCAGAGAAAGATCGGCACGGAGTACATTGCGCAGCTCGATGCGGCCGGGGCGTTTCATAAACCGATTGTGACGCAAGTTGTGCCGTTGAAGGGCTTCTACGATGCCGAGTCCTACCACCAGGATTATGCTCTGCATCATCCCGACAATCCGTACATCCTGGTCTGCGACAGACCGAAAATCGAGACGCTGCGCAAGGAGTTTCCCGACCTGTTCCAGGAATACACGGGGCGGTGAGCGGGATTTCTCAAGTTTTTTCCGAGAGACTCCCGCGACTTTGAGATGTGCGGCCGGATACGGCGCGCCGCGTTTCAGCTCTCGATGGTTACAAACTTTGCATTCTTTTGCGCCTTGAGCACGAGTTCAGCGGCAAGCAGAGCCTCTTCCGGGTTCTGAGCGGTGTGCGTGCGGTTCACGATGTCGGCAACAAACTGCGGGCCGAAGGGCAGGGGCATGGCGCTGCAATCGATATAGCGGGCCTGCTTGCTATCGACGACATACAGGTTATTGCCCTGGTGGCTGACGCCGACGTTGGTGTACTTGCGCACTTCCATGTAGCCGTTGGTGCCGAGGATGAAGAGGCGGCCGTCACCCCAGGTTCCCAGTCCATCGGGCGTGAACCAGTCCAGGCGCACATAGCCGAAGCCGCGATTGCCGCGAAGGACCATGTCGCCAAAGTCCTGGAAGCGGGGGTGGTTGGGATGGCGGACGTTGGCGATCTGCGACTCTACAACTTCTGCCTCGGTGCAGCCGGTGTAGAAGAGGAACTGATCGACCTGATGCGAACCGATGTCACAGAGAATCCCGCCGTACTGATCGGGGTTCCAGAACCAATCGGGGCGGGGATTTGCGCCGCCTGCATCGCCAGTGCCGCCCTGTGAAATCTGGTGCGGAGCAATATTGATGGTCTGGATGACTTTTCCGATCGCGCCCTGTCGCACGAGTTCGCCCGCGTATACGGCCGCTTTCACTTCGAGCAGTTCGCTGTACATGATGGCGTAGATGCGCCTGGTTTCGGCAATGGTCTTGCGGACATCGGCCAGTTGTTCGAGCGTCGTCAGTCCAGGCTTATCGGAGAGAACGTCTTTCCCGCGTTTCATGGCGCGGACGGCGATTCCCGCGCGCTCACTGGCGATTTGCGAGGTGAGAACAAGCTGCACCGAAGGTTCGTCGAGAATCTCGTCCTGCGTGGCGACGATCTTCACATCGGGATAGCGGGTGCGGAACCTTGCGAGCTTATCGTCCTCGCCGCCCCATGCGGCCACCAGTTCGCCGCCACCGCGCTGGACAGCGCCGATCATGCCATAAATGTGGTCGTGACTCATACCGCAAACGGCAAACTTGATGTGGTACTGTGGCACGGCTTCGGTTTGCGCAGGAGCGACCGCATCCTCAATGATGCGAGCCGCGCCGCCGCCAAAGGCCATCGCACTCTCCGGTAGACAAGCTATCATCGCCGCCGATCCCAGCGAGCCCACTTGCCGCAAAAACTCACGCCGCTCGGTCAAAATGGTTGTCATCTCTCCTCCGCTTGTTTACGAATTGATTGCCCGTACCTGACGCGAATTCCGCCGGTCTGGACGGCTGGAGAAATCGAGATTCCGGATCCCCCGCTGCGGCCAGTACGCTTGCGCTCATCCATCATAGTCGCCTCAATGGGAGGGAGTGAACCGCCGAAGGTCTGAGCTCTGCGAAAATGGAGTTTCATGCTCACACTTCAACATGCCGGTAAGCGGTTTGGGCCGCGGACACTCTTTCTTGAGGCCAACTGGCTGATCCGGAATGACGAGAAGACCGCGCTGGTCGGCGCCAACGGCACGGGCAAATCCACGTTGATGAAGATTCTGGCGGGTCTGGAGACGCTGGACTACGGCGGGCTTGAAAAAACGCGCGGAATCAGCATTGGCTATCTGCCGCAGGAGGGTTTGCAACTCGCGGGCCGGACAGTTTTTGAGGAATGCCTAACGGTCTTCGACGAACTTCACG
>CAYOVE010000093.1:8640-11571 GCA_964407295.1 uncultured Occallatibacter sp.
CTCGCGGGCCGGACAGTTTTTGAGGAATGCCTAACGGTCTTCGACGAACTTCACGAGATGGAACGCGAGATCGAGCAGTTGGCCGGGCAGCTTGCGGAGCTCGATCACGAAGGTGCAGAGTACCAGTCAGTTGCGGAGAGGTACTCGGTGCTTCAGGACCGCTTTCACGCACTCGACGGCTACGCGCTTGATGCGCAGGTAGGCGGCGTCCTCACGGGACTAGGATTCGGCAAGGAGGATTGGGCGCGGCAGACCGACGAGTTCAGCGGCGGTTGGCAGATGCGAATCGCGCTGGCCAAGCTGTTGCTGGCCAAGCCTAATCTTCTGCTTTTGGACGAGCCGACAAACCACCTCGATCTGGAAACGCGGAATTGGCTCGAGGGATACCTGAAGAATTATCCCTTCGGCTATATCCTCATTTCTCACGACCGATATTTTCTCGACGTGACGATCGACCGCACGGTGGAGATCTGGAACAAGCGCCTGACCATTTATCAGGGCAACTACACCAAATACCTGAAGCAGAAAGACGAGCGGCGCGAGCAATTGATGGCCTCCTTCCGGAACCAAAAGGAACGGATCGAGCACCTTGAGGCCTTTATTAGTCGGTTCAGGTATCAGGCCACAAAGGCCAAGCAAGTGCAGTCGCGGATCAAGGAGCTGGAAAAGATCGAGCGCATCGAGGTTCCTGAAGAGGAGGCGGTGATCCACTTCAAGTTTCCGCAGCCGCCACCTTCGGGCCGTATTGTGGCTGAAGCCGAGGGGCTCGCGAAGAGCTATGGATCGAAGCAGGTTTTCAGCGGCGCGCGCTTCAACATTGAGCGCGGCGATCGGGTGGCGCTGGTGGGTGTGAACGGCGCGGGCAAATCCACTCTGATCAAACTGCTTACCGGCGAAGAGATGCCGACCGCGGGATCAATCCACCTGGGCCACAACGTCGTTGCCGAATATTTTGCGCAGGACCAGTACAAAGTGCTCGACCCCGAAGCGCGCATGCTCGACGACATGAACCGGTCCGCCGTGCGCGTGCCGGAGGTACAGCTTCGCTCGCTGCTTGGTTGTTTTCTCTTTTCCGGAGACGACGTCTTCAAGCCGCTGGGCGTGCTCTCCGGCGGCGAGCGCAACCGCTATGCGCTGGCGCGGATTCTTGTTTCGCCGGCTAATTTGTTGCTACTGGACGAGCCCACGAACCACCTGGACATGCGCGCCAAAGACGTGCTGCTTGAGGCGCTGGCCAGCTACAGCGGCACGGTGGTCTTCGTCTCTCACGACCGTTATTTCATCGATCGATTGGCCACGCGTGTGCTCGAAATAGAAGGCGGCGCGGTGACGGCGTACGAAGGCAACTACGAGGACTACCTGCGGAGGAAGGCAGCGCTGGAGGCGCCTATTCCTGCTGAGGCGCCGGCAGAGCAACGCGAGAAGCCCGCGTCGATTGGAACCACGATTGTCATCGAGGGCGGCTACGAGGAATCCAACGGTGCAGCAGGATCGACTGCGCAAAGATCTCGCAGGTTGAATCCCATCAAGCAAAAGCAGATGAAGGACCGTTGCGTTTTTCTCGAGGAGGAGATCCCGCGGATCGAGAGCGGCCTAGCGCACACCGAAGAGCAGTTGGGGATCTACGTCTCGGCTGCCGAGACCGAGCGCCTGACTAAGCTGGCTGGGGAGCTTCGCGGGCAGTTGGCCACGCTGACTGCTGAGTGGGAAGAGTTGACGGCGCAGTTGGAAGGCGCATAATTCGACGTGACAGCATCTGCTGAGCGAACTCAAGAATCTGGATTGGACGAGGTTCAGTTCGAAATAGACGAGCCGAGAGTCCGGATTTGACGCGACGAACATCCAAAGTGGCCGAAATGCCCCGCTCAGTCCTGATTTGTAAATTGCTCAGGTTTGCTATTGTCACAGACGCGTTGGACCGCTATCCTCGTCTCTCGCCGAGGTTGTGTCGCACCGAGTTTTGAGAGGAGGAAAAGTGAGAATATTCACGCGAGGTCTGGTCCTAATGGCGCTGCTGGTGTTCACATTGCCGGGAATCTCCCACGCGCAAGCTACCAATGTTGCGGGGAAGTGGAAAATCACATGGCTGGAAAACGGCAAGGCGGCCGGTGCTCCGAACACCATTAACCTGAAGGAAAACGCCGGCGTCGGAAAGCTGACCACACTCGCAGGGACTTATCTTGCCGATAGCGGCGAACAGTGCGCCGTCACGGGGCACAAATCCAACGATTCAGACAGACAGCTCGACATGACCGTAACCTGCGCAACCTGGAGTATCTCCGTCAGCGGCACCGTGGCCGTCGATGGCCAGCAGATCAAGGGAGCATACACCGTCCACTACCCAAGCGGACCAAGCCTCGGCGACTACGTAATGGACAAAATCGTCTGCATGCTGCCGGAAGGCTGCGGAAACTGATCAGAATCAGCGTGACACGCAGATCCGCAGGATACGTAGCCAGCGCTGACAGCCGAGCCGCGATCAGGGCCATGCCTTTCGCCCATCGTGCATAATCGAAATACGATGGCTCTTTTGTGGAATCCCGAGAGCTGGGCCCAGAGGTTGGCCGAGCTTGAGGCGCAGACTGGCGACCTGAAGGAGGCTCCGCTGCGCCGCGACGTGCGCTCGCTGGGCACGCTGCTTGGTGTGGTGCTGCGCGAACAGGCCGGCGACGAGCTTTTTGCGCAGGTTGAGGCTCTGCGGCAGGGAACGATTCGCCGCCGCGACGCCGACGCACACGGCAAATCAGAGGAAGCCGCGCGCCAGGACTCTGCCGCGATGGCGTTGGTGCATTCGCTGCCCGTGGAGCGCGCGGTTTTGCTTACGCGGGCGTTTGCTTTCTATTTCGAGCTCATCAATTTGGCGGAAACGAACCATCGTAAACGGCGCCGCGTGGCGCTGCGCCTGAGCGGCCAGGCCGGGCGGCAGCGCGG
>CAYOVE010000094.1:0-11418 GCA_964407295.1 uncultured Occallatibacter sp.
TGAGTCTCGCAAATGCGCTCTGCGGTGTCAAATTCCCGCAAGCGAACACAGCCGGGACTTTTCGCCCCGGCCGCATTCGTTTTTGCTCTTACACCAGCTTTGCGTCCAGCGTGATCTCCGTGTTGTTCGCGAAGAGCTTTGAAATCGGGCAGCCTGCCTTGGCGTCGCCGGCAGCTTTATCGAAAGCTTCCTTGGTCGCGCCCGGAACGCTCGCCGTCGTGGTCAGCGCAATCTTGGTGACCGCAAAGCCGGCGTCGGTCTTGGCCAGCGTCACTGCCGCCTGCGTCTCGATCTTCGTTGGCGTCAATCCCGCTCCGCCCAGTTGCGCGCCCAGAGCCATCGAAAAACAGCTCGCGTGCGCCGCCGCAATCAGTTCCTCGGGCGTCGTGCCGGAGTCCGCACCCTCAAACCGAGTGGCGAACGAATAGTTGGCATCTTTCAAAACGCCCGTCGCCGTTGAAATCGTGCCCTTGCCTTCTTTGAGCGATCCTGTCCAGACCGCGCTCGCTTTGCTTGCCATAGTCCCTCCTTGGGATGCATCGTTTCTGTGTTGTCAGTGGGTTTTGCGGCGTTTCACTTCGGGGAAGACCGTTGCGCCGCGTTCCTGTTGATCGCTCGGGCGCCCGCGGGAATTTCAAAACGCGGGCGGCCACTTCTCCATGCTAATCTGTCGGGCATGTTGCCCGAGCTTCCCCACGCCCTGAATTCCGGCTTCCCGGCCGATTCCGCGGCGGAAATCTCACAAAGTGGTGCGGTCTGCCTCGCGGCGCCCGGCCTGGCCCGGTCCGGCCCCAACGACAGGGACGCGCTCCCCATCGACCACCACTGCCAGGTCTGCCCCAACTGCAGCCATCGACTCACCGGCCACCACTGCAAGCTGGTCTGCACGCACTGCTGCTACTACCTGAGCTGCGCGGACTATTATTGACGAGCCGGCCGCTCGCTACGGAACTATCTTTCCCGCACGTTCGTAAATACGGTCAGCGCCCGGAGGTCCCTGGATGCTTTGGTTCTACGACCTTTTCTTTCCCGTCATCTGGATCGTCTTTTTTGTCTATTGGCAGGTCAAGGCCGCCAACACTAAAACCACACAGCGCCTTGAGCCGGCCTCCTCGCGCATTCTCCGCGTCATCGCCTTCTTGATTGTGATCGTGCTTCTCTCACAAATTCGTCTTCCGCTCCCCTGGCTCTATCTGCATCTCTGGCCCCTCAGCCTTCGGGCCTTTTGGATTGGAGCGGCTGTCAATGTCGGCGGTCTTCTTTTCGCCGTGTGGGCGCGCGAGCACCTTGGCAGGAACTGGAGCCGGTCTGTAACGATCAAGCAGGACCATGAGCTGATTACCACCGGTCCCTACTCCTCGATCCGTCACCCAATCTATACCGGCATTCTTACCGGGTTCGTCGGCACCGCGATTGCCCTCACCCAGGTGCGCGGCGTCGTCGCTCTCGTCCTTGTATTCCTCGTGTTCTGGGCCAAGCTTCGCATGGAAGAGAAATGGATGCGGTCACAATTTGGTGAAACGTATATTGACTACACGCACCACACCGCCGCCCTGGTGCCATTTCTTTTCTGACAATTCGCAGATCATCGTCCGCGTTTCGCCTTCGTGAGTTCTCACCACGCCGCGGTCTTCGCGTCTCTATTTCACGGCGTCCCTAGTCCTTGCCTTCTGACGCCTTCCGCGCCGCCTCAAACTCATCGCCCGGCAGCCACTCAATCGGCTTCGCCTGCTCGCTCTCGAGCCACCCAAGAACAAATCCAAAGCGCGCCAGCTTGGCGTTGCCGCGGAAGTCCCAGTCCGCGCGATATTCGTCGGAAGGCTGATGGTAGTGATGCGCAACGTAGTCCGCCATCTGCGCTTCACCCCATGCCAGGTCGTGCCCCGCGAACAAATCGCCCTGGTCGACGGAGAACGCCGGAATCCCCACGCGCGCCAGCGAAAAATGATCCGACCGGTAATAGTGTCCCGCCATCGGCGTGGGATCGGGCAGCAACTCCAGATCGAAGGCCTTTGCCACGCGCTCCACCGTCGGCCAAAAGTCGATCCGCTCCGCGCCGGTCAAATTCACTGAACGCGGAATCCCGATCGGCAGTAGCATGTCGAAGTTCAAATCCAGCCCCATCTGCGCGGCAGGAACCGGCGGATGCATCCCTAGATACTGCGACCCCAGCAGCCCCTGCTCCTCCGCCGTCACCGAAACAAAATACATATCGTGCGGCGGCTTCACCGGCGACTGCGCAAACGCCCGCGCCATCTCCATCACGATTCCGCACCCCGTCCCGTTGTCTGCCGCGCCGTTGAAGATGTTGTCGCCCTTCATGTCGGGATCGATGCCCAGATGGTCGTAATGCGCCGTATACAGCACCGCATTTCCGCCGCTGGCCGCGCCCTTCACGCGCCCCACCACGTTCGCGCTCACGTAGCGCCGCACACGGCTTTCAACGTGCGCCTTCAGCCGCACCGGCAATTCGATTGCGTGGAACGCTCCCGGAACTCCGGCGCGCTCAATCCCTTTGTCCAGATCGCCCAGCCCCGCCATCGTGAACAGCTTTTGCGCCACGTCGTGCTGGATCCACGCCGCCGCGCGCAGCGTTGCATTCGGGTCGCCCTCAAGATAGCTCTTCTCCACCGCCTGCGAGTTGCGCACCACGTCCCAGCCGTAGCTGGCCAGGTCTTCGCGATGGATGATCAGCACTCCCGCGGCTCCGCGCCGTGCCGCTTCCTCGTACTTGTATGTCCAGCGCCCGTAGTAAGTGAGCGCTTTGCCCTTGAAGAACTTCTCATCGTTCGACGGCGGCTCGTTCACAATCACGAGCACCACTTTCCCCTTCACATCGATGTCTTTTCCGTCCGGGTCCGCGTAATCGTTCCAGTGGTACTCGGGCGCGTCGATGCCGTAGCCCACAAACACAATCGGCGCATCGATGTCGGCTGTCGCCTGCCCGGTCTGATCCTTGGCCACAATCTCGTCGCCATACGCAAGATCGAGCGCCGCTCCATCGGCCGGCACAAGGCTGAACTTCGTCTTGTCTTCCACCGTGTGCACCGCGTACAGCGGAACGCGCTGGAAGTACGTGCCGTTGTCGCCGGCCGGCTCAACGCCCGCCAGCGCAAACTGCGTGGCGATGTACTCCGCCGCCAGCTCGCCTCCGCGCGTCCCCGGTCCGCGCCCTTCCAGCAGATCGAGCGACAAGAATCGCACGTGCGCGCGAATCTTTTCGCCATCGATCGCCGCCGCCGCGGCGCGCGCCCCTGCGGGCAGACCGGTGATTTCCGGTACGGTATTCTCTGCCGGTTGTTGCGCCGGCGCGCTTAAAGCAGCCGTGGCCAGAACGGCCGCCGTCAAAAAAACCGGAATAAATCTTGAATGCATGGGATTTCCTCCGAAACCGACTCAACGCTTGAATACCCGCAATAACTCTACGCGCAACGCGCCAACGAATCCTGGTTGAGACACTTCAGACTACGGCCTGACTGCGTCGCCGCGCAATTGCATCCGCCGCGGGCAGGGCCAGCAGGCGCGCCCGCACCAGAACTTTACGCGTGAGTCCCGTCAAAGCCATTCCCGCCGCTTCATTCAGCGGAACCCATCGCCGCTCTCCGCCTTCCGCCGTTGCCGCCTCCACTTCGTCCTCAAACACGGTGCGAATCCGCACGTAATAATTCACCTGCATGATGGCGTGCCGCACAGTCAGCCGCAGCTCACTCGCCGGAACATCGGCGCTTCGCAATGCCGGCAGCTCCCACATCCCCGGCATCACCGTCATGTCCGCGGTCCGCTGTTCCAGCAGCACCTCGCGCGTGCCGGGGCCCCGCCGCTTGCCTGCCGCCGTGCTTGTCCGCACAGCCAGCGCATAGCCCACAACCTTGCTGGTCATCGGCGCGCGTTGCAGCGTCTTGTGCTCGCCCCGCGTCTTGCAATCCGTTGTCAGCGGGCATGCCGCGCATTGCGGATTCCGCGGCGTGCAAACGGTCGCTCCAAGCTCCATCATTGCCTGGTTTGAATCGCCCGGCCGCGCGCGGTCCAGCAGCTTGCGCGCCAGGTCCTCCACTTTGCGCCGCAGCGCCGTGCGGCCGCCCTTTCCAGCCCCCCAGCCCGCGAAGCGGCAAAGTACGCGCTCAACATTTCCGTCCACCACGGCCACCGGCTCACCGTGCGCGATGCTCGCTATCGCCGCGGCCGTGTAGACGCCAATCCCCGGCAGAACGCGCAGCTCCTCCGCTTTCACCGGCAAATTGCCGCCCAGATTCGCGCTCACAAACTGCGCCGCCTTGTGCAGCATGCGCGCCCGCCGGTAGTAGCCCAGCCCGCTCCACATCGCCAGCACGTCCTGCTCCGGCGCCAGCGCCAAGGCCACCAGCGTGGGAAACCGTCCCATAAACTCCCGGTAGCGCTCCACCACAACCGACACGCGTGTCTGTTGCAGCATGATCTCAGACACCCAGATCGCGTACGGATCCGTGCTCCGCCGCCACGGCAAGTCGCGTTTGTTGCGTGCGTACCAATGCAGTAACCGCGCGCTTGCCGCTCTCAGCTTCTCCCGCCCCTCGTCAGCCCTTGCCATGCGCTCAGATTACGGCATTTACGCGGTCCGGCGGCGCCTTCGCAAGCTGCGCCGGCCGCGCCAGACCTGCCGCTCTGACCAGAATTGTGTATTGCCCCACCTACGGTGCATTGCTAGATTGAACCCACATTCCCGTTCCGGCAAGGGTGTGCCTGCCGACTGGCAATTTTGCACGCCAGGCAACTGCAGTCCATCTACGCTGAAGGGTCGCCAGCCAGGGCAATCGCACCAAACGCTGACGAATCGATTGGAGACATCATGAAACGACTTGCTTGCTTTTTGACGATTACGCTGCTGGCTGCACCCGCGGGCCTGTTCGCCCAGAATTCCGACCAGCCCGCTCCGCCTCAATCCAGAGCTGAGAAAGGGGAAGCACCCGCTCCCTTCTCTCGCCTCGGAGTCTCGGGTGGCATCGGCGCCAACGGCATCAATATGCAAGTCGCCGTCGAGGCCAACCGCTACTTCAACATTCGCGGCATCGGCAACTACTTCAACTACACTGTCTCGAATGTCACCATCGACAATAACAATGGATCGAACGGCATCAGCGTCGGCGGCAAACTGAACTTCGCCTCCGCGAGCGTCGCATTGGACCTTTATCCGTTCCCGAACCACGGATTCCGCTTGAGCCCCGGCGCTATTTTCTATAACCAGAATGGGGTCACGGCCACCGGTATCGCCGCCGCCGGCACCAGCTTCACCTTCGGTTCGCAAAAGTACTACTCCGACACCGTCGATCCTCTGAACATCACTGCCGCTCTCGGGCTCAACAAGAATAAGACTGCTTTCTCGATGACCACAGGCTGGGGAAATCTCATCTCCCGCCGGGGCGGCCACTGGTCTGTCCCGTTCGAGCTGGGCGCCATCTTCACCGGCTCGCCCACCATTGCCCTCAACCCCACAGGTAACGCTTGCCTCAGCGCCGTCGACGCCGCGGACAACGGCCCCTCCTGCGTGAACATGGCCACTGATGCCACCGCGCAGACAAACATCGCCACCGAAGTCGCCAAATACCAGAAGGACCTCAACGTCCTGCCGGTCTATCCCATCTTCTCCATCGGCATCGGCTACAACTTCAAGATCCGCTAACTCGGTAGGACCAAACAAAAATCCGGGCCGTCAGGCCCGGATTCTGTTTTCTAACCTCGAATCACTATCCACTAACCCAACATCTCTCCCACAATCCCCGCAGCCGCCTTCAACGCCGCATCAATCTGCGTCTGATCCTTGCCGCCGGCTTCCGCAATGTCTGGCTTCCCTCCGCCCGCTCCGCCCACAATCTTCGCCACCGCGCCCACCAATTTTCCGGCTTGAATGCGCTTCACCAGCCCCGGCGTCACTCCGGCAATGATCGCAACTCGTCCCTCTGGTTGCGCCGATCCCAGCACCACCACGCCTTCTCCAAGCTTCTGTTTCAAGTTGTCCACCAGAGTGCGCAGTTGCCCGCGCTCCAGCTCATCGGCGCGATGCGTCAGCACCTTCACGCCCTTTATTTCGACGGCACGCGAAACCGCCTCATCCAGGCCTCCAGCAGCTGACTTCATCCGCATCTCTTCCAGCTCGCGCTTGAGCTTTTTCAGTTCTTCGTCCTGAGCCGCAAACTTCGCGCGCAACCCGTCCGGCAGATTCTCCGCCGACGGAAGATACTGCCCCGCCACTCGCGCCAGTTCAAAATCTTTCCTGAACGTATCGAGCGACCCCATCCCGCTGATCGCCTCAATTCTCCGTACACCCGAGGAGACCGATTCCTCGCCGGTCAGCTTCAGCAACCCGATCTCACCAGTCGCCGCCGTGTGCGTGCCGCCACATAGCTCTGTCGAAAATCCGTCGCTCAGCTTCACCACCCTTACCTTGTCGCCGTACTTTTCTCCGAACAGCGCCATCGCGTGGTACTCGTTCACCGCAATGTCAATGGGAACATCCACCAGCGTTTCCACCTTCGCGTTCGCCAGCACCTCGCGATTCACAATGTCTTCAATCTCCTGGAGCTCTTCATCGGCTACCTGAGAGAAGTGCGAAAAATCGAACCGCAGCCGGTCAGGATGCACCGCCGAACCCGCCTGCTTCACATGCGTGCCAAGAACCTGCCTCAGCGCCGCGTGCAACAGATGCGTCCCCGTATGGTTGCGCCGGATCGCGTCGCGCCGCACTCCATCTACCACCGTGTTCACGTGGTCGCCAACCGCCAGGTCCTGCTTCAGGATCGCTTTGTGCGCCCTCACTCCCTGCACCGGCAGCACGCAGCCGACAATCTCGGCAACCGTACTATTCCCGTCCAGAGTCAGGAAAAAACCTAAGTCGCCAACTTGTCCGCCCGAGTCGCCATAGAAACTCGTGTGATCGAGCACCACCTCAACCTCATCGCCAGCCTTCGCCGCCGGGACGCCCAGGCCGCCCTTCACAATCGCCAGCACCTCGCTGTTGGCCGACGTCAGCGACTGGTAGCCCTCGAACACCGTCTTCGGCAAATCGCGAAACGCTGGGCTGGCGGATTTCTGGCTTCCACCCTTCCAGCTCGCCCGCGCCCGTGCCTGCTCAGCTTCCTTGGCGCGTTCGAACCCCTCCATATCAAACGCGATGCCCGCATCGCGCGCCGCATCGACCATAAAGTCCAGCGGCAAACCAAACGTCTCATAGAGGTGGAAGGCCTTGTCGCCTGTGAAGCCGGCCTTCATCTCTTCATCCAGCCGCGTCAGTCCGATCTTCAGCACCCGATCGAACTGCTTCTCCTCCGCCTCCACAACCTTCGCCACGCGCGCTGCCGAATCAACCAACTCCGGATAAGCGCCCTTCATCAGATCGCGCACCGCGAACACCATCTGAAACAGGAACGGCTTTTCCTGCCCCAGCAGCCGTCCATGCCGAATCGCGCGCCGCAAGATCTTGCGCAGCACATAGCCGCGCCCCTCATTCGACGGCACCACGCCATCGTTAATAAGGAAGGTTGCGGCGCGAGCGTGATCGGCGATGATGCGCAGGCTGGCGTTGCCGACGAGGCTTCCCTCAGGGGCTAAAGCCCCTACTCTTTGGGCGTCTGTTTCGGCACGACTGAAGTCGTGCCCTGATACAGAACCAGAATGCGAAGAGTCTGCGTGTAGGCTGACTTGCTGTTTCGCTGACTGGTCGACTTGCTGTTTCGCTAACTCGCTGACTGGCTGACTCGCTGACTTGCTCGCGCCCAACACCGTCAGCTCCGCGGCCCTTGCAATCAGCGGCGTAAACAAATCCGTCTCAAAGTTGCTCACCTTCCGCTGCAGCACCGCGGCCACGCGCTCCAACCCCATCCCCGTATCGATTGATGGTTTGGGTAATGGCGCCAGCTTGTATCCTGTCGTCTTTCCGGCCGCATCAACAACAGCGGAACGGTCGAATTGCATAAAGACGAGATTCCAAATCTCCACGTACCGCGCATCGTCATGGCCAAACGGCTTGTCGATTCCTTTTCCGTCGGGCCCGGTCGTCTCCGCGGCCTCCAGTCCCATGTCGTAAAAAATCTCCGAGCACGGCCCGCAAGGCCCCGTCTCGCCCATCTGCCAGAAGTTGTCCTTCACCCCGTACTCGCCGATCCGCTCCTTCGGCACGCCCACTTCCATCCAGTACTTCTCCGCCTCGTCGTCTCGCGGAACGTCGGCCGTCCCTTCGAAGATCGTCACGTACAGCCGGTCCTTGGGGATGCCGAACCACTCCTCGCTCGTCACCAGCTCCCACGCAAACCGGATCGCATCGCGCTTGAAGTAGTCGCCAAACGAGAAGTTCCCCAGCATCTCGAAAAAGGTATGATGCCGCCGCGTAAAGCCTACGTTCTCCAAGTCGTTATGCTTCCCGCCCGCGCGCACGCACTTCTGGCTGGTCGTAGCCCGCGTGTAATCGCGCTTCTCCGCGCCCAGAAAGAGATCCTTGAACTGGTTCATCCCGGCGTTGGTAAACAAGAGCGTAGGGTCGTTCGCCGGCACGAGCGACGACGAGTGCACCCTCCGGTGCCCCTTCGTTTCAAAGAAGTGCAGAAACAGCTCGCGTATCTCATTTCCCGAGCGCATTTTCATAGCTCTCTCAGTGTAATGTCCCGCGCTCACCAAACCTCCTTGCGAAACTCCTGACCGCTTCGCGTCATCCAACCGTCCTGGAGGTCGCCAATGGACACACGCGCAATCCTGGCCCTGGTTGAGGCCAGGCCCGGCAAGGAAAAGGAACTGGAAGCATTTCTCAAGTCAGCCCAGCCACTGGCAGTCGCTGAGCCCGCAACCACCACTTGGTATGCCGTCAAGCTGGGCCCGGCGAAGTTCGGCATCTTCGATACCTTTCCCGACAATGCAGGCCGCGACGCGCACCTCAACGGCCCCATCGCCAAGGCGCTTATGGCCAAAGCCGACGAGCTCCTGGCCAAGCCGCCGCAGATCGAGATGCTCGATATCCTGGCCTCGAAAGCCTGACCAGCGGCATGCAAGCACCGCCGGCGTCCCTATAACTTGTCGATGGGGTGCCGGCGAGGACGCCGGCGGTACGGAACCACGCGGGCGGCTCGCTCGTCCAACCAACACATGGCCTCTCGCCTCCACACGAACTGGTTCGCTCTCCTCATCTTCGGGTGCCCCATCCAGGCTCTGCTTGGATGGGCCTTGCCGCTCCACGCGCAGCCCGGCTCGCACCTTCCGATTGCCGAAACCGACTCCATCAAAATCGGCGGGACTGGCGGCGTCGGCTCATCCACCGCCGGTGTCTCGACGATCGAGGTCGATTTCGCTGAGGGCCCATTCGACCTTCCAAAATCCGCCATCCTCGCCCGCATCGCCACGGCAGCCTCCGCCGTCGCCACCTACTACGGACGATTCCCCCTTGCCACCGCACGCATCCTCGTCATTCCCGTCCCCGATCGCCACGGCATTTTGCAGGGCACCACATGGGGCGATATGCATGGCACACCGGGCTTCACACGCCTGCGCATCGGCGAACACACCACCGCAGCCGAGCTTGCCGCCGACTGGATGATCACGCACGAGCTCACCCACATGGCGTTTCCTGACATGCCCTCCGATCCGGACGATCCCCGCGGCGACTCTCCCCAGCACTGGATCGAGGAGGGCCTCGCCACCTACATCGAGCCTGTTGAGCGCGTGATGATTGGCGACTTAACGGCGCCGAGAATCTGGCGCGACATGGTCCGCGACATGCCGCAGGGCGAGCCGCAGCCCGGTGACCAGGGTCTGGACCACACGCACACCTGGGGCCGCACCTACTGGGGCGGGGCCATGTTCTGCCTCGTCGCCGACGTCGAAATCCGCCACCAGACGCACAACCGCCTTGGCCTTCAGGACGCGTTGCGCGCCATCGTCGCCACTGGCGGCACCATCGACCACAACTGGGATCTGCCTCAAGCGCTCGCCGTCGGCGACCGCGCAACCGGCACGCATGTCCTTACCGATCTTTACAACCAGTGGAAAGACAAGCCGGTCCAGTACGATCTGCCCGCGCTCTGGACACAGCTCGGGATCAGCACCACTCCGAACGGTGTTGAGTTTTCGGATTCGGCGCCGCTGGCCGGCATTCGAGAGGCAATCACAAAGACGGCGGGAAATCCGATACCCGCGACCATCGCCCCAACGTCGCCGCCGGTTCCGGCTCCGTAGGTCCGATTGATTCCTGCCGAGGGTCGATCAGCGAGGTTGTTTACCTTTGTGTAAACTGCGTTACCGATTCGTCAATAGGTTGTTTATCGATAGGTGACTAGATAAATTATTGATTCTATTGAATAGGCGCTGAAAATGAGCCGAAATTGCACCGAAAACTGGGCAACTTTCAAAAAAATTTCGCGGCGGCAAATGCGCTTTGGTTCGCGCGTAAACGGGCGCGAAAAGGTCGCGGCAAGCGCAGGGTGGCTTGAGCAACCACAGATCGAGTATGCGGCAAAAGGCGGTAATTACCGGCAAACTTGGCGCACAGAATTTGCGCAGTGAAATCAACGATTTGCGGCGAAACTCGGCGAACGAGGCTCTTGACAACTGATGCGGTGAAGAAGTGAGCAAGGGAATTAGAGAGCGGGCGGAAGGAAGTTGTCACTCCTCGTGCGGATCAGTTTCCAGGTTGTCCAGCGCCGCCAGCTCCTCTTCCGGTACATCCCACCTGCGCAGCACCTTGTAGATCGTACCCGTCGAGAATCCCGCCGCCACCAACCTCCGCATCACTCGCGCTGTGTCCTTCTCGTTCGCCGGCTTGCGGATTCGCTTGCGCTCGAGGTGCGCGCGCGCCAGCTTCTCCTCATTGGTCTCGCCGTAACGGGCCTCCACCGTTTCCTTGATCAGGTCGGTGCGGATTCCCTTGCGCTGCAAATCCTGCTGCACGCGCCGCGCGCCCAGCTTCTCGTTCTCCTGGCGCAGCCGCGCGTAGGTCTCGGCGAAGGCGCGGTCGTCGAGGTATCCATGCTCCTTGAGCCGCGTAATTGCCGCGCGTACGGCCGCTTCGCCGTGCTCGCTCTGCTCGGCACGAGCGCTCATCAGGCGCCGCAGCTCAACTTCGGTGCGCATCTGCCGGCCCAGCGCCTTCACGGCGTACTGATAGAGGGCCGCCTCGTTCAGCGGCTCGCGCGGCTTGCGGGATTTGCGTGGGAAAGGCAGCTTCTAGCTCCCAGCTTCTAGCCTCTCGCTGATCCTACTGAGCGCAAGGCCGTTCGTTTTGCCGACACACAAGCTAGCCGCTAGAAGCTAGCAGCTAGCGGCTTGTCTTCGTCCACTCATCCACCCAATCGTTCACCGTCTTGTACCAGAGCTGCGAGTTTTGCGGCTTCAGCACCCAGTGTCCTTCGTCGGGAAAGTAGAGCATCTTGCTCGGCACGCCCTCGAGTTGCAGCGTGTCAAACA
>CAYOVE010000095.1:0-11415 GCA_964407295.1 uncultured Occallatibacter sp.
GAGGAGTCCGAGACCGGCGAACCGCAGCTCAAAGCCGCGCGCGTGACTCCGGAGATGGCCGGCCTTCCCCGCGCCACCATCGATCAATTCACCGGCGGCGACGTAGCCACCAACAAAGATCTGCTCTACGACGTGATCACCGGCGTTTCCGGCGCGCGCCGCGATGTGGTTCTGCTCAATGCCGCCGCCGTCCTGGTCGCTGCGAGCCTCGCCGGCGATCTCAAAGAAGGCGTTGCCCTCGGTGCCGAAGCCATCGACTCCGGCCAGGCCGCGGCCACCCTCGCAAAACTCCAGCAGTTCGGCGCGAAGCACGCGACGAAACAGTAAGCCCCGCGATTCCAATTCAGGTTCGGGTACTCTGGTCCCTCGCGTCTGGGGACCAGGGCAAACCACATCTGCGTGGGTGCCCCATCCTAAACGTTCGCCGCGGCGGACGTTTAGGGTGAGATAGGTCGAACCCTCACTCCCAAGGGGTCATCCTGAGCGGAGGTTGCCCGGCCCGGCGGGCGACCGTAGTCGAAGGACCTGCATTTGCCTTTCGCACTTTTTTGACAGGCCCAACAGCCGTGGGTGCCCCACCCTCGCCGCGCACCTGTTTTTGCGGCTAGGGTGGGCTCCGCTACAGCAGCCCCGTCCTCCCGGCCAGCCTCCGCGCAAAAAGCCACGACAGCAGCGAAACGGCAAGCGCAGCCGCTACCCACCCCGCCGGTTCCAGCGCACTCCAGTTCGCGCCGGTCACGTGAACCTGCGCAAGCGAAATCTCATGCGCATTGGACAAAACCACGCGCACCAGCTCAAACCCGCACCAGCCAAGAACTGCAACGCCGACAACGATTCCCGGCAACGCGCGCAGCCACGGGAAGGGAATCGGCTTGGGGCAAGCCGCCTCTTCGCGCACCCGCTCCATCGTTGCCGCAAGAAAACCAGACGTAGGAATCAACTGCTCTTCGGACGCCAAAATCTGGTCGATCGCGCCATCATGCGTCTTCAGATTCAGATTGCTCTTCATTGCATGACCTCTTTTTCGGGCCCGAGCGACGACCCCAGCAGCGGTGTGCGCTCTTCGCTCAGTTGCGGAAATCTCTTCCGCAGCATCTCGCGCCCCCGCGCCAGACGCGCCTTGACCGTTCCCTCAGGCAAACCCATCGTGCGTGATGCCGAGGCCACATCCATCTCGTGAAAGTAGTAAAGGACCACTGGCTCGCGATAGCGATGTGGCAAAGCCAGCACGGCCCTCCTTACTGCGTCGTCGCTCTGCTTCCTGGCCAACCCTTCAAGCTGCGTCGCAGGGCCGGCAGGCTCGGCGGCATCTTCCAGGGGCACGTTCACCGCCGGAAACCGCTGCAATTCTGAGCGAAACACGTTCGCCGCCAGCGCGAACAGCCACGTCGAAAAGCTTGACTCGCGCCGCCATCCGGCCAGCCCACGCCAGGCCCGCAGGAACGCCTCCTGCGCCATCTCTTCAGCGCGCCCCCGATCGCGGCAGTAACGCCAGGCCATGTTCACCAGCGGTCCTTGCCAGCGGCGCACAACTCCCTCAAAGGCCTGCGCCTCGCCGGCCAGCACGCGCTTCACGTCGGCCAGGTCTTCTTCGGCGCTCATCGTTGCGTGCATCCCGAGAAGCGCTCCTCTCCAACTTGCTGCCGAATCTCAACGGTCCAAGCCTGGGCAGTCCCGTTCAAACCTGTACGACCGTACCTGTCCGGTTCCGGTTGCAATTTCTCTTGGAAATCTTCCTGCAAAGATTATGCAACCGGCAGCCGGTCTCTCCTGTCGTACCGGTCGCAAGGGGTAAATCCCCGGCGAGGAGGATGAAATGGGGAACGGTCCAGAGATGCTTGCGATGTGGGACAGCCCGCAGACGATTGCGTTTCTAATTCCGATCGTAGCCATTGTAGGGGGATTGACGTTCGTAACCGTGGCTCACTGGTTGGATACTCAGCGCAAGGAGCGCGAGGCCTATTACAAAGCAGAAACCCTGAGGCGTATAACCGAGGCCTCAGGCGAAGGCGCCAAGGCAGCCCTCGAATTGATGCACGAAGACGAGCGGATCAAGCGGACCAAGCAGCGCGAAGGCATGAAGATCGCCGGCATCAGTAACATCGGCGTCGGGGCGGGACTGCTCATCTTCCTTCACGCGCTCATGCCCGGTAACGGCATATACCTTTGCGGCACGATTCCCGGACTCATCGGCGTCGGATTTCTCGTCTATGTATTCTTCCTCGCATCGCCGGTGGACTAGAAACCGGGCCGCCTGGTGCGGGCGCAACTCATTCCACGTGCGCTCGCGCACGGCGTTCCCCGACTCCCGATTCGTTCGGTCGCCCGGCGTTTGACTTGCCAGCCGCTACCTACGACAATAGAAGAGTTGTCCCGCCAATCGTGGGCCTGTGGCGCAGCTGGGAGCGCGCTTCCATGGCATGGAAGAGGTCGTCGGTTCGATCCCGACCAGGTCCACCAAACACGCGTTGATCCGAAGCAATGAGCGGCGCGCGCGCCCCGGCTTGCCGGGGAGGTCGTCGGTTCGATCCCGACCAGGTCCACCAACTTTCGCTTCGCGAAAGTTGTCGCGCCGTAGCTTCAGCGAAGGCGGACCCCTCATAAAATCCGTTTATATTTTGCACGGCATCACTTGGAACAGAGCCGCTTCCTTTCGCAAAAAAAAGCGGCCCCCGTTGCCGGGAGCCGCCATCAAAGCTTGAGCACACTTGCGCTTAGAACAGGAATGGAAGGGGTTGAACGCCCTCAATCTGAACCGCCTTCAGTTCACCGGGGTCGAGACCGAGTGCCTGGATGATGGTGGGAGCAACCTGCTGGTTTAGAACATAGGTTTTCACATGCTTGGCCGCGAAGTCTGGCATGGAGAAAAGCAACGCCACATGCGTGTCGTCCTCGTTCAG
Organism: uncultured Occallatibacter sp.; assembly: GCA_964407295.1. Taxonomy (GTDB): domain Bacteria; phylum Acidobacteriota; class Terriglobia; order Terriglobales; family Acidobacteriaceae; genus Telmatobacter. Next base: position 2,901 of record CAYOVE010000095.1, read on the forward strand.
GCCGCCATGCTCAGCAATCTTGGAGCCGCCGGTAAAAATGACGCCGGTGTTCACCTTCAGGATGATGTCCGGCGTGCGCGGATCGTTCAACGGGCTATTGAACTTCTCCGTCAGTGCCGGTCCGGCGAAGATCTCCTGGATGCCAAGGGTGGCCTGGTTCGACTCCGTGCTCAGTTCCTTGGCGATTTCGCCGGCCTGCGAAGAGTCGTTAAGCCAGATCAATGAGCCGTCGTCCGAGATGTCGAAGGCCTCTCCTGAACCAAGTGTGTTGATCAACGTCGCGGGCTGGCCGCTACCGATTGCAACTTTCTTGGTTTGATCGATCGGCGACTGCCCATGCTTTGCGCTGATGATGATGAGAGTGTCGTCATAAACGCCGGCGTTCTTCAGCGCGCTCACCATCTTACCCAGAGAGCTGTCCACGAAATCCAACTCGCCGAGCAGCCCCGTTGAAGGGGTTCCAAGCACGTCGACATAGCCGTTGCCCGCCAGCTTTTCTCCCACACTCACGGACTGAAAATTCGTGCCGAATAAAGTCGGGATCGGCGCACGTTGTTTGCCATCGTGCGTATAGCCGTTGATTTCGTTCAGAACCGCCTGAACATGGGTTTCGTCGTAGCACTGAATGTTTTTGAGGTCCGTCGTCCAGCCATCGTCGGGCGTGGAATCAGCTGCATTCACCGGGTTGCAGCCGGGATAAGGCAACGCAACTGGAATCGAGTTGATCTCTGGACCAAAGAAATCATTGACGCCAACACCGCTTGGGCCGTTCGTCCATTCATAGGCGGGGTGCTTGTCGGTCCACGCGGTGTAGCCGCCATGGGCTCGCACAACCTCAAAGATGGTGTTCACACGGAGATATTCGTGCGGATAGACCGGCGCACAACCCCGGTTGGGGTCGCGCGGCAGAAAGCTGGGATCAATCGAGCCGTAGAGCTTCGTCAGATCCTTGTCGATCGATTCGTCGAATTCGGTGATTGTGCCAATCTGCCCAGGGCACGGACCCCCAGGAGCGCCAACATAGGATATGTACGGCGTAGTGGCGGCCGGCGGCGAAAGCGCGCGGTTATAAGTCACGTCGTACCAGAAGCCGGCAGTCGTGGGCGATCCTCCGGTGACCAAAGCAGACAGTCCAGGGAAGGAGTCGGATGGCTGCGAAGTCGAAGCGTTGTCGAAGGTAACGCCGTGTGAACTGAGTTGCGCAAGGGTCGATTGAGGGTGGCTGCTCACATAGTTTGTCAGGTCGAGAGCGTGCAGACCGTCGACGCTGATGAGCAGAACGTGCTTCACCTTATGTTTGCCATCGAAATCCTGTGCATGCAAAGTTTGAGCGATGGGCATAAGAAGCAGAAACAGCGAGATGTAGCGCGCAAAGAGCTTCATGGATTGGACCTCGGGAGAGATAGACTGTGATTCGATTAGCTGCCTTCAGGATGAATAGTCCATAACAGTATGTTGAAAAATGGGGGAATCGATCATGTTGTCTGAACTGGCCACCCGGTCCGCGCCTTCGGCCAATCTTCATCCCCAGTCATCTGTATCAATGGATGCTATGATTTCCGTGTTTAGCGGGTAATCCCCAAATACTCGTGGCCCGCTGCCAGGCTCAAGGAGTTCTTCCCCTTGCCGTTCGACGTCTTCGTCAGTCACTCATCGAAGGACAGGCTCGTCGCCAATGCCGTATGCGCTCGCCTTGAGTCAGCCGGCATTCGTTGCTGGATTGCCCCGCGCGACATCGTGCCTGGCACGTCGTATGGCGAATCCATCATTGACGCCATTCATTCCGTAAAAGTGATGGTGCTCGTCCTTTCGGCGAACGCAAATTCATCCGGCCATATTCCCAAAGAGGTCGAGCGCGCCGTCAGCAACGGCGTGGTCATCCTCCCCGTACGCATCGAAGATGTGATGCCGGGCAAGTCGCTCGACTATTTCATCGGATCGGTCCACTGGCTCGACGCCATGACGCCGCCCCTTGAAAAACACCTCGACGAATTGGTTGAGACGGTTCAAAAGCTCATCAAATCCCCGATCACGGTTCCAGCAACCGCTGTGCCACAGCAGGCTCCGGCGAATTCCCCAGCCGTCCAACCCTCGACTCACGCCCCCGCCCAGAGCGCAGCCCCGTCAAACAAACTCTGGCTCGGGATTGCCGCCGTCGCCGTTGCAGCGGCGATTGTTTTTGGATTCATCTTCCTCAAGCCAAAACCGCCCGGTCCCACTCCGAACCCCATTCCTTCAGCCGCGGCCGATCCCATCGTGGGCTGCTATCACTGGTTCAATAATGGGTCGGTCTTCATTCAATCAAACGGCATCATCCTGGGTGGCCCCTTCACCGGGCATTGGCGCCTCGTGAACGCCGCGCAACGCAAATACACTTTTACTTGGCCGGCAGCGATTGACACCGTCACGATCAAATCGGACCAGCGCTCGTTAAGCGGAAGCAACCAGTATGGTTTCCCGATCGCCGCCACGCGCGCCGCCGGCGCATTCGGCATCATCGGCACCTGGACCATGTCCAACAACGTTCCCATGGTTGTTTCTGCGGATGGCGCATTCTCAGCCGGAACGCTTTCGGGAACGTGGCAAACTGTCGATGCCTCGCGAGGGATCTACACACTCACTTGGCCGGACCCGGTCGATAGCGTCACGCTCTCCGCTGACGATCAAACCATCTCCGGAGCAAACCAGTACGGCGTGGCGACCTCGGGAACGAGAGTCGAACCCTGCAACGTGAATTGACGCGCCCGGCCGGGCGGCGTCTCAAGACTCACCGCGGCTTGGCTCCCTGCAAAAATGTCACCACGCTCGGCATATTGTCGGGGCTCCCATGCTCGTGTGCCAGCTCCGTTGCAATGGCCAACGCTTTGCTCAGTGAATCCTTGGCCTCGGTCCCTACATTCGATCGTTGGCTCAAGTTGTAGAGAATCCAGAGCAGATCCACGCGGACCTGCGTCTCGCCAGGATGCGCTTCGGCAATCTTCTCGAGCATCTGAGCCGCGGTTCGAATCGCATCGATCCCCGCCGTATTCTGGCCAATCCAGTAGAGAACAATGCCGGCATGATTCGATGCCAACGCAGCGTTATGTTGCGCATCAACGTCCTCCGGCGCCGAGTGCAGCAACTGCTGGCGAATCGTCACGTCTTTTTGATAAGACGCGATCGCCGCCGTGGCAGCCTGTGTGCCCCCTTGCCCGTCGCCGGCCTGGTCGAGCGTTGTCGCCTGGTTGAACTCCTGGTTTCCCAGCTGCTCGAATGACTGCGCGACTCTCGCGAGACAACCCTGATCGGCTGGCTTGTGCTGCGCCAGTTGTTGGCAGATGCCGAGTTCCTGGTCGAAATTCTTGAACGCATTCGCAAAGTCGCTTTGCGCTGTCATGGCTGTTCCCAGCTTGTCGAATCCACCTGCAAGCGCCGTTTGATCGTCCGCGTTGCCGGGGTTCGCGTCGGCTTGTTTTTGCAGAGTCGCGAGCTCGCCCTCGCGGATCGTTAGCTCCTGCGCCGGGCAGATGATTCGAAACGCGTCGTAGCCCACATTGATGTTGCGCATGCGCGTGCGGCTGGTGATCTTGAAGATCAGTTGCTTTGTGTATTGAGATCCGAGCATCTTCGAGGCCCAGTCCATCTCGAATTCATCGTCGTGCCCGGCGATCGGCTTGTACTGCCAGGTGCAGACGTCGTTCTTCAGGTCAAGCTCAAAGCCGTTTTCATAAATATGCCTGCTGACGCAGGTGCCGTCGCTTCGCCACTCCTGATCCGTCGACGACACTCCCTGGTCCACATGCCACACTCCCACCATGTAATCTCGCGATGCCTTCGCGGGATCGTCAGTAAGACGATTGGTTGAGTCGACACACGCGCGCAGTTTTTCGCCCGTGCCGCCAGAGTCCAACTGCTCGTCTGCAGCCGCCGCCCAAACCACGGCCTGCCATCGCTGCTGTTCCTTTTGATCCGCTTCGCTCTTGGCTGTGTGAGTCGCCTCGTCTGCTTTCTCCAAGGCAGCCGCCAGTTGCGCCTGTTTTGACTTGGCCTGGTCCTCCGCCGCGCGCTCCAGAACTGCCTCAGACTGCGCACGGCCCGCCTCGGTCTGTGCGACCTTAGCCTGTTCGTCCGCCTGACGCTGGGCGATCACGGCTTCTTTCTTCCCACGGCTCGCCATCACAGCCAGCCAGGAGACGCCCACCAGGCACGCCACCAAAACCGCGGCCCACGCGATCACGATTCTCTGGCGGCGTCGCTGCTTGGCCAATAGCTGCCGTGCGGCTTCGAGGGCCGCAGCTTCGTGTCGCGTATCGCGGCTCTCTTTTGCCACCAGCGCAAGCACGTCGTGGATCAGTTCAATCCGAACTAACCCGCCACGCTCTTCGCGGCGCAGTATGCGGCGGTCCACCAGGCTCTGAATCGCCGCTTCGCTCACGCCAGGTTCCGCCAGTGCATTATCCAGAGCGCAACTGTCGCGGTAGCCCGCAGGGGTCAAAAGCCGATCTTCAACAAAGTAGCGAACCCTGACGTCCAACCCGGCAAATCCCTGGTTGTAAAACTGCGCAATGATCTGCTGCGTGTTTTCGCCCTGGATCAGGTCGGCGCTGATCTCGGCCTGTCCGCGCGCAATGCGTTGCTCGTTGAGCTCGCGGCACACCAGCGACAGAAGCGCAGGCTCAACCGAAATCTCTTCAAGTTGCCCAGAGCCGCCCCTCGCTGCTCCGCCAACAAACCTCACGATGCGCGCCGCCACGGTTTCGCTTAGCAAGCCGCCGCCCGCTGTCTCGATCGCCGCGGCCGCACGGTCGCCGCGCATCGGCGTCAGCCGCATCCGGTTCTGCATGATGGGCCGAATCACGGTCTTCAGGCTCTCGAATTCCGCCAGATAATCTTCTCGGAAACTGAAAACCATTTTGATGTTTTGCCGCAGCAGATCGAACTGATCCAGAAGCTCCGGATGCACGGTCAACTCGCGTTCCAGCGCTGGCGGCAACCGATTTTCAATCAGTTCGCCCAGTTGTTGCAGCAGCAGTTGCGTGCGCGCGGTTTGCTCCGGCGTCTGCCGGCCCAGCGTAAAAATCTCCTCAAACTGATCGAACGCCAGCACAGGCACAACCGGCCGCCCATGCGGATTGAGGAACTGCGTCTCAGGCCGGTGCAGGTATTGCCAGAGCCCGTCGCCCGGCAGGATTTCGCTCGCGCTTACCTCGTGGTCGACGCATTCGCAGATGAGGGCATGCCACACCTGGTCGATGAGCACCGGCGCCGTCGCATCCAGATTCAGTCGCAGGTACACCGGCAAATAACCCGCACGGCGCAGATTCGGAAATACGCCTGCATTCAGCAGCGACGATTTTCCCAATCCCGACTGGCCGAACAACACCGTCAGAGGTTCGCGCTCGATCAACCGGAACAGTTCGTCCGTCTCGGCTTCGCGGCCGTGAAAATACATGCGCGAGTCTTCGCCGAATGGCAATAGCCCCGGCCACGGGCGTTCAGCGTCGATGGTCGGCAGCTCGATCATGGCTTACCTTGCATGCGCGCGCGCATGGCGTTGAACGCCTTCACAATGGCTTCAGCCTGGTGGCTCTGCAGGCTGCCGGCGGGCGCTTGTTCAATGTGTACCAACTTGAACGCCGGAGGAATTTCGTTGCTCGTAACCACCGGCGTATCGTCGATCACCAGCGGGCACAGGAACGCGAGGCTGCTGCCCGTGAAGTCCAGATTCCTCTCGCTCGCCCACGCCCACTCTTTGCGAAAGAATCCGGTGCGCTGTTCCGCCGTTCGCGAAAGCACAGGCACGAACAGCGCGCATTGCTGAATCGCGAGCCGGATGCGCGCCGTGTAGTCGCTGCCCCAATCCAGTTGCTGGCGATCGAGCCATACCGGCAGTCCCGCGTCCTGCAATTCCGCCGCAAGCCGCAGCGCAGCCGGCCGGTCCTCGCTGGCATAGCTGATGAATAGGCTTCCCGGCGGCATGGTCTCCGGCATCGGGCCGGGCTCCGGTTCCTTGGCGGCAGCGTCGCCGCCTTTGCGTTCCTGCCAGCGTCGGGCAAGTTCAGCCACAAAGTCCGAAGGGTCCACCGAAAGCACCACGGTTTCGCGGCTGAAGCTGGTCAGGAAGGAGACCAATGGCGAATTCGAATCTTCATCGGCGTCAATCAGGTACTCTGAGAATCCGCGCTCGGCCGATAGCTTGCTGTTCTTCGCCGTACGCAAGATAAAACGCGCCAGCCAGTCGGGGAATCCGCAGCCAAGGAAGAGCAGATGATTGTGCCCCAACTCGTCGAAGAGCCGCTCCGGCCGCTTTTCGGGAATTTGCAGTGCGGTCACCCACTCCAGCTCGTCCTCTTCCGCAATCACGTACTTGGGAAGCACCGACATCCGTCCAAACAGGCTATAAACCACTGGCGCATCGCGCGGCCCGTCAGGCAAATCGCCCGCTTCACTGGGATTGAATGCCAGTTCGCGTGTCTCCGCGCGTCCGCCAAAACGCGCTGCATTGATCGCCTGGGCCAGAAGATTATCCGTGCAAAAGCTGGCGAAAAGATTCAGGTCACGAATGCTGGCGAGTTGCAGCAGCGGCTCAGGGACTTTGACGGTGAGCTTTGCGGCGATGTCGCCCAGTTCGCGATAGACCGATTGCCGCCTGCTGCCGGGCTTGGCGAGGTAAGCTCCCACCACATGGTCGAGTGTCGCGGCTTCGCTGCCAACCTTCAATCGAGTCGCAAGCTCACGCGCCAGCAGCCGGTGGTAGGGCTCGAGCCGTCCCTCATGATCCACGATGACAAGCTCTGGCCCAACAATGGGGATGACGCTATGCGCCTCAATGTAGGCGAGCAACTCGTCCCAAAAACTGTCCTGATCCGGCATCATGACCGGTGTCCTTAGGCCGCAAGGAATTTGTGCACTACGGTGAGTGTAAGTGTAGCGCAGCCGGTAAGTCACTCAGCCTAATACATTCTCGGCCGTCGTTCATGCTCTTCGCAGGAAATCAGGATTCGAAATCTTTCCGGGCGCTTTCTCCATGTGTTCTGCCGTGCGCGATTGACCCCCATACATCAGCTTGATAAGATGGAACTGCGGGGTGGAGCAGCCCGGTAGCTCGTTGGGCTCATAACCCAAAGGTCGCTGGTTCAAATCCAGCCCCCGCAACCAAAGAATTCAGGATTCTAAGCGGCTTCCGAGAGTGACTCGGAGGCCGTTTCTACGTTTGGAGGAAACTCAGGCAAATCCTGGGCAAAGAACCCCTTGTCCGAGAGTGTTCCAGGCTCTCCTGCTGCCGGAGCCGCGAACCGGGAGGAGACAGCGGCGATGTTCGGTCTGGCAAGGTGAGCCTGCGTACGTGAGCGTGTTATTGGGTTGGATGGGATGCACCAAAAGTGATATTTACATCACTATTTACTTGAATCTCACACTATAGTGCGATATATATCACTTATGCGAGCTCTCCCTGAACTCGGCGAGGCGGTCGCGGCAAAGCGCAAGGCTCTCAAGTTGAGCCAGACCGAGGTCGCCAACCGCGCTGGGCTCACACGGGAGACCCTCGTGCGATTCGAGCGAGGACAGCTATCGGAGTTTGGTTCACGCAAACTGCTGGCTGTCCTCGCTGTTCTCGGGCTGGAGGTAAGCTTCACTGAAGTTGGTAGGTCGGGCACCCTCGATGAACTGCGCCGTGAACGAGGTGGCACGGCATGAAGCTGAATGTCCACGTCCTCGGCCAACATGTCGGTGTCCTCGAACAAGTCGGCGACTTCAAGAGCGTGATGACCTATGTTCCAGAGGTCGCGCCTCAGAATCTTGTGTCTCTAACGATGCCCGTCCGAACGGAGTCCTATCCGTGGGATGACGAACTTCACCCCATCTTTCGAATGAACCTCCCGGAAGGGTACCTGCTTCAAATTTTGCAGGAGGAGTTTGGGCCGATTGTCGGTGCGAGTCCCATCGCTCTGTTGTCCGTCATCGGACGAAACATGGTGGGAAGAATGCAAGTAGCTCCACCGGGAGCAGCGCTGGACGAACCGGCAAAACCGATTGAAGTCGCCGAACTCCTGAAAGGCGACAACTCTGAAGAAGCGTTCTCTCGCCTTGTCCGTGAACATGCAAAGAGTGGTGTTTCGGGTGTCCTTCCGAAGTTCCTGGACACAGAAGCGCAGCGCCGGCAGCAGGAAGGATTTGGGCCGCATAAGAGAGCGACACTATTCACGCATCAGCACATCATCAAGGGTTCATCACCCAGGCTTCCGTTTGCCACGGCCAACGAACATCTCTGTATGCAGGTTGCGGCAAAGGTTACTCGATCTGCGAAGACAGAACTTTCGCAGGATGGCAATGTGCTGGTGGTGCATCGCTTTGACGTCGATGAAAACGGCAAACCCTTCCGGGCAATGGAGGATTTTTGCGCCTTGCTGGGCCTGCGGCCACAAAGCAAGTACGAAACGACTTGGGAGAGAATCGCAAAGGCAGTTCGCGACCATGTGAACGGTCGCTACCAATACGAAACGTTCCAAAAGCTCTCCTCGATACTGCTGATGAC
>CAYOVE010000096.1:0-11304 GCA_964407295.1 uncultured Occallatibacter sp.
CGCGCAGAGCCTTGCGTTCGGCCAACGGCAGATAGAGGCCGCCGCCCACGGCAAATTGCGAAATCATGACGTGGAAGATGGCGATGATGCCAATCACCCAGCCCGACCCGAGATACGGAATGTCCCAAAACGGATAGTTCATGTCTTAAGCTCCTAGCTTCTAGCTGCTAGCCGCTAGCTCTTCATGACCGATCATGCTTTTGAATCGAGCATGGCGGGCTGGAAGCTAGAGGCTAGAAGCTATTAGCTGCTTCACCGAACAGCCCAGTAGCCAATGGCAGTGGTCGCCAACAGCGCAAAAACCGCAAGCAATCCGAAATAATGGGCAACTCGAGCGCGACGGCCCGATTCCCTGCTCGTGTCGTAGAAAGGAATCAGGATCCAGAGCACAATGCCGAGGGAGAACAAAAGCAGGCCCGCGATCTCTCCTGCTTCGCCGGGCAGCACGGAGCCGAGCAGCTTGAGCATCTCGAACGGGCTCATGAAGTACCACTCGGGATGAATGCCCATGGGCGCGGGAGCGAGCGAATCGTATGCTTTGCCCAATGGCCACGGGAAGACAGAAGCCAGAAGCGCCAGCACATTGAGCGAGATGATCCACATGGCAATGTCCTTGCGCAGGAAGTTGGGCATGAACGGCATGGACTTGCGCTCGGCGGCAGGCTTGGCTTCTTCGCTTTCAGGAACGGCGTTGCCATGGCGCTGGACCAGCCAAAGATGAAATCCAAGGAGCGGAATAAACAACGCGGGAAGGACCACGACGTGCAGCGCGAAGAAGCGCTGGACGGTGAATTCGGTTACGTCCGGGCCACCGCGCAGCATGTTGGCAATGGCGGGCCCGATCCACGGAATCGCAACCGGAATCTCAAGACCCACCTTGGTTGCGAAGTAGCTGAGCTCGTCCATCGGCAGCAGGTACCCCGAGAAGCCGAAGCATGCGGCGACGGCAAGCAGCGCCATGCCCGAAAGCCAGCCGAACTCGCGCGGCTTGCGATAGGCCTTCATAAAGAAGACCGAGAACATGTGCACCAGGATCGAGAACATCATGAGGTTGGCGGCCCACGCGTGCGCGGAGCGAATGAGCCAGCCGAAGTTCATGACGAACGTGATCTGCCGGACGGATTCAAACGCCTCGACGCCCGGCCGGTAATACACGAGCAGCAGCACTCCGGTGAAGCACTGGAGCATGAAGAGGAACAGCGTGATGCCGCCCCAGTAGTACCAGAAGGATTGCGCGTGCACCGGAACCGTCTTTTTGCGCGCGAAGGCGGCCAGCTCGGAGATTCCCAGCCGCTCGTCCATCCAGTTGTAAAGGTTAATCGATTTTGTCGTCATGGTCGGAGTTCACAGTTCTTAGTTCGTAGTTCTTAGTTCGCGGTTCGTGGATTCTGATTCGAATTACGTGGGTTACATCGCAGGTCAGGCTCGAGAAACCTCGACGCCTGCATCGTTGACAGCCACCTTGAAGAGCTTGAGCGGCTTGGGCGGAGGCCCGCTCACGTTAGCGCCGGTATATGGGTTGTAGACTCCGCCGTGGCAGGCACAATGGATGCGGTCGGCCTGCGGCTCGTACTGCACAGTACAACCCAAATGCGTGCAGACAGCGGTGAGCGCGACCCATTGCCCGTTCTGGTGATGAATGAGCATGGCCGGAGAAGGACCGAACTTGAACATCAGCACCGAACCCGCCGGGAGCTTCTGCGCGTCTTTGAGCGTGACCTCGGTGACCGCCGAGGCGCTGAGCGCCATTTCGCTGGGCGAAGCCAGGTAACGGTAGACGGGATAGGCGAGAGCCGCGGCGTAGCAAACACCGGCCGCGCCCGCCGCCGCAAGAAACGCGCGCCGCGTTTTCACTTCGCCGTTCTCGAGGTGTTCCGGGATGATGTTGGGTGAAATCGCTGGATTGCTCATAAGCTAGCCGCGCCCTCCATGGTTTTCTGCGCACGCGCCACGACGGATACCAGCCAACCGACGACTCCGAGGCCGGCGACAAAGAGCACGAGGAACAAGCCCACCACGCTCCAATTGGTGACGACGACCCGGTCCCACACGTCGTAGCCTTTGCTGAGCAGCGTTACATCGCGCACGCCGTCGCGATAGACGGTGAGCATGATCTCGAGGAGCACCGCTGCGAGGACCGCAGCCCACGCGAGCCAGCCGGCACTGATTTTGCCAAAGCCCGCGATGGCGCCAACCAGAATTGCCACGACGACGAGGGCGATCCAGCCGTAGCCGGCGAACCCTGCAAATTTGTAGGCTGGGTACAGAGCGTGACCGGCAAGCCCTGCTTTCACCGCATCCGGCTGCACGCTTGCGGCCCATAGTCCCGCGGCGAGATACACGAGCCCGAATCCCGCGGCCACTTTGCCACCCAGGCCGGCCACATACTTTTTTTCTTCCGCGGTAAAGGTGCTGCGGCCAGCGAGATAGACCAGCCACAACCCGCCGATCAGGAGTCCGCCTGCCATCATAAGCAACCAGCGCGGCTCCAGAGTTGGATCGCCCGTGGGCAGATACGCGCCCATGGCCGACGCCGAATACATCGCGCGCCACGTTTCGGGCCGCAGCATCAGCGTCATGTTTGTCGAGAGCATACGCGCCACGCCGCCAGCAAACAGCCATGCGATGAGGCCCACCCACCAGGCCGATTTTCCGGCCTCAAGCCGCGCGGAGAATTTGTAAAGAAGCCAGTAGACCAGCATCAACGTGGGAATGAGGGCAATCCAGTAGACGCCGATGAGCACGCTGCTGGTGTAGAGGGCGCGCCCGTAAAGCACCTGCGCAAAGAGGAGAGGCGGAACGCCCAGATTGATCACGAACGTCATGACCACCGTGAGACGCCGCGCCAGCGCTCGCGCGGTGACGTGCGAGTGTGCCGACTTGCCGAACAGGCTGAGCAGAACGGCCAGCAGAAGACCGCCCAGGAGCATCTCCACGGCCACAAAATGCAGCGACAGTGTGACGATGTGCAGCAGCTTGAGCAGCCAGACCGGAGCCGGCAAAGGAATTGGGTCCACTGCGGGATAGGGATTCATAAGACTCGGGTCATTCCTTTCACTTTTCCTCCCATGCTCGGTGCTTCAGCGAAACATTCATGGGCAGATGTGCGAGCCCGCTCTGAGTTTTCCAAAACGAATCGGGCGAGTTGGAGAGGAGCGGAGCGAACGCGGCACATTTTGGACCATTTTTCTCCAAATTGAATTGAAAGAAGTTAATTTAAGAGCCGCCGCGAACAGGGGTCTGTGACGGTAGGCACATCGGCGTGTGACGGTTTCATCTACGCTGCCGATTTGACCGCAGTGGTTCTTCCTGATCTGGAAGGGGCCACCTGCTGAGGCTTTTGAATCGGCGAAAAGCTTATTCGGCGGGACAACGCAATGAAGCGAGCCAACTCATCGATGCAACTGACGCGCGCCGCCGACTACGCGGTGCGGGTGATGGTTCAGTTGGCCACGCTGCCGGCCGATGCGCGCGTGTCGCTGCCCTCGCTGGCGCGGGCGACGGGCGCTCCGGAAAGCTTCCTGTCGAAGGTGCTGCAGAGCCTGGCGCGCGGCGAATTCATTGCGTCGCAACGCGGCCAATCGGGCGGATTCATCATCACGCCGCGCGGCCGCCGGGCCTCCATGCGTGAAGTGATTGAAGCCATCGACGGCGCGATTTGCCTGAACGTATGCCTGATGCACGGCCGGTCGTGCCCGAGAAAAGCGCGCTGCCCGGCGCATCCGGTTTGGGAGAGGGCGCAGCAGGCGATGTTGCAGGTTCTGTCTGGCTCGACGATCGCCGGCCTGGCTGCGGCGTCGACGGGCAGGCCGGGGTTGGCGAACGCCGGCGAGGAGCTTCTTGACTTGCCCGCGAAAGCAGCGCGCAGATAAACCTTTGCAACGGCCTCAACCCACATTTGGCGATGGCTCGCCGTCTCGCAAGCTGCGGTTGCAATTTGCCAAGCGCTCGTGCGGGATGTTTCAATCGAGCTATTGAAACAGGGGTGCTCCACGTTTTGTGGGGCTGAGAAATACCCTCGAACCCGATCCGGATAATACCGGCGTGGGAAGTTTTCTCCAACCGAGCGGCGTTTTCCTCACTTTGCGGCGCGAGTTCCTTTGTTTCAAGTGAAGACTGAAACGAAGGGTCCCCATGCACATAGCCGCATTCAACACCGGCAAGTCCTCATCGCTTTCGATCGACGTCCGACTCGCGAGGACGTTCATCTTCGCTTTCGCCTGCTTCGCCGCGTCGCCGCTCCTCGCACAATCGGCGCAATCCCAGGCTGGTTCCTCTTTGGCGCCGCAGACAAATGCGCAAAGCCCCGCTCCGATCTCCGAAGCCGATGCACAGAATGCCAACTCCGCTCAGCAGAAGCCCGCGCGTGTCACGACTACCGTCATCGTTCACGGCCAAGTAGAAGACAATTATCTGCCCGAGTCCGTTACTGTCGGCACGTTGGATGGCGGGGAGCTTAAGAATGCTCCGCTCTCGGCTTCGGTTATAACGCGAGATTTGCTCAACGACCAAGTTTCGCGGTTGCTGTCTGACGTGATTCAGGACGACGCTTCTGTTGGTGACGATTATGTTCCAGTGGGCTATTACGGCGACTACCAGATTCGCGGGTTTCCGATCGATCTTGCGACGGGACTCGAGGTCAACGGCATGACCATTGCAGGCGAGCAGGATGTGCCGCTCGAGAATAAGGAGTCTGTCGAGTTCCTCGAGGGCGTTGCCGCCGTGGAGAGCGGAGTGGCCTCGGCCGGAGGCCTGATCGATTACGTAACCAAGCGCCCGGCAGACATCCAAGCGGTCGATTTGGCCACCGATCATCGCGGGACAGCTTATGGCGCGCTCGATCTCGGCCATCTGTTTGGCAGCCGCAAGCAAGTGGGCGCGCGCGTGAATCTGGCCGGCGAAAGAATTGTTCCTTATATGAATGACACGAATGGTTGGCGCGCAGTGGGAGCCGGCGCGGCCGACTGGAGGCTGAACTCTGCCACCATTCTCAAGGGCGACTTCGAGTACCAGCGCAAAACCGAGCGCGACGGCAGCGGCTATCAATTGCTCGGCGGAACTGTGCTGCCCGACATCAACCGGATCTACCGGTCAACCATGCTCGGCGACCAGCCCTGGGGGCTTCCCGACACGTACGACACCTTTAACACCGGTGCGCGCATCGATCATACGTTCTCGCCAACGTGGATCGGCTTCGCAGCCGCCAGCCTGAGCCATTCGCTAATCCAGGACAACGTGCTTTACGTGTACGGCTGCTACTACGAGACGGAGTGCAACAACGGCACGTCGCCGTATTGGTTCTTCGCGCCCGATGGAACCTACGACGTCTACGATTACCGCGATCCCAACGAGCTTCGCATCGACGGCGAGGCCGAGGCGATGGTCACGGGCCACATTCATACCGGCTCCGTCACGCAGGACGTGACAGCTGGCGGCGTTCTCTTTCTGCGGACCGTGCACCAGCCCGGCTTTTACAGCGCGGCAGATCCCTATTCAGCGGACGGCGTTGTGCAGGATGGAGCTGTCTATACTTACGTGGGCTCGGACAATATCTACCAGCCCATTGCGAGCCTTCCTGCGCCGGGCGATCCGAATTCGCTTGAATCCACATACGAATCCGCCGGCCCGCGGCGGCTGTGGCAGGACAGCCGGCAATCGTCTGGAGTGATGCAGGACAGGATTCATCTTCCCGCGCGCATTCAGGTCGTCGCGAGCGCGCGGTACGATTCGCTGCGCGACCACAACTACTCCGCGTACGCGAGCTGCAGCGATCCGACGGAGCTGGATCCAGCAACTGTAACCCTTCCTAATGCCTGCGCGCCCGAGCCGCACGACAAGCCAGTCTGGCTGCCTCAATTCGCCGTCACCTATAACCCCGCGAAGAACCTCACTCTCTACTCGAATTATGGAGTGATGCTGTCTCTCGGTCCTGAAGCGCCGTTCTGGGTTGATAACGCAAGCCAGTTTCTCGCGCCGTTTTTCTCGCGTCAGGCGGAGGTCGGCGCGAAGTACGAGCCAGGCCAGCGCATTCTGCTGACGACGGCACTGTTTCACATGCGCGCGCCGTTTTTTTATCCGGAGAGCGATGGCGCGGGCGGCTTCAATTTCGTCTCTCAGGGCCGCGAGACGCACGATGGCATCGAGCTGAGCGCCGAAGGCAAGGCCGCCTACTGGCTCCGTCTCAATGGATCGGCGGCGGCAATGAACGCCGTCTCCAGTGGCACTGGCACGCCCGGCTTCGACAATAAGCAGGTGATCAACGTGCCGCACCTGCACACCAACGTGTTTGCCGATCTCACCCTACCTCACTTGCACAATCTGCACCTGATGCCCGGCTGGAGCTACACCTCGCGTAAAGAAGCCACGCGCGACGACCAGGTGAGCGTGCCCAGCTACAACCTTTTCAACCTGGGCGCACGCTACACGCCGGGCGGCGAGCAGGGCCATGTGGCGATCCACATTTATGCCGATAACATCGCGAACAAGCGCTACTGGTCCGACACAGGCGCCAGTTACGGCGACACGTTCGTCTGGCTTGGCGCGCCGCCAACGGTGCGGCTCGATGCGCACTATACGTTCTAGGCTGTTAGCTGTTAGCTTTTAGCCTTTAGCCTGGGTTGCGGCATATGAAGTGAGTGCTGCAACGACAAGCTGAATGAGGCAGAAAGCAAATGGCCAGGCGCACAAGGCTCGCGGCATTCATCGATCAATGACTTCGGCACCCAAATCCCACGGGATGGACGGCTCTTTGGTCGAGCCCGACTGGGCTCCGCTCACGCTCGATGAGTTGCGTCCGCTTCTTGCCCAATTCCCCCTGCTGGGCAAGCCAACAAACATTCTCTCGCTTAGCCCGCGCCCGTTTTCCGCGGCCAGTGTCGTGGCCACGCGGACCGAACACGGAGACGGTCAGCGCGTCTTTATCAAACGTCACCACCGTGCGGTACGCGATCGCGAAGGCCTCCTGGAGGAGCATCGTTTCCTCGCTCATCTTCGTGCCCATGTCGCGCTGGTCCCGCGGGTGCTGGCTTCCGCGGCCGGCGAAACAGCGATCGAGGCAGGCGAATGGACCTACGAGGTCCACCAGATTTCGCAGGGCATCGATCTTTACGAAGACGCCGTATCGTGGACGCCGTTTCGCAGCTCCGCCCATGCGCATTCGGCGGGGACGGTGCTTGCGCTGCTGCATCGCGCCGGGCAAAGCTTCAATGCGCCGCGCCGCCAGGCTCGCCCGCTCGTGGCGAGCTTCACAATCTTTGCGGCGAGCGACCCGGGCGCGGAGATGAAGCGCTACCTGCTTGAGCGACCGTCCATTGCAGGTCACCGAGGCGTTCGCGAGTGCGCCGAGCAGGCTCTGGAACTTCTCGCGCCCTTTCATGCAGAGCTTCGGCCGCATCTGCCTGCGCTTGACCCGCTCTGGACTCACAATGACCTGCACGCCTCCAATCTTTTCTGGAGCGATGCCGGGCCCCAAGCCGATCGCGATGCGTACGCAACAACCGTCATCGATTTCGGCCTTGCCGACCGCACCAACGCTGTGCACGATATTGCCCACGCCATTGAGCGCAACATTGTTGAATGGCTCGCGCTGGTCAACGATCCTGCGCAGCCGGATGATGTGCCCATTCACCTCGATCATCTGGAAGCACTGCTCGACGGCTACGAATCCATCAGCCCGCTCTCAAGTGAAGAGTCTGCCGCCCTCGCGCCGATGACTGCGCTTTGCCACGCCGAATTCGCGCTTTCAGAGGCCGATTACTTTCTCGGCGTTCTGCACTCGGAGGAGAAGGCGAAGATGGCTTACGACGGATGGCTTGCCGGTCACGCTCATTGGTTTGCGAGCGCGCCCGGCCGCAGGCTGCTCGACGCGCTGCGCCGCCGGGCCGAACGCAAAGACTTGCCCCGGGTGGCGCGAGAAGAAAAGAAAGCGGCGCGGCCGTGATCGCCAACGTTGTCGCCGGTTACCTGACTGCTCATGGCCTGGAACTCGTGGGAGCCGTCACCGCTGCTTTCGGAATCTGGCTGACCACGAGGCGTCTGCTGATCTGCTGGCCCATCACGCTGGTTTCGATCTTCATTTACATGGTGGTGTTCTTTCGTGCCGGGCTGTTTTCCGACGCTTTGTTGCAAGTCTTCTTCGTGGTCTTCACTTTCTACGGTTGGTGGCACTGGTGGCGCGGCGTGCGCGATGAAGGCGAGGTGCGGGTCGTCGCACTGCCGCAGACCAGCCTCGTGATTGCGCTCGTTCTCGGCGTGGCGGGGAGTTTTGCGCTGGGAACACTGGCCAAGCGACTGCACGCCGCGCTACCGTACCTGGACGCGATGCTGATGAGCTACAGCCTTGTGGCCACATGGTGGCAGGCACGCAAGCACATCGCCAACTGGTGGCTTTGGATTTTGGTGGATGCAATTTACGTTGGCGAATATATCTATAAAGACTTGTGGGCAACGGCGCTGCTTTACGCGGCCTTTGTGCCGCTTGCCGTGCTTGGCCTGCGCGACTGGCGCAGCGCGGCGGACGGCGCTAGATTGCCGCTTGCACCACGTTCCTGAGCGGCTCGCCATTCATGTAGCGGCGCAGTTCGTCGGCGACGACGCGCAGTGCGCGCGGAGCAAACTGCGGAGTCGATCCGCCGATATGCGGCGTGAGCAACAGGTTGGGGCAGCTCCACAGAGGATGGCCTTCAGGCAGCGGTTCGGGCTCAGTGACGTCGAGCGCGGCGCGAATGCGGCCGGAGTTTAGCGCATTGACGAGAGCATCCGTATCTACGATCGGCCCGCGTGCGGCATTCACTAATAGCGCTCCCTGGTGAAGCAAGCCAAGCTGCCGCTCGCCGATCAAGCCGCGCGACTCGGCCGTTGCGGGAAGAATCAAGATCACAACATCGGCATGCGGCAGCAAGTTATCCAACTCACTTACCGCGCGAACTTCCGGTTCGGACCGCGCGCTCCGTGCCACGCGAACGATCTTGACAGCAAACGGTTGCAGCATGCGCTCGATCTCTTTGCTAATCGCGCCGTAGCCCACCAGGAGCACCGTCTTGCCCGTCAACTCTTCCTGCAGCACAGGCGGATAAGTGGTGTGCGTGTCGCCGGTGATTTTGGCGTAGTGTGCGCTAGCCTCGAAGCGCCGCTTCCAGATGCCCGACCGTTGAATGTCGAGATACAGCGGAAAATACTTCAGCGTGGTCAGGATCGCCGATAGCGTCCACTCGGCAGTGGAGATATTGTGCGCACCATGTGCATTGCAAATGGTTACGTGCGGGCCCACTGTCCCGGGAATCCACTCTGTTCCGGCCATCATGGCCAACACCAGCTTGACGCCACGCAAGCGAGGCCAGGCGCGGATTGCCTTGGTCGAATAGGGGTCGGGGATCCAGACATCGAGCGCGACATCGTGGTCCATCTTGTCCGACACGGGGATCAGCTCGATCCCCTCGGGGAAATCGCGAAACAGTTCAGCGGGTAAAGTGGCTGGGTATCCGACTCGCAGCATGCGGCTCATTGCGCGCTTCCGGCGCGCGTTCCTCGATTCCATCCTATCGCAGCGATTGCGTTGCCTTGTGCGGGACGAATTGTTCGTTGACGATAGACGGGCCGCGTCGCGAAACTGTTGACGCGAATCTGTGCACAGCTGTGCGCCGCAAACTATCCTGAAAGAGCAACAAGGCTTATTCTCGGATTGCATCGATGCGCCTGAAAGCCAAAAAAACGTGGTCGCAGCACCAGCTCGCAGCGAAGTTACGCGTGGATGGCGGGGAGCAGGGATTGCTGACCTTTGAGCGGCGCCGCATTTTGATTGACGCGGCAAAGACGGCGCTGGCGGCGGCGCTTTGCTGGTGGCTGGCGTTGCGCTTCGGCCTGCACGACGGCTACTGGGGCTCGATCAGCGCCATCATCGTTCTGCAATCGAACGTGGGCGCAACGGTAACGGCGTCGCGCGACCGGCTGCTTGGCACGTTTCTGGGCGCAGCGTTCGGCTTCGGCTGTTCGGTTTTTGGCGCACCGCCATGGAATTACATTCTCGCCGTGCTGCTGGCAATCATCGTTTGCGGTTTGCTAAGTCTACGCAACAGCTCGCGCCTGGCTGCCGTGACCATCACCATCATCATGCTGGTTCCCAAATCCGGCCCGCGCTGGGAGCTGGCGCTCGACCGCGTGGGCGAAGTGCTGCTCGGCATCGTGGTCGCACTCGCGGTGACCACACTCGTTTTTCCTGACCGCGCGCGGCTGTGGCTGCGTGACGGGCTGGCGCAGGAGTTTCTTTTGCTGGGCAGCTTCTTCGAGGCGATCCTTGAGGGCTTTCGCGGCGCGCCGTCGCAAGATCTGTCTGCGCTGCGCGACGATGCGCTGGCTTTGCTGCGCGGCAACAGCCAACTGCTTGAAGCTGCGCGCAACGAGCCGAGCGGACCCGGATGGCGCGAGGGCCTGAGCATGCTCTCGCAGTTTGGGCGCTCTCTTTACGATGCGCTCATCGCGCTCGAGATTGCGGTGAAAGACAGCCACGAGGACCGGTTTGCCCAGCAACTGGAACCCGCGCTCTCGCACCTGGCGGCCGACATTCGAACAGGCTTTAACTACTTAGGCAGTTGCATTCACAAGTGGAGCTTCAGCGTGCCGGCGGAGGGAATCAATCTGGAGCAGGACATTGCCGACCTTGAAGCGCGCATGGATGAGGTTCGCCATACGGGCGTGACGTTCGAGCAGGCCGAGATTCTGCGCGCCTACGCGGTTCAGCTCCATTTGAAGCAGATTGCGCGCTTGCTCCGCGCCACACGCGTTGAAACCAGCAGCGCTGTGGGCGATTCGAAGACGGTTGTGGATTCGGTGTGAAGTGAGTTGGGGACGAGCCTGCCTTTTGTGTTGAATGTTTCGGTGCGAAATGCGGGGCAGACGGCAGCGTCTAAACGGACAGCAGGTCTGTATAGACGGCCATTCCGACTACGGCGTCGGCGCCGATTGCATCGATGGCGTCAACTTCTTGCTGGTTGCGAATTCCCCCGGCGACGATGAGTTGCCTCTGCGTGAGCTTGCGCAAACGCGCTGCGGTTTCGATGGGAAATCCCTGCAGGGTTCCTTCTGTATCCACGTGCGTGTAGAGAAATGCTGCAACGCTGGGTTCGAGCTGCGGAATTGCCTCGTCGGGAGTAAGCGCGACCTGCGCCTTCCAGCCCTTCACTGCAATGCGGCCATTTTTCGTGTCGATGCCGGCGACGATTCGGTCCGCGCCGATGGCTGCCGCGAGGCCGGCGGCGAAGCTTGTGTTGACCGTTCCCTCGGGCGTGAAGAGCGCTGAACCGATGATGA
>CAYOVE010000097.1:0-2225 GCA_964407295.1 uncultured Occallatibacter sp.
GATTAGAGTAGCACAGGCCACCCTAAGATGCAAACTCTAAGACCAACGCAGATCCAGGGTTTGCAACTCAAGAAGATTAGCATTTTCAAAGGGTTAAGTTCAAGCGCCGCAACCTGTGGAAAGTCCCCGCTTTCTGTGGGAAACCACCCACCAAACGCCGGTCACATGTGCCGTGGAATCAACCCTAAGTCTGTGATTCCATTCACGAAATACTGCATCGCAAGCGCCACCAGCAGCAGCCCCATGATTCTGACCAGTATCCGAATGCCCGTCTCGCCCATCACTTGCCGCACTCGGCTCGCCGCCGCCAGCACAAAATAGGTCACCACGGTCGTAAGCACAATCGCGCCCAGAATCGCCGCCATCTGCCATCCCCAGAGCGTCGGCACCTGCCCCACCAGCACCATCACCGACGAAATCGCGCCCGGTCCAGCCAGCATGGGAATCCCCAACGGCACAATGCCCGCGTCCTCTTTCGCCGCGCCCTCCACCGTATCGCCGTGCGTCTCCTGCGTTGGCGAGCGCCGCGCTTCCAGCATGTCCAGCCCGATCAGCAGCAGAATCAGCCCGCCGGCAATCTCGAATGCGGGCAGCGTGATCCCAAACATCCTGAAGATCATCTGCCCCGCAATCGCGAAACTTACCAGCACAATGAAACACGTAATCGCGCCCTTGCGTGCAATGCGTTTGCGCCGTTCCGGATCGGCCCGGCCCGTGATCGCCAGAAACGACGGGATCGCTGCGAACGGATCGACAAGGAAAAAGATGGAACTGAGCGCCAACAGTGAAAACCGCACAATCGGTGACTGGCTCAGGTCGTTCAACGCCGTCGTCGCTGGGTTCGTCAGCAGCACATCTAAAGGCTAGTACAAGCGGGCTGAGCGCGTCCTCGCGGCGTTTAGGAAAACGCGACCGGTACCCGAAAATCCGCATTCAGCAATCGACACTGATTGAGGGCGGACCCCGTCCGCTCCTCATTCGTTCGATGGAGACCCTCGTCGATCCAAAGGCTGTTGCCGGAAAGCCCTCTACAGCAGACACTTGCCTAACCAACGCATATGGAGTGTCCAGTGAAATTGTGCCTTTCCCCTGCCCTTGTCGCATCGCGTTCCCACCACCAGATGTTGCGTCTCGCGCTCGTCCTCGTAACGGCTCCGCTTTTCGCGCAGCAAAGCGCCACCCCACCCCAGGCGGCAGCCGGCAAGCCTGTTGCCAAGCCGGCCATCAAAGCGTACGTACTGGCTCCAACCCCGCCGCCCACGCACAAGATGGGGCCGCTTCTGATCAACATCAACTGGCGCGAGCGCACCGAAGATTGGAACTGGTTCAAGGGAAACACGGGCAACAGCGATTACGTCTTCTGGGATTCGCTTTTGCGCATCGGCATCGGGCAAACCGGGCAGCATTTCGACTGGTACATCGACGGCGAGCAGCCCTCGATCCTCGGTTTGCCCAACACCGCGGTCGTGGCCGCTCCGCAGGGCCAACTGGGCCTGGGCGGAAGCTACTTCGCGGCGAACAACAATCACACCGACGTGGCCAACGGTTTTCTTAAGTACGCATACGTGAACATTCATCCAACCAACCAATTCGCGGCCCGCATCGGCCGCTTCGAATACTTCGACGGTCTCGAAGTAAAGGCCAAAGACCCCCTACTTCAACGGGTCATTCAATCGCGCATCTCCAGCCGCTTGATCTCGAACTTCGCCTTTACCGCCGTGCAGCGCACCTACGACGGCGTTCAGCTTGTGCTCAACTCCGGCTCCAATAACCTCACTCTCTTCGGCGCGCGTCCCACGCAGGGCGTGTTCCAAGTCAAAGGCGAGGACGAGCTGGATGTCGATAACTACTACGGCGCATATACCCACTCCGGCAGCTCCGCCACACACCCAAGCTCTCTGCGCGTGTTTGCCGACGGCTACATCGACCATCGCACCCTCGTGCTCAAGACCGACAATCGCTCAACGCCGGCCAAAACCGCCGACAAGAACAAGATCGAAATCGCCACATGGGGCGCGAACTTCGAGCAAGTGATTAACACCAAGACGGCCGGCAAGTTCTATCTGCTGGGCTGGGGCGCATTGCAAACCGGCTCATGGGGCAGCCTCAGCCAGCTTTCTAGTGCGGCGGTCGGCGAAGCCGGATGGCAATTCCCGGTTCCGAGCGTGAAGCCTGGCATCGCGGCCGGCTACTCGTACGGCAGCGGTGACGGCAATGCAGCCGAT
>CAYOVE010000097.1:2325-11175 GCA_964407295.1 uncultured Occallatibacter sp.
GCCTGGCATCGCGGCCGGCTACTCGTACGGCAGCGGTGACGGCAATGCAGCCGATTCACGCCACGGCTCGTTCTTCCAGATCCTGACCACGCCCCGGCAATACGCGCGCTTTCCGTTCTACAACATGATGAATAACGAGGATGCGTACCTCACAGTCAACGCGCAACCCTTGAAGCAGTTGAGCCTGTCGAGCGAGGCACACACACTGCGTCTGGCCAGCGCAACGGACCTTTGGTATTCCGGCGGAGGCGCTTTTCAGCAAACCACATTCGGCTACCAGGGGCGGCCCAGCAACGGGCATCGGGGATTGGCGAATGTCTGGGACTTCAATGCCGACTATCGCTTCTGCTCAAACTTCAGCGCGACGTTTTACTACGGCCACGCCTGGGGCAAAAGCGTAATCTCCGCCATCTATCCCAAGGACGCCGATGGCCAACTGCTCTTCGTCGAATCGAACTTTCACTTTTAAGCCCCACTCCCACGCGGCGATTGCGCTTAATCGAGGCCGTCGCCGCGCAGTTGCGCGTCCGCCCGTCCAAACGTCCGCGCGAAATCTGACATAAAATGGCGTTTTGCTCACCAATGTCCATCGCGATCGCATTGAAGTGGTCCTCGTCTCCCCGCGCAATCCCCTCAATATAGGAGCGGCCGCGCGTGCCATGGCCAACTTTGGCTTCACGCGCCTCGCCGTTGTCGCCCCATTCGAAGCCCACTGGCGCGAGGCCAAGTCGGCCGTCGGCGCATCCGATCTTCTCCAAAGCGCAAAAAGCGCCAAGTGCCTGCCAGACGCCGTCGCCGATTGCACTCTCGTCATCGGCACCGGCACGCTTGAACATCGCAAGCCGGAACAACCTGTCATTCCGCTGCCAGAGCTCGTGCCTCTCATTCAAAATGAGCTCGCCCGCGGCGGCCGCATCGCCCTCGTCTTTGGGTCGGAAAAGCGCGGCCTTACGCAGGAAGATCTTGCGCACTGCCGCATCCTCACAGTGATTCCGACTGATCCGCAGCAGCCCTCAATGAATCTTGGCCAGGCCGTCGCTGTCTGTCTTTACGAAATCGCCTCGCGCACCGGCGAAACGGCGCCGGAAGCCAATCCAGAACCAGCAAGCGACACCGTAGCCCCCGCCTCCGCCCGCGATCTGGACCTCCTTGCCGGCGTCGTTGAACAAACCATGCTCGCGGCAAAATACTCGCCTGCTGCCATGCGCAAGGCCAATCGCCACGATCTCCATCTCCTGCTCCACAGGCTGGCTCTCAACCGCCGCGACGCCAGCCGCATTCTCGGATTCTTCCGCCGAATTCTCTGGCGCCTGAATCAATAGAACCGGCTTTCAATTCCTTTCCAGCGAGCAGTGCAAGCTGGTTACCACCGGCGAAATTTCACGGCGAGCCCTTAAGCTTTCCTGCTAAAGTTGCGTTCAAAGGCTCCCCCAATGGCGCACATGTTTCCTCGTTCCCGCTTCTTGTCCATCGCAACTTCGCACGCGCGCCTCGGCCATCTGGTCTTAGCGGCCGCGTTCGCTGCCGTCTTGGTTCCATCGGCTCTCGCCGGGGTCATCGCACAGCAGACTCCAGCTCCCGCGCCAGACCCGCAGCCCGCCGCGCAAACTCCTGCGGCCGCCGAGTCTTCGCAGCCTACCCCTGCGCCGCCACCGGATTCTCAACCCGCCTCACCGGCTCCATCAGCACAACAACCATCTGCAGACCAGCCCTCGCAAGCAGCTCCGGCGCCCCCCGCCGAAAACCCGCCTTCACCGGCAACCGCACCCGCAGCATCACAGCCAGCGCCCGCCGCTTCTCAAAATGCTCCGCCCTCAGCCTCCGAGCCCGCCGAAATCACTGAGGATGAGATCAAGACTCTCCTCGTCGGCAAGGAACTTTTCCTGCGCGGTGGCTACCTTGACAACGACCTCAGCTATAACGAGAATGGCGTTCTCGTCGGCCACTCTTCACAAGGGTCCTACACCCTCAGCGCAATCCAGATCGACAAAATCCATCTGACGAAGCACAAGCTCGAGCTCGAGGGGCAGCGCTTCGGCCTTCACTTTCTCGGCGCACTGCCGTACGAAGATCCCACCAAAGCCGTCGACCGCGTGAACATCACCCCGAAAAAGAAAATCGTCAAGATCGCCATCGACCGCGAGCTCGTCGTCAAGCCGAAAGAGAAAAAAGAAAAGGAGAAAGGCAAAGAAGCAAAACCTGCGCCAAATCCGGCCTCGGCTGCTGCGCCCGCAACAGCCGCCGCGCCGGCTCCTCCAGTCGAATCAACCGGCGCCCCCGCAACAACAGAAGCCGCCCAGGCCGAGACTGCCGCCGCTCCGCCTGCCGAGCGCCCTGCCGACGCCAAAAGCGTCACCACAACCACATCGCAAGCCCACTCCAACAAACTTCTCCGCGACGCCCTCGACAACGTCTTCGCTCAGGGCTTTGACGCGCGCATGATGGATGCGATGCCCGACTTCTGGAAGCTCTACTACGCGGCAGCCGCAGCAAAAACTGATTACCAGCCGGCCGACCCCGGTGTGCTTCGACAGAGCATGGTCGACAAGAAGGCTCGGCTGGCCTCAACCTTTGAGCCGCCGTCGAACGAGTACGCGCAGGACCACGGCGTTGCAGGCATTTGCCTCTATCACGTCGTGATCGGCGCTGATGGCAAGCCGGGCGAGATCTCCGTAGGCCGGCCCATCGGCTTCGGTCTCGATGAAAATGCCGTCGACGCCATTCGCAAAGCCACATTCGAGCCGGCAACCAAGGACGGCAAGCCGGTCCCGGTCTTGCTTAACCTGGTCGTCGAGTTCCGCATCTATTCCAATCGCACCGCTGTCACGGCCAACCCCACCCAGCAGCCGCCTGAGTCCTCGCTACCCGGACCCTACAGCGTGCAACATTAGTTATAGGGTTCTCTGCCGAAGATGGCCCTGCTCTTCCCACGCGCGTTCGAGTGCGAATTTCACATCACTGGGGCCCTATGAATCGACGCAGCTTTCTTTCCGTCGCCGGCGCAGCGGCAGTTTCCGCCTCCCTGCCCAAACACCTCTCGGCTCAGGCCGCCGAGTCGCCCATTGAGCACCGCTTGCCTGCCACCGACAACGATTACCGCCTCGCCAGGGCGTACGTTGAAGAAGTCCCTGTCCACGGCTACCACTGGGCGTCGGACCGCGCTGTCGAGGCCTTCAACGATCTCAAGTTTGGCCTGCGCATTCACTGGGGAATTTATTCCAACTTTGGGCGGCCAGGCGAATCGTGGCCTTTTCTAACCTTGCCCCTCGCCGACCGGCAGAACTATAACCAGGCCTATCAATCCTGGAACCCCTCGGAATTCGATGCCAATGCATGGATGGATCTCTGCGTGGAAGCAGGGATGAAGATGTTTGCCTTCACGTCAAAGCACCATGAGGGCTTCTCCATGTTCGACACCCGCACGCGCGTGCGGCAGCGTGCCAACTGGACGGCGCCCGGCGGCCCGACGATCGAGGATTGCGACTTGGCTTACAGCATCATGGAGACGCCCTTCCGTCGCGACGTCGTTCAGGAGCTCACCAGCGCCGCGCACCGGCGAGGCGTCAAGATCGATCTCTACTTTTCTCACCCCGACTGGTACGACGCCGACTTTCGCCCCTATGGCTGGCACCCGCTTCAGGTGCCGTCTTCGCCCAAGCTCTGGGATTGGCGGCCCTCCGGCGGTTCCGAACAGGATTTCTGGGACCGGTTGAAGAAGCGCTTCAACGGCAATCTCGTGATCGTTCCTGATCCCACACCGCGCCAGATCGATCGCATGGTCGCCCGCCATCGCGCGCAGCTCACTGAACTGCTCACCCGCTACGGTCCCATTGACATGATGTGCCTTGACATCTTCTGGGGACCGAAGGTGTGGCCGCAGTTGCGCGAGACCATCCTCAAAATCCGCCAACTGCAACCGGACGTTATGTTGCGCGCCCGCGGCATCGGCAACTATGGCGATTACTACACGCCCGAAGGGTTCGTGCCCGCCTCAAAAGAAGCCACGAAGATGCCGTGGTTCGTGATTTATCCGCTCGGTTCGTCATTTTCCTACGAGAGCGATGCGGCCAAATACAAAGGCGCTGGATGGATCGTGCGAAATCTTGTCGACGCCACCGCCAAAGGCGGCAACTTCATGGTCGGCGTCGGCCCCAATGGGCAAGGCTCCTTCCATCCCACCGCCGTCCAGCAGCTCAGAGAAGCGGGTCGATGGCTCAAGGTGAACGGCGAGGGCATCTACGCCACCCGGCCGCGCGAGGGCACGCTGTGGATGGAGGGCGATACATTGCGTTTCACCCGCAGCAAGGATCAGCGAACCGTCTATTGCTTCGCCCTTGAGTGGCCGGGGAAAACGCTTGTCATCAAATCTCTCGAGGCGCGCCAGGCAGGCAAGGTCGAGATGTTGGGCGTTTCCAAACCCCTCAACAGTCGCTGGGATCCCGCGCAGGGACTCGTCATCACCATCCCCGGCGAACTACAAACTGAGTCCAATCGTCCATGCAGCCACGCCTGGGGATTCCGCATCTCCAGTGTCTCCGCATCGTGATGCGTATTTGCGCGGCCTGCGACTACTCTTCTCCGCGAAGAATCTGGTCGAGCTTCGGCTTATGTTTTGCCTTGCGCCCGGTGCGCGGCTTGTCGGGCAGCACGCGCGAGGGCTTTGGCTGGCCCACACGCTCGCGGGCGTTGGCCTTCACTGCCTTCGCGGCTGAAAAAACGGCTGGCTTGCGTTTCGCCATGGCAAAGTTGAGTATGGAGTAGATTCCGTCGGCGCGAAAGTGCCGCCTCGGATTCACCTTGCGCTGGGGCTTGTTTCCAGAGCCACCCGGCGGACCGCGCGACAAGGAAAACACAGCCAAAGGAAACGCACCATGGATGAGCGGGAATTCTTCAACGAAACGACAGAACAGCGCAACCACAATCTCGTTTGTCCAAAGTGTGGCCAGGCGGCAGAGTACAAAGTCACCTGGATCGTGCGCCGCAAGCGTGCGCAGTTGCCCCGCGGCGGCGACGAGCGCGACCGCGCGCGCTTCGCCAAGGCCCAGTCCTACATGGTCCGCCGCGACGACAAGCTCCAGTGCGCGAACGTTCGTTGCCGCAAGCCGTTCGAGATTACTTCGCTGCAATCGCTCGCTTTCCTCATGGATTGAGCCGAAACGGCGACTGCCGCGGCATTGGTTCCGGAGTAAGATCACTCTTCCCCTTCATCGGCACACCTCGGGAGGTTGGCGTGCCCAGCCTGATGTCTCGAGGTGTGATCATGCGAATTCCCCTGCGAACTGCCGCTCGATGGATGGCATTGCTGGTTGCGTCGGTTGCCTTGGTTTGGACCGCGAGTTTTCTGCCCGCTCCGCATCGCAGTCTTCTGCCGGTGCTGGCCGCGGAACTCAAGCCGATCGAGCTCCCCAAGCCTGAGATCACAGGCGGCAAGCCGCTGATGCAAGCGCTCGCCGCACGCAGGACGACGCGCGCGTTTATGGACAAGCCGCTGTCGCCGCAGACGCTCTCAAACCTGTTGTGGGCGGCTTTCGGCGTCAATCGTCCGCGGGCGGTGAAATCGGACTTGGGCCGCACCGCGCCATCGGCCTACAACAAGCAGGACATCATGCTTGAAGTCGTGCTGGCCGATGGAGTTTACGTCTACGATGCAGAGGCAAATCTGTTGCGTCCGGTACTTTCCGGCAATGTGCGCGGCGCGATCGGCCCGGCGCCCGCGGCCCGTGCGGCGGTGACCATCATCTACCTGGCTCCGGCTAAAGACGACTACGCACAGGTCGATGTTGGATTCATCGCACAGAACGTATACCTGTTCGCTGCTTCGGAGGGGCTGAATGCGTGGTTCTATACAGTGCACGCACAGGATGTGGCCGCGAAGCTGGGGCTGGACGCCGATCGCAGTGTTTTATACGTACAGTCGGTTGGGTATCCGCCGCAGTAGTTCGGAGCTCTATGCGACACGCCGGGCTCGCGCGAAGGCTGGCGCGCTCCCGCCAGCCTGTGTTTGAATCGGTATCAGGAGCGCCGGTCGCGGAGGTTTCCGAGCGAGACCGGCGAAAGAACGACGATGGCAAATTCCCTGCTTCCCCCCGAAGAACGCAATCTGACCCCTGACCAGGTAGAGGCGCTCGACAAGCGCCGCGACCTCGGCCACACCTTTCTTGTCATTGCCGGGCAGTTTGCCGCGGTCGCAACCGTCTTGTTGCTTTGGGTCGCTCAGGATTTGAAGTACTCTCCCGGTTGGGCGCACCCCATGGCCTATTACTTCTTCCTTGCTCTCATCCTGATCGTGGCGTTCGGCCTCACCGGTCTGGTGCTCCGCCGCGGAACCCCGCGTATCGACTGAGACGACTTACAGAAAGATGTGAGGATGCCGTGCATCGATTCGCTGCGATTCTCACCGTCTTGTGCATCGCCGTTTGTTCCGGCCCCCTTGTAAAAGCACAAGACCAATTGCCGCAGCCCTCCGCTGAAGATCGCGCGCAGGCACTGGCCATCTTCAAGCAACTCGTCGAGATCAACACCACGGATACGCCGCAAGGCAATGTCACCACCGCGACCGCGGCGATGGAACGCCTTTTCATTCACGCGGGATTCTCGCCCCAGGACGTCCATCTCCTCGGCCCGAATGACCGCAAACAGAATCTCGTTGTTCGCTTCCGCGCTGCCGGCGCGCCGTCCGAAAAGCCCGTTCTTTTCCTCTGCCACATGGACGTCGTGCAGGCCCTGCGCGCCGATTGGTCCACCGATCCCTTTCAATTCATTGAGAAGGACGGATATGTCTACGGCCGTGGAACGCAGGACATGAAGGACTCAGACGCCGCACTGGTCGAAACTTTCCTGCGCCTGCATCGCGAGGGATACAAGCCCCGGCGCGACCTGATCCTGGCGCTGACGGCCGACGAAGAGGGCGGCATGTCCGACGGCGCTGACTGGCTTGTGCATGAGCATCGCGACCTGGTGGATGCAGCCTACGTGATCAACCCCGACGCCGGCGGCATAGAACTGGAGCACGGGCGCGCAGTCGTCGCGGAAGTTGAGGCCACCGAAAAGGTTTATGCCGACTTTCAGGTCACAGTCACCGATCGCGGCGGCCACAGTTCATTGCCGCGTCCCGACAATGCCATCTACGAGCTTGCTGCGGGCCTCGGCCGTCTTGCCGCCTTCACTTTTCCCTTCGAGTTAAATGAGGTCACGCGAACTTACTTCTCGAATCTCGCGCAAAATGAGACCGGAGAAACCGCCTCCGACATGCGCGCGATTCTGGCCACGCCGCCGGACATGTCCGCTGCCGCACGCCTCAGTGTGGAACCGGCCTTCAACGCCCGGTTCCGAACCACCTGCGTCGCCACGCGGCTGAATGCCGGGGATGCAAACAACGCCCTGCCGCAAATGGCGCAAGCCATCGTCAATTGCCGCATCCTGCCCGGCCACTCACCCGAAGAAACCCGCAAGCAACTCATCTCAATCCTTGCCGACCCGCAACTGAAGGTGGAATACGTGTCGAACGAGGGCGATGTGTCCGCTACCGCACCCGACCGCCCGGCAATCGTCCCTCCCGCGCCGCTCCCGGAAGTCTGGTCGCCGCTCACCAGCTTTACGCAAGCCATCTGGCCCGGAATCACGGTCACTCCGGTGATGGAGACCGGCGCCAGCGACTCCATTTACTTCGCTCAGGCAGGTATTCCGAGCTACGGCTACTCCGCGATCGCGCTCGAACGCGATGATATGCGCGCCCATGGACGCGATGAGCGCCTGCCCATCGATTCGTACTGGAAGTCGCTGGACTTCTGGTATGCGTTCGCCAGGAAACTCGGCAGCGAGTGAGCGCAGGGCGAAGATTTCGCAATGCCGCCTGGTGAGTACAGCGCCGCAAGTTGAATGAACGCCATCACTGTTAAACTAGACCTAGATGATCCTCCCGTTTGTCCGCGAAATCTTTGCGGAGCTGGAGCACTCCCCGGGATTTGAGCGCGTTCGCAGGCACCTTAGCCTGGGTGCGGGCCGTCGGCGTGTGTCCGGGTTAACCGCAACGGCGCGTGCTCTCTATCTTCCGATGATGGCGCGAGCCGCCAAGCAGCCAGTCATCGTCATCGTCGCCGACAACAAGGCCGCCGAGGCGCTGGAGCCTCTCCTCAAGGCCGGATGCGAGCTCACCGGAGCCGTCGATTTCACCCGCGTGGTCCGCTTTCCCGCGCATGACGTGCTTCCCTTTGAGAACCTTTCGCCCCACCCCGACGTCCAGGAGCAGCGCGCAGCAGCATTGTGGAAGCTCTCCACCGGCGCCGTCGACATTCTCATCGCGCCTGTCGAATCCGCGGCGATGAAGCTCTTCGATCTCAACTACTACGCCGGCCTCGCCGTCACTCTCAAGCGCAGCGAAGAAGTCGACATCGAAGTTCTCACCGCGCACCTGGCCAGCGTCGGCTACTCGCAGACGGATCTCGTCGAGATGCCCGGCCAGTTCACGCGCCGCGGCGGAATCCTCGACATCTTTTCCCCGGATGCCGACCGCCCCGTGCGCATTGAGCTCTTCGGCGACGAGATCGAGACCATCCGCAAATTCGATCCGGACACGCAGCGCTCTCATGCGGGCCTCGACGAAACACAGTTGCTGCCCCTCACTGAAGCGCCGCTCACGGAGCACCTGCTGGCCGCGGTCAACGGGCGTCTCAGCCGCCAGCGCATCGAGATCGAAGATCCTGACATGGCTGCTGAAGCTGCTGCGGACGGCGGCGTCAGCGTCTTCCCGGGCTGGGAGTTTTTTACGCCCGTCGCCGGCGCCGAGCGCTCGCTCCTCACACTCCTGCCGCGATGCGCGCTCTTTGTTGATGAGCCGGCCATGGTCCGCAA
>CAYOVE010000098.1:0-11069 GCA_964407295.1 uncultured Occallatibacter sp.
TGACGAAGATGCTGACCGAAGGTCATGCGCGGCGCGCCTTTGAGCTACTGGATGGAACCGGTCTGCTGAAAGAAGTTCTTCCGGAATTAGCGCGCATGAAGGGAGTGGAACAGCCGCCGCAGTTCCATCCTGAAGGCGATGTGTGGATTCATACGCTCATGCTGCTGGAGCAATTGGAGCCGGGATGTTCGGAGACCTTGGCGTGGGGCGCCCTATTGCACGATGTGGGCAAGCCGCCAACGTTCAAGCGCGCGCCGGACCGGATTCGTTTCGATGGGCATGTAGAAATGGGCGTGGCGATGGGCGCGGAGATCTGCCGACGATTCAGGTTTTCGAACGAAGAGACGCGGCAGGTGCTGGCCTTGATTGAAAATCATATGCGGTTCATGGATGCGCAGCGTATGAAAACGTCGACGCTGAAGCGATTCTTCCGGCTGGAGCGGTTCGAAGAGCACCTGGCGCTGCATCGGATGGATTGCATGGCCGCGAGCGGCAACCTTGAGAACTGGAACTTTGCACGCGAGCGCTTTTTCTCGATGCCGGAAGCGGAGGTGAGGCCCAAACCGTTGATCACTGGCCGCGAGTTGATCGCAGCGGGCTACCCGCCGGGAATGCGGTTCCGCGAGATGCTGCGCGTGGCCGAAGATGCGCAGCTGGAAGGGACGGTCGCGACGACTGAAGAAGCGCTGGAGCTGGTGCGCGAGCGATTTCCGCTGGAAGACGGTGAAAGAGTGAAGGAGTGAACAAGTGAGGAGCGGACGGTCGCCGCTGCACGCGCAGGCAGTGCGGAGCAGAGGCTATTAGAAGCGCATGCGCAAGCCGATTTCAATCTCGCGCTCGCGGTAGAGGTCGTTCGCGTTGATGTCAAGCGGCTGGCCAAAACCTGGAATGGGGAGGCCGGTTTTGGAATTGGTTTTGAGCCCGGTCAAAAAGTTCAACGAGGGAGGGATGGCTGGAGCGCCGAGCGTGCTCGGCGGGGTGCCGGGTTCGATGATGTAGCCGGTAGTTTCAATTTTGGTCACGTTCTGGTGGTTAAAAAGGTTGAAGCTCTCGGCGAGGATTTCCAACTGGCGCATTTCGCCGAGGTCAAAGCGCTTGGCGAGGCGCAGATCGGCCTTCCATGTGTTGGGATAGCGGTAAGTGTTGCGGCCCATGTTATAGACCCGATTGTCGCTGCCTAGCCCGTAGATGCGATTATCGCCGCCTGAGCCGTTGATGCTTGGCCCCAGGCCCACGATGGCGTAGCCGGCGTCATTAAGCTCCTTGGGCAGCGAGCCGGAAGTGCGCATTGTGAATGGCAGGCCGCTGTGGAATTCCCCGATGCCGGAAAGCATCCAGCCGTTCACGATGGTTCCGGCGAAGTTGCGCATCTTCCATGGCGCCTCAAAAACAACCATCGCGGCAGCCGAGTGACGCGTGTCGAGGTTGCTGGTTCCGTACTCCTGGCTGAAGTCTTGGCTTGAGTCGACGGGGTCCAGCGGACTCTCGTTCGGATTCCAGTCCGTTGCGTGTGCGTAGGTGTAGTGGGCATGCAGGCTCAGGCCGCGACTGCCATAGCGCGAGAGCTTGACCACGGCGGCCTCATAGGTCGAATTCGCTTTGCTCTCCATGACATTGACCTGTTGATAGTCCGGATTTAGCCAGCCGGCGACTCCTGTGCTTGCAGTAGACGCATAGAAGGGAACCGTGATCTGTTTGGCCTTGATGGGGCCAAGACCGAGGTTGCCGCACGCGCCATTGGTGTTGCTGGAACCCGAGGGCGTGGGGGGAGTCTCGTCGCAAACGTTGTACGTGATGCTCTGAGGCTGCTGGGAGCTGGTCAGCGGCGGGGCGAGATTCGAATCAATGAAGACAGGTAGGCGGCGGCCGAGCGAGAGCATCATGCTCGCCGTAAGTTCCATGCGGCCCGGAAGCGGCTGCTCGATGGCCGCGACAGCCTGATGCACCTCGGGGTTGCGGAAGTTGGGCGCAAACTCGATCGCGCCCGGCTTGACGATGCTGGAGGGTGGTCCGCTGAGCACGTAAGGAAATGGCGGAGCGGCGCTGGTTCCGGCAATGGAGCTGCTGCCATCCGCAGGTCGAATGAAATAACTGAGGTCGCCTTTGAGCGAACCGGTCTGGGTGAGCGCGGTCTCGGTGGTGGCGTTTGCGATGCGACCGTAGTACATGCCGTAGCCCAGCCGCAGCACCGGCCAGTGGTTTCGTGCGCCAATCGCGAGGCTGACGCGCGGTCCCCAGTTATTGCTGAGATCGGGCATCTTTCCGGCTTGCGGCAAATCGGGATTGGCGAGCGTGGCCAGCGGCGGCGGCATCTGCTCGCGCTCCCAGCGCAGGCCAATCGAGAACACGGCGAGTTTGTTCGGCTGCCACTGCGCTGTCGCGTAACCGGCCCATTCATTTGTGCTCAAGTTCCAATTGGCAGGACCGATCATCTGCGAGTAGTTGGAGTAGCAGGGCTGGCTGCCCAAGGTCGCGTCTGTCGCGCCGCAACTGTGTGGCGCGGAGTAGTCATTAGGGTTTTGAAGCCCGAATTGCTGAAACACCAACGCGTCGGAGATGAAGTCCTCGACCTTGGAGTAAACGTAGGTTCCGAACTCGTTGCGCAATTGGCTGATCGCATCGGCGTTGTGGTCAAGTTCAATGCCGGCTCTTACGAGCATCTTGTTGTGGACCCAGTTGAGCATTTCCTGCCCGTGGATGAGGCGTTCATCGGGATCATCGCCCTGGCCAAAGCGCGAGGGATTGCCGATCGTCAATCCGTAGCGCGAATCCACCACGATCTGGGGCAACTGACCCGAGGAATTGGCGCTGAGCAGCGAGTGCTCAAATGCGGACGGCGTCGCGGGCTTTGAGCTGAGGACGGCGCGCGCCGCGGAGCCTTGCGTGACGGCCAGCAGGTTGGGCGTCAGATACGCCTCCCAACGAGCGAGCAGCCACTGCTGGCTGGCCTGGCTTGAGCCGAAGCTGTGGTTGCCGTAGGTTTCTGAGACGCGAGTGAGACCGCCGCCGGGCGAGTTCCAGTCGGCGCCGATGCCTTCAAGCGTGAAATGATGACGCTCGGCCGCCTGCCAATCGATGCGGCCAAAGCCAACCCACTGGGCGGCCGTGCGGGGCGCGGGCCCCAGCAGGCCCGACAGTGTTTCCAGCATGGTTGAATAAGCCGTCAGTCCCTGGACCAGGCCTGAAACGCAGCCGCTTGATTGCCCTCCCGCGACTCCAAGCCGTGCGCTCAGCGCTTCGAGCTGGCAGTCGGTCGGCGTTTCAAAGAACCCGGCGGGGTAGGTGCATTGGCCATTGGAGTTCAAATTCCCGCAAAGGTCCAGGGGATGCTTCACCATCGACAGGCCCGGATCGTTGCGGTGGTAGCTGTCCAGTGCCGCGAACCAGAAGAGCTTGTCACGGCGGATGCGGCTGCCCGCGCCAAGCCCCCACACCATCTCGTGGTCCGGCGGCGTATATGGCTCCGGCGTAAACACCGGGACGGAGCCGCTTGGATCAAACATCAGTGTGGCTGGCGCGGTCTCCCTGACCCATTGCGTGAAGGGGTTCCGGGCACCCCAGGTGTTTTGGCGATCGAAGAGAAATCCCTGGCCGTGGAGAGCATTACTGCCGCTCTCGGTGCGAATGGTGGTGCGCCCGGCTGCGGAGCGCATGCCTTCGGACTCCACGTTGCCGGCGACAGTTGTTACTTCGCGGATCGCGGCTTCGCTTACGCCGAGGCCGCGCCCTCCCGTCCAGGCCTGGCTGCCTGGTTGAGATGTTGAATTCTCCCGATCGGAGTCTTCGCGAGTGGCGCTGGAGGAATGCGGACCGGAGTCGGCGGAGGCGCTGAAGGCGAGGCCGATACTTGCGCCGTCGACGGTGACTTCGGCGGATTGCTGTGAGCCACGGTAGGAGGCTTGCCCGGGGTCAGCCAGGTTGTTCGCGCCAGGCGTGTCGAGCAGGAACTCTTGCCAACGACGACCACTCACGGGCAGGGCTTGCAATTGCGAGGCGGAGACAGTGCTCGAGACAGCCGGTTTGACAGGGTCTGAAGGCTGAGTGGCACCCAGCGCCGGTGAGACGGAAGGCGGAGTCAACAGTGCAGCCTGCGCGAGGCTGGGCAACCCTGCAGTCGCAGCGAGAGCGGGTGCGGAGCCGGCCTTGAGAGGAAACACATTTGGTTGCGCGAAGGCGAGTGCAAATTCGATGGGCGCAGATTGAGTTTCCAGCACGAGGCGCGACGGCAAAGCGGAGACGCGAACCGGAAGTTGAGCCGGGCGTGGCGCAGATGGTGCGGGCGCTGCGGGGGGCGACACAAGCACGGCCGCCAGGGGCGATGGCTGCGTGCGAGCCGCGGGTAGAAGCGAGACGGTTGGTAGAACAACCGTGGAATTGGTGGGTGAGACGAAGCTCCTCGTTGCGCCGAGGACGTTGAATGCGGTTAACGGAAGTGGCCTTAGCGGTTTATTGTCGATAGACGCGAGAACCTGGGGACCGGACGTGCTCAGTGCGTGGCGGAGCGGGATGGGCGGTGCGGCGGGTGCGACAGTTGCCTCTTGTGGCGCGGGTGGCGGAGCGGGCGGCATAGAGGTATTCAACGGAATATGCGCCGCGACAATCGGTGATGCATCGACCTGAGTGGGCGCGGCAGCTTCGATCAACGTGGGCGAGACCGGCTCGAAGTTAAGCGCAGCCTGAACGCGAGATTCGACGCCTCCAGTGACGAAGATTCCTTCAAGCCGGCCGCGCCCGAGCTGTGCGGCATCGGCATCGAGCGTGTACTCGCCGGCGTCGAGCGAGGCGAAGCGGAAGGCCCCATTCCTGGCAGTAGTAGCGCGGACCTCTGCGCCGGTGGATTGGTTGCGCAGAACGATGGAGACCCCAGCCAGTGGGGCCGAATGCAGGTTAGTCAACCGTCCGGCGAGAGAACCGGATTGAGGAGATTGAATCTGGACGAAATGCTCCGGAAGGTTGCCGGCCGAGTCCGATTGAGCCGGATTCGATTGGGCAAGGACCAGCGCGTGGGCGCTCAGGCATAGCGCGCCCAGCAAAAACCACCGAATCCAGTTCTGCCTTGCCTCTGCCATTGACGGCGCTGCTCAGGCAGATCAATGGAGAAAGGACGGGAGAAAGAACAAAGTGAGCAAGCCGGTCCGCTCTCGCGGCGAGTCCGGTGTGAGGGCGAAAGCATGTGCTTTTCGCCGCCCTCAGTGGATCTTTAAGAGGTTTGGCAGCGATTCTATGCCCCAAAGCCGCCGCTGAAAAGTAGTCTGCGTCACAATTGAGAGATTTTTCCGCGCGAACGCCGATTTTCAAGGGGTCTCATGCGGGCAGCTTCGTTCGTTAGACTGAAGAGACGGCGGTCCGAAGGCGATCGCACCGGCGAGCCGGCGCGAGAAGGCCAGACCGGCCGGCAAAAGTACCTCGGCGAGATGCATGTTCATTGATGAAGCCAAAATTCGAGTCAAGGCCGGTGACGGCGGCAACGGCTGCATGGCGTTTCGTCGGGAGAAGTTCGTGCCGCGCGGGGGGCCCTCGGGCGGCGACGGCGGCCGCGGCGGCGACGTCATCATGGAGTCGAGCCAGCGGCACAATACGCTGATCCACTTCCGCTACAACCCGGAGCACAAGGGGCAGCGAGGCGAGCATGGAATGGGCTCGAACTGCACCGGGCTGGACGGCCGATCGGTCACGCTGCAGGTTCCGGTGGGCACATCGCTCTATGACATGGAGACGGGCGAGCTGGTGCACGACTTCAAGGAGCCTGACGAGCGCATCGTTGTCGCCAAAGGCGGGCGCGGCGGGCGCGGCAACCAGCACTTCGCCACCAGCACGCATCAGGCTCCGCGCGAACACGAGCTGGGGCGAGCAGGCGAGGAGCGCAGCTACAGGCTCGAGCTGAAGCTGCTGGCGGACGTGGGGCTGGTGGGGCTTCCGAATGCAGGCAAGTCGACGCTGATCTCGCGCATCTCGGCGGCCCGGCCCAAGATTGCCGATTATCCGTTTACGACGCTTGAGCCAAACCTCGGCGTGGTGACGGTGGGCGAGGAGCCGGATCTCGAATCCTTCGTTGTGGCCGATATGCCGGGGCTTATCGAGGGCGCGCATCTTGGCTCGGGGCTGGGCGTGCAGTTTCTTCGTCACATTGAGCGCACGCGCCTGCTGGTTCATTTGGTTGACGTGTCGGACGCATCGGGACGGCCCGATCCGGTGGAAGACTTCAAGATGATCAACAACGAGCTGGCCAGCTTCAGTTCGAAGGGGCAGTCCGCCGAAGAGCATCCTCTGGCGGATAAGCCGATGATCGTTGTTGCAACGAAGATCGACGCGGCGAACCAGGAGAAGCTGAAGAAGCTGGCGGCACATGCGAAGCGGAAGAAGCTCGAGTTCCACGCCGTCTCGGCAGTGACGGGCGAGGGGATTGACGAGCTGAAGTGGGCGATTGCCAAGCGCCTGCGGCCGGCTGCCACGGCTTGATTGTCGCGCCTACTTTTTTACCCACACGGTCATAATTGCCCGAGCATAGGTGAGCAGTTTTTACCGGCGCTACGTTTGTGCGGCGGCGATCTCCTGTGCCTTCAGTCAATTCAGGTTTGGAACACCGGATGCAAGTACTTCCGCACCTGGGCCGAACGGACAGAGCGCGCCCAGGCCAATCCAAAACCCACGGAGGTACTGTTTATGCGTTCCATGAAGCACAACCTTTTTGACCTTTCTGTCCTAGGCGCGATGGCATTGGCATTCGCGCTGGCCTGGGGAAGCCCGTTTTCCGGCACCAGCACTGCTCTTGCGCAGGATCAGGCACAGCCACAACAGCAACCCAATCAGAGTCAGGCGAAGTCCGCAACCTTTACCGGAACCGTGGTCAAGAACGGCGACCAATTTGCTCTGCGCGATTCATCCGGCGCGGTATATACGCTGGACGATACCGACCGCGCCAAGCCGTTTGAAGGCAAGACGGTGAAGGTGACGGGCCAGCTCGACGAGCAGGCGAAGGTGATCCACGTTGAGAGCATCGAAGGCGTGGAGGCGTGAGCCAGGTTTCCCGGAGCTTTGCGCAAAGATAAATTAGAGGTTGGAACCATGCGGGGCGGAGTGAGGGGCAGATTGTGCCTTTCATTTCGCCCGGTGGTTTTTGGGGGAGCGGGCTTTTAGATGCGCGGTTGCGCTGCGGCTCTCAGTCTCTCAACTGCCCTGTCTCCCCGCCCCGCCGATGTGCCCAGCATTTGGAGGTGCCAGGAGTTACCCTGTCTTCGCGGAGCAAATGAGATTCGGGGTGTAATGTAAACGTTATCTACTTCCGGATCGTCAAAGGGTGCATACTCCAATCGTTCTCAGGGAAATGATGAACATGGCGAGGGCAATGAGGCCGAACGTCTGCGCCGCTACTGCGATTGCGGCGATTCTTGTAACGATCGGTGCGGCTCCGATTGTTTCTCAGGCACCGGCCGCGACGGCGCAAACGAGCCCGCAGGTTGCCTCGGAACCGGTCACGCTGGACCTGACAGTTCGCGACAGGCACAACAAGCCGGTTCTCGACTTGAGGCCGGAGGATCTCTCAGTAACCGACGATGGCAAGCCGGCCAGGCTGAGCGATCTTCAACTCGTAAACGGGAAATCGCAGGATCGACCATTGATCACGCTGTTCTTCGATCGCCCGGGAATGCCGGATAGACAGAAGAAAAGGGACGCATTTCTGGTTGGAGGGTCCGGGTCGCAGGCACGAGGAACTAGCAGGAAACTGCAACAAATAGGCATGAAATTTCTGAGGGCGTTCCCCAGCAACGGATACCGGTTTGCCGTCGCAGACGCGTGGGGGCGGCTGCAGATTCAACAGGAGTATGTCGAGGACCACAAGGCGATTAACGACGCGATTCTAGCGGCAGTGCAGCCCGAGATTTATGGGAAACCGGTTCAAACGAATGCGGTGGAACAGCACGTGATCGACGAGGCGAAGACAGGACTCGGTTCGCAGGGCAAGGCGGTGAGCGCGCGGGATCGGGCGGTGGCGCGGTCGCTGTACGCTGCGCTCGAGACATCAAGCCGCATCGCCAACGATCAGCACCTTTCTCTGTCGCGGTCTTGCTTGATGGCTCTGGTGGAAGCACAGCGATCGCTGCCGGGACGCAAGGCCGTTGTTTATTTCACTTCGCCGCAAAACATCAGCGGCGAAACGGGAGACAGAGCGGGCAGAGACAGCCATTCTCGCGAGGCCCTGCGGTCGATAATCGGCGCGGCGAATCGGGCCGGCGTCAGCCTCTATGTTGTCTTGACGGATGAGCTGGAAGACACGGACCAACTGGCCGGCATAGAGAGCTTGAACGGCATGAAATACAGCTCTCCCGCCAGCAGCACCGGAGCCGGTAACGCCGATATCTTCGGTGGCGTGACCCCCTCGATGGGCGACGTGACCACCCTGACCATGGCATCTTCATCGTATGCAGGAACGAAGAGCGTCCTTGCCGCGCAAGAAGACATGAATATGCTGGCCAGGCAGACCGGGGGCGAGGTACTGAATGGGAACGGCAATGTAACGGAACCGGTAAAGGGTCTTATCCGCGACCTGACGACATATTACGACGTATCCTTCGTTCCTGCCGGCGGCGCTGAGGACGGCAGTTTTCATTCAACCGTATTCAAGACTTCGCGGCGTGGACTGAAAATGCGCACGCGGACGGGTTATCTGGCGCTGCCGCCAGGCGCGGCAACCTCTCATCCGCCGCAGCCGTTCGAGTTGCCATTAGTGGCGCTGCTCAAGCGAAAGGAACTGCCCAGCGATCTGGACTACCGGGCCAGTGTGCTGCGCATGGGACATGGGGACGAGGGCAACGTGGGGTTGCTGGCGCTCGAGGTGCCGGTAAGCGGGTTGCAGATTCGCGAGGATACGAGCACGCATCTCAACTCAGCGCACCTTTCAGTCCTGGCGACCGTTTTCGACGGCGAAGGGACGGAGGTCGAGCGGTTCAGCGAGGACATTGCGCGCCGATGGGCGACGGGAGGCAGCGCAGGCAGTGCGCCCGATGTCATTTCGTTTGAGCGAAGCTTTGCGGCGCCACCGGGCAAGTACGTTCTGGAGACCGCGATTCTGGACAACAACAGCGGCAAAGCTGCCGCGAGACGGCAGGCGTTTGAGATCTCCGCAGCGCAGAGCCTGCCGGAGATCAGCGACCTGCTGGTGGTGCGGGATATCGAGCCCATCGATGAAGCGGGGAGTGAGCCGGATGTGCTATGGCGCGGTGGGCAGCGCGTGGAGCCGAATCTGTATGGCCAGTTGCCGGCGGGCGCGCACAACGTGATGGTGTTCTTTCTTGCGCATCCCGATGCGAAATCGCCGGAGCCGGCGACCGTGAAGCTCGAGGTTCTGCGCGACGGCGTTCCGCTGAAGGGCGAGCCGCTGACCACCACGCTGAAGCCGGGCACCGAGTTCGCACCGGTGCTGAAAGGTTTTGCCATCCGTTCGGCCGCGGACGGAAAGTACGAGATACGAGCAACGCTGACGCAAGATGGAAAAACCGCCAAGACGGCGGGCGCTTTTGTGTTGACGGGGGAGGAAGCTCAGAGTGCCAGTGGTGGTGCGGGCGCGACCACCAATGCGCCCGTGGAAGGCGACCCCCCGGGGCTCGAACCGGCCGAGCAGACAGCTGACCACCCGAGCCAGGAGGATCTGGACGGGATTCTTGCGGACGTGCGCAAGAACGCGTTGAATTACGGAGATATGCTGCCGAACCTGATCTGCCAGCAGACCACCACGCGATTGATCGATGCGCGCGGAAACGGGGATTGGAGGCTCGAGGACTCGATCGTCGAAGTGCTGACCTACTTGAACCACGAAGAAAGCCGGACCGTGGCGGGCGGCGAGGCGAACCACAAAATGGTGTCGGCGGAAGACGTGACGGAGAGCGGGATGATTTCGAGCGGGGAGTTCGGCGTGGCGCTCAGCAACATCTTCAAGCCGGAGTCGAAGGCCCAGTTCACGTGGAATGAGTCGGCCATGCTGCGTGGCGAGGCTGTGGAGGTGTTCGACTATCGCATCGCGCAGGAGAACGCGCCTTTCTCTCTCAGGGTCCACACTGTCGCGGCCAACGTCGGCTACCATGGCCAGATCTATGTCGACCGGGCGACGCGTGGCGTGATGAGCCTGACGATGATCACTGACGCTGTGCCGGAGAAGTTTCCCGTCCACAAGGCTGCCATCCGGGTGGACTACGACTATGTGGCCATCGGCGATCACGACTTTTTACTGCCAGTGAGCGCTCAGGTGACAGTGAGCGAAGGCCGGAATGTACTCGAGCGCAACGACATCGAATTCACCAACTTCCGCAAGTACGGATCGACGGCGCGGATGGTGGGTGCGGGCAGCGAGGCAACGCCATAGAAGCCGGTGCAGCGAAGCGCGCCGTGAAAAGCAACCGCGGATCCTTCGCCAGGCATGCGCCACGATCGCGCTGCGATCATGAGGTCCGCAACGCGCTCCGCTCAGGACGACACGGTGTTTTGTTGAGTTGAGACAGGTGGTGTTACACGTCTTTCGATATATCGCCGGAGTTCAGATCGCGAGTGCGGCGGCGCCAGATGGCGCGGAGAAAGCTGATGGGGCCGATGAGCAGGCCGGCGAGAACCAGGAATAGAAGCGAGGTTCCCAGAGAGTTTTTGTGTTCGAGTGAGAGCCCAACAAGGCCCAGAGCGGTGAAAAGTATGAGGAGAACAGCGAGAAGGCCGAAGCTCAGGAACCAGAACCACCAAAGCATGGGAGGCATTCCAGATACGAGTTGCGCGGCGGGATTTGCGGCTCGCACGCGAGCGATCAATGCGCTGACAAAGGTATAGAAAGCTGCTGAGCGGTCTTCAAAGTTGCCGAAGCTGAGATAGTGCTGGCTGGTGAGCTCGATCGTGGCGCCGGAATCGAGGGTGATTGCACAACGACGCGAACCAAATGCGACCTTGCCTGCGCCGAATATCCACATCCCGGGGACGGAGTAGATTCTGACCGTTTTGATCCGGGCGAACGGCACACTGCCGCCGGGCCAGAGGAGCGCGGCGTCGGTCAAGGCGTACTCGTCGGTGCTTGCCGCGAGCGATCGCCGGAC
>CAYOVE010000099.1:0-10996 GCA_964407295.1 uncultured Occallatibacter sp.
AGGGCGCGTCGATATCGACCCCCGTGTGGAACGCGCCTTCGCCGTTGATCGGATCCTCGCGCTCGCCAAAGCTCGACGCTACTCGGCCCTCCACCGGCCACATCGACGGCGCATCGGCGAGCTCCGTCCAATCGCCGGTAAAGTTCGCCGTCAGGCCGCTCTCGAGCGCCCGCGAAACCGCACCCGACATGGCCTCGGAGCGCAGCGTGTAAAACATGTCAATTGAATTCGCAACCTGTTGAGGATTCACGTCATCGCTCTGCGCCGGAGCTGGAGGTGCTGAGGCGGCTGCTGCCTTACTCTCAACCGGCTTGGACTCAGCCGCTGCCTGGAGCTTGTTCTGCCGGAGACCGTAGAGCGCGGAAACTTCATTGGCCAGGGCGCCCAGGCTCGCCACCTGCACGCTGCGGTTGTGCGCAATCGCTGCCATGCGCTGATAGTTCTGGCGCAGCGTTTCGCGGTCCGCGCGCACCTGATTGAAGCTTTCTGTCTTCAGGACCATGCGCGTGTACGACCCGGCCAGCCCCACAATGGTGAAAGCACCGACAATCGCCGCGGCTACAAATCCATACACATACCTGAGCGGAAGCGCAATTTTCCTGAGTTGGCCGTCCTCATCTCGCGCAACAAAAAGTATGTAGTATTTTCTACGTAACATCATTGCCTGCAATCCCCGGCGACCAGCCAGTCAACAAGTCTCCAGATCGGGGGAGAGTCGATCGGTTGCGGGTAATCAGAACCCGAACATGAACCTGTGTGCCCAATGGGCAGTTACGAGAACGTTGCTCAAGCCTAGCAGACCGTCCAAAATCAGGTCAACGAAAAGCTTCCACAGGCATTACTAGGGTACCACCTTTGGTCCTTAAGTCCGGCTTAGAATCCTCCCAGGCGGCTTCCCTTTGAAATAAGCGACTTGCGAGTCCAGATCTCATCGCGACGCACCTCGCTTGTCTCCCTGCGAATGAGATCGGCGATCGAACCATTCTCTTCGATCTGTTTCAAATCCAGACTCCCGCGTCACTGGCCGTATCCTAGAACCGGTCTCATAAGCCTTCCTTGTCGACCGTCCGAAATCCTGGGACCCGCCCCGTTGTCGGGTCCCATCGCTGCGCACGATGCAGCAGGGAAATTTATGAGACCGGTTGTATCCTCACACCATGACCCGCGCGACCAAGCCATCGAATCCTGCCGGCCCCCGTTCTGCCCGCGTGGGCCCCACTCGCTTTAGCGAGTTGGCCTTGATCGAGAGGATTCGCCTTCGTGCCGCCAAGTCGCCAACCGCTGAGCTGCGCCTCGGCATCGGCGACGACTGCGCTCTGCTACGTCCCGCTCCGAATGAAGAATTCGCGGTTACGACCGATCTCTCGATCGCCGGCCGCCACTTTCGCCTCGACTGGCACCCCGCCGAATCGGTCGGCCATCGAGCCCTGGCCCGTGGACTGAGCGACCTGGCCGCCATGGGCGCTCGCCCCGTCGCCGCGTTTCTGTCGTTGGCGCTTCCCAGAGATCTAGTCGAAAGCTCCAAAGCGCGAAGCGCCCTTGGAAGCGCGGGGCGTCGCAGCGCGCCTGCGCCCTTTATCGATCGGTTCCTCGACGGCTTTCTCGCCCTCGCACAGGCTTACAAGGTGCCGCTTGCCGGTGGCGACCTTGCCGAGTCCACCCTCGCAGTCGCGGACGTTGTGCTCACCGGCGCGGTCACGCAGGGAGAAGCTCTGCTCCGCTCCGGTGCGCGTCCCGGCGACCTGATCTATGTCACCGGAAATCTTGGCGGCGCCGCCGTCGGCTTCGCTTATCTCGCTCAGCTGGCCGCAGCGCTCAAGCGCGATCGCTCTCGCTCGCGGCTCAAGGAGGTTCCGCGCATCCCTCCAAAGTCGAAGGCGGTGCTCAGTCCGCATCTGTATCCGAAGCCGCGTGTTGCGCAGGGCCTGTGGCTGGCCCGCAACGCCATGGCCACAGCGGCCATCGACCTGAGTGACGGCCTCTCCACCGATCTCGCCCACCTCTGCGCGGAGTCGGGCGTTGCCGCCGAGCTTGACGCCGCAGCTTTGCCCATCGCTCCTGGTGCAAAGGCCACTCAGGCTTTGCATGGTGGCGAGGATTACGAGCTTCTCTTTACAGCGCCGCCCGCCGCGCGCGTGCCAGCAAGCATTGAAGGTGTTCCCGTCACGTGCATCGGCCGGATCGTCGCCGCGCGCGAGGGAGCGTCGAAGCGCTCCAGCTCGCCGATCACGCTCATCACACCCGAAGGCGCGATGCCCCTCGCTCCTCAAGGCTGGCAGCACTTCTTATGAATGCGGATGGTCGCCTGAGTCTTATGTGAAGCGGCGTAATGCACGGATGGGCGAAGATGCACTCGGAACCCAGGTGGTCATCTCTCGTACTCAGAAAACTGCGAGAATATGGAGAACACCACAGTCCACGCTGGACCAGGCGATGAGCTTCACCGATCGGGGTGAGAATGAAAGATCGCGCTTTCAGGGAATGGATTATCGCTTTACTCGCCGGAACGTGCCTGTCTGTTGGCCTATCAGGACAATCCGCCGAGCCGCAGAAGAAGGCGCAGAGCGCCCCGAGTAAGGCAGAGATCACGAAGTTTTTTATCGGGGACCCGATAGAAGATTCTGGATATGAAACCGGACCATTGCACATTGTTTATGACGACGGAACGGAAATTGTGGAGACTCTGCCGCTGCCGAAGGCGAGCAACGAGAAGGAAGCGGCCTTTAATGCGGTTGGATTCTCAGATGTTCAGTTGGCAGAGGATCGACAAACGCTT
Source organism: uncultured Occallatibacter sp. (assembly GCA_964407295.1). Taxonomy (GTDB): domain Bacteria; phylum Acidobacteriota; class Terriglobia; order Terriglobales; family Acidobacteriaceae; genus Telmatobacter. Next base: position 2,777 of record CAYOVE010000099.1, read on the forward strand.
GGCTGGACGATCAATGTCGAGAACTGTTGTACGTCCTATTCCATTCCTTTGAGCGTGGTCGTATTCCGAGACAAGCAGGTTCTGCACACCTTCAGTCAGGGGATGATGGTTTGGAGTTGGAAGTTTGTTCAGGGCGGCAAGCAAGTGGAGGCAGTCTGGGGCCCGACCCACGGTACAGACGTCGGCGACGATTGTCTTTACGACGTAAAGACGGGCAAACTCATGTCGGACAGCTGGGGCGAGGGTGACGAGAGCAGTCAAGTCACCACGCCCATTGCGCCGAAATTGGCCAGCACTCCAGGCGACGACCTTATCCATGCGGCACAGAAGGGCGATCTGCCAGGTGTCATGGCATTGCTCAGGGCTCACGTCGACGTGAACTCCAGACTAAATGGCAATCTTGACGGAGGCACGACGGCGCTCATCGAAGCATCGAAAGCTGGCCACCTCGATGTCGTAAAAGCCTTAATCGCGGCGCGGGCTGACGTAAATGCTAAAGATAGGGTCTTAAGGGAAACAGCACTAATCTATGCGTCTGCAGGCGGACAACTTGATATCGTTCAAGCTCTGCTTGCCGCTCACGCAAACGCCAATGCCAGGGGGATTTATGGTAATCCATCGGCATTGTTCGTCGCTTCGAATGCTGCAGTGGTGAAGGCATTAATCGCCGCGGATGCAGACGTGAACTACAGGAGCACAATGGGCGTGTCCTCGCTGATGGCAGCCTCCAGCGAGGGCCGATTGGATGTCGTGCGCGCATTGATTGCGGCGCAGGCTGATGTTTCTGCCAAAGGCGATAACGGCGACACAGCATTGATTTATGCTGCAGGCCATGGCCATGTGGACGTCGTACAGTTCCTGCTGGAGAATGGCGCAAATCCAACGGACATGACTGACTATGGTGGTACGCCGCTAATGGCGGCGGCGGCAGCCGATCACCTGGATGTGGTGAAGGCATTGCTTGCCGACGGCGGGAATATTAACGAAATGGGCAGGGACGGCACGACCGCATTGATGGCCGCGTCACGGGCGGGCTACTTGGACGTGGTGCAAGAGCTTTTGAGGTCCGGTGCTGATGTAAACGCGAAGCAGGGATTTGCAATGCCTACGGCGTTGATGCTTGCGTCTGAACAAGGTCACCTCGACGTTGCTGGAGCATTGCTGGACGCTCATCCTGATTTGAACGCGGGGAAAGGCGAGTGGGGCACGGCATTGATGAAGGCGGCCCAGAGCGGACACCTGAAGGTAGTTTGGGCGCTTATCGCTGCGAACGCTGACGTGAATGCGGCAGATCAAGAGGGCACGACAGCACTGATGTTGGCGGCGCGAAGCGGATATATGCAGGTCGTGCAAGCGCTGCTCACGAGCCATGCGGACCCGAGCATGAAGGCGCATGACGGCAAAACGGCTGAGGACATCGCCAGGCTTAGTGGTCATGAGCAAATCGCTGAGCTCCTGCTTAACGCAAGATCCTCTGCGCACTAGGCGGCCCATACACCGATCTGGATTTGTTAATCCAATCGGCCCCACAGATTTTCCGGAATTGAGGCGGACTCTTGCGTATCGCGGGTGGATCACCGGCGATCCGGAAGTTGCTCGCTTTTGGGTACGGTCAGCCACCGCAAACGTCCTTGCCGCTGTCACCCGCCGGCTACGGCGCGCTATGCTTGCGGTCGTGCCGTCCCGTTATCCTGAAGTGTGCCTCCCAAGCCCAACTCAGCGGCCAAGGCTCCGCGCCGGAAACATCTCGTCCGACTCTTCTTTCTCTGGCTCGGGCTCGTGCTCGTCGCCGCATGGACGCTTGCCGCGCTCACCCTCGTTGCCGCGAAATGGATTGACCCGCCCACGACCGCAGTCCACGTGGAACGGCGGCTTCAGGCCTTCATTCACGGCAAGCCTTACCACGAGCACTACGAGTTCGTTCCCCTGCGCGAGATTTCGCCTGACTTTCAGCACGCCGTGATCGCCGCTGAAGACGCGCGCTTCTATCAGCACCACGGCTTCGATTGGCAGGCCATGGAACTCGCCGCTGATGAAGACATGGAGGGCGGACGGCGCATTCGAGGCGGTTCCACGATCACGCAGCAACTGGTCAAGAACCTGTTCTTCGGAACCGGCCGGTCCTTTCTCCGCAAGGGCGCGGAGTTCACGCTTGTTCCGGTCGCCGAGTTCGTTCTCGGCAAGCAGCGCATTCTGGAGCTTTATCTCAACGTGGTGGAATGGGGCCCCGGCATTTACGGCGCGGAAGCCGCGTCGCAGCACTACTACGGAACCTCTGCGCGGCGCCTTGACCGGCAACAGGCAGCAGATCTCGCCGCCATTCTTCCCGCTCCCCTGAGACGCCGACCCGAGCGCATGACGCACTACAGCGCGCTCATTCTCGAGCGCATGCGGCAGATGGGGTGGTAGCCGTTCTCAAGTCTGTCTCACCCATGGTGCGAGAGTCAGGCGCTCCTTCGGGCCTTTTCCGCGTGCCATGCAGAATCTCCCGAATTATTTCAGGCATTCTGTCGATTTGCCGCGGGACCATCCGTCATGGGAGTGAGGCGGTCAACGCCTACAATCCAAAACGGAGGACGAGATGCAATACCTACTGACGCTTTACCTTGATGAGTCCGGCTGGAACCGGATGACACCCGAGCAGCAGCAACAGGGTGCGGCAGCCTACACGGCTTATTCGGAAGCACTGCGATCTGCCGGCGCGCTGGTCAACTCTAACCGGCTCAAACCCTCAGATACGGCAACGACCCTTCGCACAACCAACGGCAAAACGCAGGTGCTTGACGGGCCTTTCGTTGAATCGAAGGAACAGCTTGCCGGGTATTACCTGATCGAGGCGCCCGACCTGGACGCTGCGATGCAGTGGGCCGGCCGATGCCCTGCCGTACAGCACGGGATCGTTGAAGTGCGCGCGATCTGGGCGATGTGACGTTGAGCCGGCAGGAAGATGGGCCATGGTGAATCCCGCAAACAACGATCAAGCTTACGCGGCTGCGGAGGCTGTGGCTCTTCGCAGCCGGGGCAAGCTGATCGCGTATCTGGCGGCGCGGTTCGGAGACGTTGCAGCTGCCGAGGATGCGTTGTCGGAGGCCTTTGCGTCGGCATTGCCGGTGTGGTCAGAGAAGGGCTGCCCCGAAAATCCGGAAGGATGGCTGCTCACCGCGGCGCGGCGAAAACTTATTGACCATCTTCGCCGGAATCGCGAAACGTCGAGCGACGACGAACCGGAGCAGTTGGCCGACGCAATGATTGCGGCCGCGGACGACGAATTTCCCGATCGCCGGCTTGCGCTCCTTTTTGCCTGCGCGCATCCAGCGATTGATCCGGCAATCCGCGCACCACTGATGCTGCAAGTAGTTTTGGGACTGGAAGCGACACAGATCGCGTCTGCCTTTTTGGTTTCGCCAGCCGCAATGGCGCAGCGGCTAGTGCGAGCCAAGACGAAGATCCGCGAGGCCGGCATCCCCTTCCGCATCCCGGAGCGAAACGAACTCCAAGGCCGCCTGGAATCGGTGCTGGATTCGATCTACGCATGCTTTGCCGAAGGATGGGCGGACGCCACGGGAACCGATCCGGCCCGCCGGGAACTTGCCGGTGAGGCGATCTTTCTCGGCAGGCTGCTGACACAGCTTCTTCCGGACGAGCCTGAAGCCTGGGGCTTGCTGGCGCTGATGCTTTACGCCGAGGCGCGCAGGCCGGCGCGCCGCACGGCCGAAGGCGAGTTCGTTCCGCTCAGGAGCCAGGACAAGGCGCAGTGGGATTGGAAGATGATCGAAGGAGCCGAATCCGCGCTGAACTACGCAAGCCGCACACGGCGCTTCGGACGATATCAACTGGAAGCCGCCATTCAGTCGGCGCATGTGGAGGGCGCCCGCACCGGATCCATGTCCTGGGCCGCCGTCGTCAGCCTCTACGACGCACTGGCGCAGTTGACCGGCTCGCCTGTTGCATTCATCAACCGCGCGCTGGCAGTGGCTGAGTTAGAGGGTCCACAAGCTGGATTGGCGGCATTGGAGGCTGCAGGCGCAGACCGGCGGATGGAATCGTATCAGCCATATTGGGCTGCGCGCGCAAACCTGCTGGGCCGTACCGGATCGCATGCCTCTGCACGACACGCATATCAACTGGCGATCGGCCTGGAGAGCGACCCTGCCGTCCGAGAATACCTCAGACGGCGCTGCGACGATCTTATGAAGCAGGGTTGACGGCGACATGCCGATACGCCGATCCGGTCAGCGCTCCATGCCGATTGCGAGAAACGACAAAGGGGCCGGAGATCTTTGAGAAAGGTCCGCATCTCCGGGCATGCCGTGGGAATCTGAATAGTATGAAGAAAATCGGCTTTCTCTCCTTCGGCCATTGGACCCCTTCGCCGCAGTCGGAAACGCGCTCAGCGGCTGATGCGCTCCTGCAATCGATCGATCTCGCTGTCGAGGCCGAGCGCCTGGGTATGGACGGGGCTTATTTCCGCGTTCATCATTTCGCGCGCCAACTGGCGTCGCCATTTCCGCTGCTGGCGGCCATCGGCGCGAAAACGCGAGAGATTGAAATCGGCACAGCGGTCATCGACATGCGGTATGAGAATCCTGATTACATGGCTGAGGATGCGGGGGCTGCAGATTTGATCGCAGGCGGCCGGCTGCAGTTGGGAATCAGCCGCGGTTCACCGGAACAGGTCATCGATGGATGGCGTTATTTCGGCCACCTCCCCCGCGATGGCGAGGACGATGCGGCCATGGCCAGAAGGCATACGGAAGAATTTCTCCGGCTCCTCGACGGCAAGGGCTTCGCCAAGCCCAATCCGCGTCCTATGTTTCCCAATCCGCCGGGGCTTTTGCGGCTTGAGCCGTTTTCTGAAGGGTTGCGCGATCGCATCTGGTGGGGATCTGCCACCAACGCGACGGCCGAGTGGGCAGCTAAGCTGGGAATGAATATGCAGACCTCGACTCTCAAATTTGACGAGACCGGCGAGCCGCTCCACATTCAGCAGGCAGCGCAGATTCGCGCCTTCCGCGCAGCCTGGAAGGAGGCCGGTCACGCGCGCACTCCGCGCGTCTCAGTGAGTCGCAGCATCTTCGCGCTGGTCGACGCCCGCGATCGTATGTATTTCGGTCACGAGCGCAATGAACAAGACCAGATCGGCTTGATTGATGAAGCCACGCGCGCGGTCTTTGGCCGCAGCTACGCCGCCGAGCCGGACGTTCTCGTCGAGCAGCTCAGAAAAGACGAGGCGATTGCGGAGGCCGATACGCTGCTCCTGACCGTCCCCAACCAACTGGGCGTCGCCTACAACGCGCATGTGATGGAGGCGATATTGACCCACGTCGCCCCGGCTCTCGGCTGGCGGTAGCAAGACCGCGCGGCGACGGAAAGACCACTCGCGCCGTCGGCGTCACTCACCCGAGAGGCTGCCAAAGCTCGACACGGTTCCCTTCCGGATCGGTGATCCAGCCGAATTTTCCGAAATCGTAACTTTCGCGTTTTGGATCGACCGTGACGCCTTCGGCGATCAAGCGGTCCAGCAATCCATCCAGGTCGTCCACCTGGAGATTGATCATGGCTTTCTGTGCCGGAGGAAAGTAGTCATTATCTTGCTTGAAAAGCGCGAACACGACGCGGGGGTGCTGCGTTGGCGCGGGATACGCGAATGCCCCTTCGGACTTCGTCAGGCCAAGATGCTGCTCGTACCATTCATACAGGGCTTTAGGATCGTTCGCCCGCAAGAATACTCCGCCAAAACCCGTGATTGAAGCCATGCATTCTCCTCAGCGAATCGTTTGACAGGTCAGAGGCCGGAAGGTCAGGGGATCGACGCTCCGGCTTATCGATCATTGAAGCGCGGCGATCAGCAAGCCGCCGACAACACCGAAGATGAGGACGTGGCGCCTCATGGTTGGTTGTGAAGAAGTATAGCGGAGAGGCTGAGGAAGGGGCTTTTTCTGCAGGAGATATTCACCGGGCCTCCCGAGGAAGACTTTTTCAAGATTGAGCCATGAAAACTGATTCGGTTCAGGCTTGGGCGGCGCGCACAATGGCTTCCGCAACCTCATCCGGAGTGAGCGCGTCGACCTGGAGTGTGACGTGCGCCATGCGGTAGAGCGGCAGGCGCCGCTCGTAGCGATCTCTTAGATTCGCTTCATCGGCCAGAACCGGCCGCAGATTTTCGGTTCCCTTGCAGCGCGCCAACGTGGTCTCAAGTTTCACTTCGAGATGCACCACCAGCGTCTCGGGAGATGTGAGAAGCAGCGCGCGTGTCGCCGCGTCCTCGATCGCGCCGCCGCCGAGCGCCATTACCAGCCCTTCGCAGCCTGAGAGTTTCAAAATTGCTTCGCGCTCCCGCCTGCGGAATTCCGTTTCGCCTTCGCTCCGAAAGATTTCGGGAATCGTTGTGCCGGCTTCAGCCGCGATCACATCGTCCACATCGACGAACGTCCAGCCGAGCCGCTCGGCCACAAGCGGCCCGACGGTCGTCTTTCCCGAACCCATGAATCCGGTGAGCGCGATGCGGCGTGAAGCTTTTTCAGGCAGTTTCATTCGTTCCAGTATAAGGATGGTGAACGGCTCACGATCACCCAAACACCATCACCATGGCTCCGGCCGTAATCATCAATCCGCCGATCACAGCTGCGGCATTCAGTTTCTCGCCGAGCAGCAGCCATGCAAACACCATCACCAGCGGCACGCTCAGCTTGTCCAGCGGAGCCACGCGCGAAGCCGGCCCAAGCTGCAACGCGCGGAAGTAGCAGAGCCACGACAGTCCTGTCGCCAACCCGGATAGCGTCAAGAAGAGCACCGTTCGCCGATCGAGCGCGCGAATCTCGCCGTGGCTGCCCAGCGCCAGCACAATGCCCCACGCAAAGACGACCACCACGCTGGTGCGCAGCGCCGTGGCCAGGTTGGAGTCAACGTGCGCCACGCCTACCTTGGCCAAAAGGGCCGTGGCCGCGGCGAATACGGCGGATAGAAGCGCCCAACCGATCCAGCTACTTGTCCAACTATTTGTCCAGCTCATGGCAATCAGGATACGCGGCGCTCTCAATTCGCGTCGCTCAGGGGTCGGGCGCGAATCCCGCCTTCAGATTCGGTTTCATGGAAAAATCATCTTCCGGTCCGAATCCGCCGGTGCTATGATGCGTGCGTCCCCCTCCAACAAAAACTCAGGAGGTTTCTGTGAAAGCTTCCCTTCTTCCCACGGGGACCAGCAACGCGGCTCTGCGCCTGGTTCTTCCTGCGATTCTTGCATGCGGCCTGGCCATCTGTTCGGGGCCGCACGCGGCACATGCGCAACAAGCCAGCCTTCTCGGACAGTGGCGAGCAACGATTCAATCTGGCACGATTACGATTTCGTTCCTGTCGAACGGTCAATACGACCAAACAGGAGTTACAAATACCGGGACTCAGACGATGCAAGCCGGGCCTTACAAGCTGGTGGCGCCCAACAATATTATTTTCACGGTCACAAACTGGTCGCCCAAGTCCAAGATCATGCTTGTTCCCTGCGGAATTCCGAACGATCCAGTTTGTAATGTACAGCGGGTTCAGAACATGCCCAAGCCGCCCGATTCCGAGTATGCGTATGTGTTCAACGGTCCGAATGCAATGACGTTGACCAACCAGACTGGAGCGATCAGCTTTACACGCGTGAAGGCGCAATAAGCGATCAGAGAACGGAGATCGGTGCCAGGTTTCCGATCGCTATCAATCGCGCGAGCCACGAGTCCGGCTTCGCGCATCGTGAGATACACTCCAGAGCATGCAGACCGGCCGCGCCAGCAGAACTGCCCTTCGCGTGGCTCAGCGGCGCGCCGTTCACCAGGTTCTGGACCAGCCCTGCGTCCTCACGGATCCCATCGCCATTCCGCTGCTCGGCGGCGAGTTCAGCTATGACGCGGTCCGCGAGATGCATCCCTTTGCGCGCGCCTTTCGCGCGTTTATGGCCGCACGCAGCCGCTATGCGGAGGACCATCTGGCAGCATGTGTTGCGGCCGGGGTTTCACAATATGTAATCCTCGGCGCAGGCCTGGATACCTTCGCCTATCGCAATCCATTTCCTCAACTACGCGCCTTTGAAGTGGACTTCCCCGCTACACAGGAGTGGAAGCGCGCGCTGCTGGCGGCCGCCGCCATTGCCGTGCCAGCCAATCTCACCTTTGTGCCGCTGGACTTTGAGCACATGACGCTCGCGGCGGGACTGGCGGGTGCGGGATTCGACTCGAGCAG